>JADHRU010000013.1 GCA_016777265.1 Synechococcus sp. BS30m-G31
AGAGATCAGGCTTCTTGAGAATGTGCATCAGTTAATCCAAGTGTTGAAAGAACGGAAGGAACAACGATCACAAGGGACCGGAAATACCTTGCTTACGGATCATCAGGAAGTGCATGAGCATGAACACCGCGAGGAGCCATGGCATCACAAAGGTGTGAAGGCTGTAGAAACGCGTCAGGGTCGATTGACCAACACTCTCTCCACCACGGAGCAACTCAACCATGAAATCTCCCACCACGGGAATGGCTGCTGGAACACCGGAAACAATTTTCACAGCCCAGTAGCCAACTTGATCCCAAGGCAGGGAGTAACCAGTAACACCGAACGAAACAGTGATCACAGCCATGGTGACACCAGTCACCCAGGTGAGCTCACGAGGACGCTTGAAACCACCGGTGAGATAAACCCTGAACACATGCAAAATCAGCATGAGAACCATCATCGAGGCACTCCAACGGTGCACCGAACGAATCAGCCAGCCGAAGCTGACATCGGTCATCAAATACTGAACAGAGGTGTAGGCCTCGGCAACAGTTGGCTTGTAGTAGAAGGTCATCGCGAACCCTGTCGCGAACTGGATCAGGAAGCAGACCAACGTGATCCCACCCAGGCAATAAAAGATATTGACGTGGGGGGGGACGTATTTTGTGCCGATGTCATCAGCAATGTCCTGGATTTCCAGACGTTCCTGGAACCAGTCGTAAACGGGCGAAGAGTTCGCCATGCACAAGCGGGCTCGGGTTGCGAAAGTCTACGGAGCACGCTTCAACCAACGAGGCGAAAGGACTGTGATGTATCCAACTGTTAACAACTTCTCCCATCGCCTGCGGCGCAACACATCTCACATGGCCAAAAAGCTCATCGCTTCATTGATTGCGGCCTGCATCGCGTTTGGACTGGTGTTCAATCCCATTTCGACGGTCTACGCCCTTAGCGATACCCAGCAACTGGTGGTCGACAGCTGGCGACTGGTGAACCAGGGCTACTGGAACCCAGAACGGCTTGATGACGTGCGATGGCGGCGCCAACGACAAAAGGCACTCGAGAAAACAATTCAGAGCAGTGACGACGCCTACGACGCCATTGAAGAGATGCTCGGAGAACTCGGCGACCCCTACACACGACTTCTAAGGCCGAAGGACTACGCAGCGATCAAAAACAGCACCAGTGGAAATCTCAGTGGTGTGGGGCTGCAACTCGGTCCTGACGACCAGCAAGATCAAGTGGTCGTGATCTCAGCTTTGGATGGATCCCCAGCTGCGGACGCCGAGATCGCAAGCGGGACCTATCTCCTTGCTGTCGATGGCCAACAAATCGCCGATCTCGGCCTTGAAGGCGCCGCCAATGCGCTTCGCGGTGAAATTGGCACCCAGGTCGTCCTGACCTTGCAGCAGGGCAGTAACAGCCCTAAAGAGCTGTCCTTGGAGCGCCGCAGTGTCGACCTTCGTCCGGTACGGACACGGCGGTTGCGCACCGAATCCCACACCCTTGGTTACTTACGCATTACCCAGTTCACAGAGGGGGTTCCCCAGCAGGTGCTAGAGGCCCTCGCTGAATTGCAAGACAAGGGCATCGAAGGATTGGTGCTCGACCTACGCAATAACTCTGGTGGGCTCGTGAGTTCTGGGTTGGCCGTTGCGAACGACTTCCTCAGCGGGGGGGCCATCGTTGAAACCCGCAACAGAGAAGGCATCACAGACAGCATTCAGGCAGGAACCTCAACACTGTTCGACGGACCGATGCTCACCCTGGTGAATGGCGGCACTGCAAGCGCTAGCGAAATCCTTGCGGGTGCCTTGCAGGACAACGGCCGCTCCACCCTGCTGGGCAATCGAACATTTGGGAAAGGGCTGATTCAAACCCTGACGAACCTGAGTGATGGCAGCGGTCTTGCCGTCACCGTGGCGGGCTATGTCACCCCCAGCGGACGAGATATTCAAGATGCAGGCATTGAACCCGATCGCCTTCTTTCCGATCCTGAACCGCTCAACCCAGGAGGAGAAGGAGATCGCTGGCTGAATGAAGCTGAGCAGTGGATGGCGTCGTTGCTGGAGCTCGACAGCAGCAACACCTCTGTTCCATGAGGCAACGCACGTACAACGATCCACTCCATCGAGAGATCTGTCTGGAGTGGAACGCACCGTGCGAAGCCATGGTGATGGAACTCGTGGACACCGCGCCGTTTCAACGCCTGCGTCGCATTCGTCAGCTCGGTCCAGCCTTCCTGACCTTTCATGGCGCTGAATCAAGCCGATTCACCCACTCGCTCGGGGTCTTTCATCTGGCGCGTCGCGCATTTAAACGCTTGGTGGAGCAAGCCCCAGAATTAGAGCCACATCGACCTGTTTTATACGCGGCAGCGCTACTTCATGATTTAGGTCACGGCCCGCTCAGCCATACAGGGGAAGAAATGTTTGGCCTGCGACATGAGTCCTGGTCTGCACAGATCATCCGCGAACACCAGGGAATTCGTGAATGCCTGGAAAAACAGCAGGCAGGTACTGCCGATTCCGTCGCCACATTGTTAGAGCACGGCATCAGCCCCCATCCCGTGATTCAACGGCTGGTCAGCAGTCAGCTGGATTGCGACCGACTTGATTATTTGCTTCGCGATAGTTACAGCACTGGCACGCGCTACGGCCAACTCGACCTCGATCGGATTTTGGGGGCATTGACACTGGCTCCAGACGGCGACTTAGCCATTCACCCCAAGGGGCTGATGGCCGTGGAGCATTACCTGGTGGTTCGCAATTTGATGTACCGCAGCGTCTACAACCACCGACTCAATGTGGTGTGCAACTGGCTATTGGAACGCCTCGTCCAATTGGTTCGAGATCTTGGTCCCAAGAGTGTCTGGGCGGATGAGGTGATGGCCCAATGGCTTTGGAAAGCCGACCAAATCGATCTCGATCTTTTCCTTGCTAACGACGATGTGCGTACTGGCTATCACCTGCAGCGATGGAAAGAGGAAGGTCCTTCACCAGTAGCAGAACTCAGTAGCCGCTTTCTAGATCGCCAATTGTTCAAAGCGACGGCGGTCGAACATCTGAGCCGTGAAAACCAACTCAAGTCGCTGGCGATCGCAACGCGTCTAGCCGAAAGCCAAGGCCATGACCCTCGAAACAGTTGTGGACTTCGCCATCAGCAAATCCGCGGCTACCACCCCTACAGAGGGGGATTAAGACTTTGGGATGGGAAAAATCTTCAAGCGCTTGAGCAAGCCTCTCCCCTGGTGGACAGCCTGACCCAACCGGCCGCAACGTCCTGGCTCATTCACCCTGCTGAAATCAGCACTGAACTGCGTCAAACCATGGCCCTTGAATGGACGACCCGATCGAACTGGACTGCAGAAGAATGAAAATAAAACTCCCAAACCATCGTGACCAGCACTGGAGGGACACGATCAAAGACCTACTCCACAACGCAAACACAGGGTGGATTGATCTCGACTGTGGGGAATGGTCGCTGACCTACACAGATCTCCAAGACCTCATGGCAGAAGTGGAGCAAAGCGGACGAGGGCTTGATTCGTTGATCAGCAACGTTCCCGACACTGTCGTGAGTGCCAGAGCATTTGGCTTAGAGGCAAGGCTGCAACGGTCTGCACCAATCTGCTCGGGGGACCTCATGCATACAGAACCCCCAACGAAGGAATCATCCACACAGTCAACTGGCGTGATGTTTCACCAGGGCACATTGCGCTCCGGTGATTACCTGCACAGCGATCGGAGCATTTTGGTTTATGGAGATGTCAATCCTGGAGCAACGGTTACGGCCTGTGGAGACATCCTTGTTTGGGGTCGATTAAGGGGTGTGGCCCACGCAGGAGCGAACGGATCCACTCAAGCTCGGATCATTGCGCTGCAACTTCGCCCTCTTCAACTCCGAATCGCTGATGCTGTCGCTCGTGGACCCGACGACCTTCCCCAGCCGGGGCTAGCAGAACAAGCCTCCCTCCGCAACGGTGTCATCAGAATTGATCCAGCCGAAGTGCTGAGCTTGCAACCCGGCTGATCGAAGTTGTCACGATGGATTGGGAGATTATCCTGATCCAAACCAAGCGGAATCCCGGTGTCGACGACCCGAACGATCCTGATCTGCTCCGGCAAGGGCGGCGTCGGCAAAACAACCACAACAGCCAACCTCGGCATCGCCCTCGCCAGGCTTGGGGCACGAACTGTTGTGCTGGATGCCGATTTCGGTCTGCGCAATCTCGATCTTCTTTTAGGCCTCGAAAACAGAATTGTTTTCACAGCCCAAGAAGTGCTTGCAGAAACATGCCGATTGGAGCAAGCCCTTGTGAAACACAAGCAGGAACCCAACTTGGCCCTATTGCCCGCTGGCAATCCTCGAATGCTCGAGTGGCTGACGCCAAAAGACATGAAGGCAATTGTGTCTTTGTTAGAGGAACAATTCGACTACGTCCTGATCGACTGCCCGGCCGGCATCGAAGACGGCTTCAAAAATGCAGCAGCGGCGGCGCGTGAAGCTGTTGTTGTGACCACTCCTGAAGTTGCCGCAGTGCGTGATGCTGATCGCGTTATTGGTCTGCTCAACACGCAAGGGGTCACCCCTGTTCAACTCGTCTTGAACCGAGTGCGACCCAAGATGATGTCGATTCAAGAGATGCTGTCCGTCGACGACGTGACCGACATCTTGGCTCTCCCACTGCTGGGATTGGTTTTTGAAGATGAGCAGGTGATTGTGAGCACGAATCGCGGCGAACCACTAACCCTGGGGGAGAGCGGCTCTCCTGCAGCCAAGGCTTACAACAACATCGCCAGGAGGCTTCAAGGGGAAGACATCCCCCTGATGGACCCTTCCGAAGCACGCAATGGCTTCCGCGCCAGAGTGCGCCAATTAATGCAAACCAGACTTTTTTGAATCGATGACCGTAAAAGATTTCATCGACAAGCTCTTAGGGCGTCAAATCTCCAGTGCAAGTACAGCCAAACAACGGTTGCAACTGGTGCTAGCACACGACCGCAGCGACCTCAATCCCGAACTCCTGGCCCAAATGCGCCGCGAAATCCTCGAGGTTGTAGCTCGTTACGTGGAAATCGATGTTGAGGAGGGCGACGTCAGCCTCGAAACCGAAGACCGCATGACGGCTCTGGTTGCCAATCTGCCCATACGTCGATCAATCCAACAGACACCTGAGGGGGGAACTCTTTAAGCAGTCGCCCCGCTTGAATTTTGACTACCGAGACTTCGCTTACTCCATCGGAAGCCCGTGTAAGCGCCCTACTTCTGCAAGGAATGACGAATCGCGCCATTGCAGATCGACTCGTTTTAAGCCTCAGAACCGTTGAATGTCATATCAGCCGTGCTCTGTCCAAAACAGGATGCAGTACTCGGCTTGAATTAGCCCTTTGGATGATGGATCGACCGTTCCACCGCTAAGACTTGATGCCCACTGATCGGTAAGCTGGTCCTACGCCGGCTTAGCTCAGTGGTAGAGCAGCGCTTTTGTAAAGCGAAGGTCATCGGTTCAAATCCGTTAGCCGGCTTTAAAGAAATCCTTAGTGGCTGTCTTTGCTGACTGGGGCTGCAAACAACCAAACTCCCACCATCAACAAAATCCAAGGGATGACCTTGAATTGAAGCAACGGAGTCATCACAACCTCCAGTGGTTCAAGCACCCAATGCAAAAAGGTCATCACGGCCAAGCAAAGGCCCACAAGAATGATCATTCCGCTGTAGGGATCCCCTCCGGTATCACAGCACCACGACGGGCGATGCGCCAACAACCCACATCCCTCCAGACCAAAACCGTGCTGGCCTGTCCGGAATGGGTGGGCCAAGGTTGAGGACCGAGCTGTGCCAGAGAGGGAAACAACTGGGCCGCTTCAAGGGCCGTCGTTGCAGCCGGTTTACCAGAAGGATTGGCACTACTGGTCGCGAGAGGACCACTAATCGACAAAAGATTCTGGGTGATTGCACAGGCTGGAATCCGACAACCAATGTTGAAACCACCAGGATTCAGATAGTCCACATAAGGGCCTCTAGCCGGCAGAACCAGCGTGATCGCACCCGGCCAATGCTTGGTTGCCAGGGTTTTGGCGTCGTCATGACAACAAGGATCGACACCCTCTAACAACGCTTCAACCGTGGCCCCCATCAAAATCAGCGGCTTATCAGCAGGCCGCTGCTTCAACATCCAAATTGTCTCGGCGTTCTCGGGTAAAACTGCCAAGCCCGGCAATGTATCCGTCGGAATAACGACCGCTTCAGAGGCCCGCAAACGCCGCGCTACTGCCGCCCCGGAAAGCACCAACGGACTTGTAGGCACAGTCATAGGGCTGATGTGAGAGCCCGCTGACCCTGCGCAAAACGGGCGACCCCCTCAAGATCGTTGGCAGCAGAGACGTTCACCAATCCAGCCTCACGCATTAAATCCTGGACGCTCTCACTTTGGTCGTGGTGATGTTCCAAGAACAAGACGCCACCTGGAGCAAGAGCACATGGCGCATCCATCAATAAAGAGCGAATGGCCTCAAGGCCATCCTCCCCACCAACCAATGCACTAAGGGGTTCATGGTCCCGCACCACAGGATCCAACATTTCGATTAATGGACGTGGGATGTAGGGGGGGTTACTCACCACAATCTCAAGCTGTCCCCAAAAAGCCCGCAAGGGAACCCACCAAGAGCCATGGTGCAACCGACAAGACTGTTCTGGGGCCAGGGCCTTGAGGTTCTTCTCAGCTAGAGCCAACGCATCAACACTCAAGTCCACCGCGTGCCCCTCTGCCTCGGGCCATGCACGGCACAAGCTGACGGCCACAGCCCCTGATCCCGTCCCCAAGTCGGCCCAACAACGAGGGGATTGTCCCGCCGCAAACGCCAAAGCCAACTCCACCAAAAGCTCTGTTTCTTGTCGAGGGATTAAGGCAGCGGAGGAAACCTCCAGCAGGACATCTCGCCAAGGACAAACGCCAACCAAGTGTTGAAGCGGCATGGACTGCTCCAAATGGAGCACCCAAAGCTTTTCGAGCGCCTCCAATGGCTTATCAATGGCGACCACTTTCTCCGCATCAAGCAGGAGCCGCTGCAATTCCGACCAGCACACGCCACCGCCAAGATCGAGCAGCCAGTCGAGATCAACGGAGCGTCCACCTCGAAGAAGTTGGCGACGGCGCCAAGCCAGCAGGTCATTGCCAGCAAGGAACTGCTCGGTCGTCACAATTTGCGTCGCCGCCAAAGGTGGCCAGCCTCACACACCAACTGTCCCTCGCACTCAAGGATCAAAAGCTGAGAGAAAAGGTGATCAACCGTCTCCCCCAAGCGCCCCTGGAGAGTCTCGATGGACGCACCATCTCCGATTGCGTTTAGCAGGGCATCGTGAGCGATGGTTGTTGAAGCAGACATCAACGGTCCTGCTCCAAGATGCTCTGCCAATTCACTGGCCTCTAAGAGCGGAGAGGCTTGATTGCGAAGAAGCGCATTGCTCCCCTGCGACGACCAGCGACGCGCATCACCAGGAACAACCCAAACAGGACATTGGAGTTGAGCCGCGAACCTGGCCGAAATCAATGCCCCACTGCGCTCCGGACATTCCACAACAACTAGGGCTTTGGCCAGCGCCACGATCAACCGATTCCGTTCAACAAAAGAGCCTCGATTCATGGCCGTGCCTGGAGACAGCTCGCTCAGGAGAAGACCTTTCCGACTGACTTCAGCCTGAAATGTCTCATGGTGTCTTGGGTAGACGCGCTCTAACGAGGTCCCCAAAACCGCCACAGGACGACCCCCCCCATCCAAACAACCCCGATGAGCTGCAGCATCAATCCCCTCCGCCAAACCACTGATCACTGGCCAGCCCATCGAGGCCAGCGTGCGACCCAAATCCTCAGCAACTGCTACGCCATGGGCTGAAGCGGCCCGAGTACCAACGACTGCAACGGCCTGCTGTTGCTGCAGTACGTCGAGCAGCGACGAATCACCACTGTAATGCAAGAGAACAGGCGGACGATCGAGGCGATCCATCACCTGCGGCCAGCACTGATCCCCTGGGAGAAGCACATTTTCAGGAACATTGATCTGGGGGGCTTTGCCATGCTCGCGGCGAAAGCGTTCCACACTGAGCCAACAGGATTGGGGCCAGGACAACACCGAACACAGCCGCTGCACTGGCCAGCTCCAGAGCTCGCCTGGACCGACCGAATACTGACGAGCAACAGAACGGAGCGCGCGAAGCCGAGCCGAGCCAAGGCCAGGGCATTGACTCCACAACCACCACCAGCCCCGATCCATGCCTAAAAATAGTACGTAAGTACCAATTCAATCATCCGTGCTGTCTGGGCCTTGGCGTAGACGGTTCATCAGTGATTCCAATTGATCAGGCACCCGCCGAAGCACGCGACCGCCCGACACCATCACGAGTTCAACCGATGCATCTGCCATGAGCTGACCCTTGAGAAGCATCTGGCAACGCCAAGGCCAGCGGACCCCAACAGGACAGTCGCTGAGGCTTTCCAAGACGACCAAGTCCCCATGTCGAAGAGCATGTCGATAGTTGATCCGCAAGGACACAACTGGCATCTCCACCCCCAGTGCCGTCATGTCGGCGTAGGTCAGGCCAGCAGCAACCAACGCTTCAACCCTGGCTTCCTCCAACCAAGCCACATAGGCCCCATGCCACATCACACCCGCGTGATCGGTGTGTTGGGGCAAAACGCGCTTCTGCACTCTCCATGGCAAGGGCGTAACGCTGTCCGTCAGCTTTTTTGTCAACACCATTCCTGCCCATAGGCTTCTACAAAGGCTGCCGCATCAATCATGTTCAGGAACCTGCTGATTGCCGATTCCGGCAAAGGCCATGTGGAAGAAATGATCCGCATGCTGCAGGACATGCCCAACTTCAAAACAGCACGCGTCAACCTTTTGCACGTGGTGCCAGAACAGAGCAAAGCGGGCTCTGAAGGACATCGCGACAATGCGCAATCCATGCTCGATGGCGCCGCGAACCGTATGGGTCTCGACCCCAGCGCTGTTCAACTGATCGTTCGCGATGGCGACACCAAGCAAACCGTGCTCAAAGTGGCCGAGGAGCTTGATGCCGACTTAATCGTGATGGGATCACGGGGACTTGGGCGTCTTCAATCCATCCTCGCCAATAGCACCAGCCAATACGTCTTCCAGCTCTCAACTCGGCCGATGTTGCTTGTGAGGGACGACCTCTACGTCAGGCACATCAATCGAGTGATGGTAACGATTGACGGCACTGGAGTCGGTGATGACGCCTTAAGAAGCGCCTGCGAATTGGTGCGAGACATCCCAGGTGGAACGCTGACCGGCCTTCATGTGGTTCGACAGGAATCGGCCCCATCCCGCGGGGGACGAACGAGAGCAGACGACATCCTTGATGCGGCTGTCCAGAGGGCACGTAGCTTCGGCGTTGATCTCAAAGCGATCCACACCGAAGGGAAAGATATCGGTCGAAGCGTTTGCGCTGTAGCGGAAGAGATCAATGCCGACATGCTTGTGATTGCATCACAAGATCGTCGGCCACTGGTCGCCCGTGGACTGGTCGATCTCGACAAGCTGCTCGGAGGATCAGTGAGCGATTACATCCGTGTTCACGCTCCAGCTCCAGTACTGCTGGTTCGCGAACCGGAGCGCGGTTAGATCTCAGGCTTCGCTGCGACTCGTGCCGATATAAAGCACGATCAAGAAGATTGCCGGGACCAAAATGAACATGAGGCTGGCAACAAATCCGAGATCGTTGGTTTCCATGGCCGCTGGAGTGATCCCCGCGAAGGTATCACCGACAAGCGGCCAACGTCGCAGCAAACTCAGCCCTCTTCATCGGCAGTAGCAGCCGAACCCTTCTCAATCGCGCTGTCTCCGTCGAGCTCGTCCTCGCTTTCCAGTTCATCGTCTGGCGAAGCAGGCCAAGCGGTTGGCCCCATCGGCAGCGGAGCCTGACGCGCCGCAGCCAGCCTGGTCTCAGCGTCTGGCAGACGCATCTGAGGCCGGGTTAGCACCATTACAGATTTTTCAACAAGGGCCTGACAAGCCAAACGCCACTCCGGGGGACGGCGTCGCAACTTGCTGTCCTCCACAGGAGTGCGCTCAGTCAAAGCATCGGCATTGTTTTCATCAACGACTGAAACAAAGCAGGTACTGCACTGACCACATCCGCCGCAGTTGCCGAGCTGTCCTTTGAGGCCATAGAGCTCGAGACGCTCACGCAGAGCCACTTCACGAAGATTTTCTCCGGGATAGCACTCCACGTCACGACCTTCGCGAACGAATCGGATCACTGGCATGGAACCAAAGGGCACACAGGCCCCCATCATGCGGTGAAGGTTTGCGTTTTGTGAACGGTTTAAGCGATAAACCGTGTCACGGGAACGTTTCAGCCCTGTCGTAATTCAACCAACGACCGAGCAGAAGCCCCTACCATCGCTGAGTCTGGCTGCGTGTGAGCAGCCTTGTCCCCCGAACCTGTCCCATGGGATTGCCCTGGTATCGGGTGCACACCGTCGTCATCAATGACCCGGGTCGCCTTTTGGCTGTGCACCTCATGCATACAGCCCTCGTTGCCGGCTGGGCCGGCTCTATGGCTTTGTACGAATTAGCCATTTTCGATCCGTCCGATGCTGTCCTGAACCCCATGTGGCGTCAGGGCATGTTCGTGATGCCCTTCATGTCTCGCCTCGGAGTTACCGGGAGTTGGGGTGGTTGGAGCATCACTGGAGAAACCGGGGTTGACCCAGGTTTCTGGAGCTTCGAAGGTGTTGCCGCCGCCCACATCATTTTTTCTGGCCTGCTGATGTTGGCCGCCATCTGGCACTGGACCTACTGGGATCTTGAGATCTGGCAGGACCCCAGAACCGGAGAACCAGCCCTTGATCTACCTAAGATTTTTGGCATTCACCTGCTCTTAGCCGGCCTTGGCTGCTTCGGATTTGGTGCGTTCCATCTCACTGGTGTCTTCGGACCAGGCATGTGGATCTCTGATCCTTATTCCATCACCGGCCACCTAGAGGCGGTTCAACCGTCATGGGGACCAGAGGGATTCAATCCCTTTAACCCCGGTGGCATCGTTGCGCATCACATTGCAGCTGGAATTGTTGGCATTATCGCTGGCATCTTCCACATCACCACGCGACCGCCTGAGCGACTTTATAAAGCTCTCCGCATGGGCAACATCGAAACAGTTTTAGCGAGTGCCATCGCAGCTGTTTTCTTTGCCGCATTCATCGTCGCTGGAACCATGTGGTACGGCTCAGCCGCTACCCCAGTTGAGTTGTTCGGTCCCACCCGTTATCAGTGGGATCAGAGCTACTTCAAGACGGAAATCAACCGTCGCGTTCAAACGGCCATGGACGATGGCGCGACTCGTGAAGAAGCCTTTGCATCTATTCCAGAGAAGCTGGCTTTCTACGACTACGTCGGCAACAGTCCTGCCAAGGGTGGATTATTCCGAGTTGGCCCAATGGTGAACGGTGATGGCCTTGCCACCTCATGGCTTGGTCACGTTGTATTCACCGACAGCAACGGTCGTGAGTTGCAAGTTCGTCGTTTGCCGAACTTCTTCGAGAACTTCCCCGTGATTCTGGAAGACGAGCAAGGCATTGTTCGTGCTGACATTCCATTCCGTCGTGCGGAAGCGAAGTATTCCTTCGAACAACAGGGCGTCACTGCTCAGGTGTTTGGTGGAGCCTTGGATGGTCAGAAGTTCACTGATCCAGGTGACGTCAAACGTCTAGCCCGTAAGTCACAGTTGGGAGAAGCGTTCGATTTCGATCGCGAGATCTACAACTCTGATGGTGTCTTCCGCAGTTCACCTCGCGGTTGGTTCACATTCGGCCACGCCACCTTCGCGCTGCTGTTCTTCTTTGGGCACATTTGGCATGGGGCTCGCACCCTGTACCGCGATGTGTTTGCTGGTATCGATCCAGACCTCGGAGACCAAGTGGAATTCGGCCTATTCGCCAAGCTGGGCGACAAGACCACACGTCGTCTGCCAGAGGGCTATGTGCCCCCAGCAGGAACGCCTCTCAATTGATCGCCTCCTAGGAACCCTCAGATGGAAAGCTTCGCTTACGTCCTCATCCTCACTTTTGCGATTGCCACCTTGTTCTTTGCTATCGCCTTCCGCGATCCACCAAAGATCGGAAAGTAATCCAATCAAGCAAACCCCGCTTCGGCGGGGTTTTTTCATGCTTTTCCCAACAGCCCCAGAGAGCCCATTTGGCCATCAGGTGAATGGATTAAAACGTGAACAAATCGGCTCAAATCGTCCGACATTCATGGCAAATAAATAGATATCGCCCCATCACCCTTTTCAAGTCACTAATCAATGCTTAAAGTTGATGCATATTTGATTGCAACTGGGCGTGCAGTGCCCCTCCTGCCAAAACACAGATAGTCGGGTTCTGGAATCCAGAGCTGCCGATGGAGGTCGCAGTGTGCGTCGTCGTCGGGAATGTCTTAACTGTGATTTTCGCTTCACCACCTACGAACGAGTCGAAACCGTTCCAATTACGGTGATTAAACGGGACGGTTGTCGGGAACTCTTCAACCGAACCAAAGTTCTGCATGGATTGAGTCGAGCTTGCGATAAGACTGGGCTCGATGCTGCGCGGCTGGAAACGATTGTTGAAAATCTGGAATTGCAACTGCAGCAACGCACAGCCAAAGAAGTTGCAAGCTCTGAAATTGGAGAATTAGTTTTAAAAGAGCTCAAGCAAATCAGCGAAGTGGCCTACATCCGTTTCGCCTCGGTGTACCGACAATTCCGAGGAATTGACGATTTTGTGTCCACCCTCGAAACGATGAACAAAGAGCAAGAACACTTTGCCGCCGTTGGCTAAAAACGAGAGTTAAGGCAGGCTTATCTGTAGAGTCACACATTCTCCGTACAACGTCGGCGGGCGTTTGACGTGAATCCTTCGTACTACCCACCTGAGGTAGACCGCCAACCCCCCATGGCCGCGACGCCCACAGAAGAGCAAACCCCAGACATCAGCACAGCAGCACCAGTTGAAGAAGCATCTGCCACTGCAGAAGTTGGTGCGCTTACAGCTGAGCAAGCCTTTGACGCAGAGGATTTAGGCATTCCCGAAGACGTTCCAACCGCTGATGACCCCAGCAGCAGAGCAGACCGGAACAACCTCGAGGATGCCGGCTTCACCATTGATGACTTCGCGGCCCTTCTTAGTAAGTACGACTACAACTTCAAGCCTGGCGACATCGTCAACGGGACTGTCTTCGCTCTCGAATCCAAGGGCGCAATGATCGATATCGGCGCCAAGACCGCCGCATTCATGCCCCTGCAAGAGGTGTCGATCAACAGGGTTGAGGGCCTGAGCGATGTGCTCCTGCCTGGTGAGATCCGTGAATTCTTCATCATGAGTGAAGAGAACGAAGATGGTCAGCTCGCGCTATCCATCCGACGGATCGAATACCAACGTGCCTGGGAGCGGGTGCGTCAGCTTCAGAAAGAAGATGCCACGATCTATTCCGAGGTGTTTGCCACCAACCGTGGTGGTGCGCTCGTCCGAGTTGAAGGATTGCGCGGTTTCATCCCGGGCTCCCACATCAGCACGCGCAAACCAAAAGAAGAGTTGGTTGCCGACTTCCTTCCACTCAAATTCCTTGAAGTGGATGAAGAGCGCAACCGTTTGGTCTTAAGCCATCGCCGTGCTCTGGTTGAGCGCAAGATGAATCGCCTGGAAGTTGGCGAGGTGGTGGTTGGCACCGTCCGCGGAATCAAGCCCTACGGAGCCTTTATCGATATCGGAGGAGTCAGTGGATTGCTGCACATCTCTGAAATCAGCCATGAGCACATTGAGACTCCCCACTCTGTGCTCAATGTGAACGATCAGATGAAGGTCATGATCATTGACCTAGACGCTGAACGAGGCCGCATCTCCCTCTCCACCAAGGCTTTGGAGCCGGAACCCGGTGACATGCTCACCGACCCTCAGAAAGTGTTTGAAAAAGCTGAGGAAATGGCTGCTCGTTACAAGCAGATGCTTTTAGAGCAAGCTGAGGAAGGCGAAGAGCCCATCGCATCAATGATGATTTGAGCCATTCATGGCCACATTGCTGCTGAGGGGACAACCCATCGGCTCCATTCAGGGGGTGCTGTTCGACAAGGACGGCACCCTTTCCCATAGCGAGCCCCACCTTCTCGATCTGTTCGAGCGAAGGTTGACTGTGATTTGCGATCTCTGGCGTCAAACCAAAGGCGCTGCAAATCTCAGGGAACTCGAAATCACACTCCGCCAAGCCTTTGGGATTCGCAACAAGGCACTGCATCCAGGCGGAACCCTTGCGGTTGCAGCACGCCAAGACAACCTCACCTCCACAGCCACCGTGTTCTGCATTTTTGGTTGCAGCTGGCCCGAAGCACTCGCACTGGCCGAGACTTCTTTCCAACGAATTGATCAACAATTCAGCGATGACGGAACATCGCGTCCACTCCTAAACGGTGCCAAGAGGTTCCTTGAAGAACTGGCCAAGGCATCGGTTCCCAGCGCTGTGATTAGCAATGACACAACGAAAGGGATCCATACATTTTTAGAGCACGAAAACATCAGCTCTCTCGTTGTCGATTGTTGGAGTGCGGATGATCAACCAAGGAAGCCAAACCCGGAGGCGGTGCTTCAACTGTGTGGGCGCCTGCAACTTTCACCTCATCAATGTGCACTGATCGGAGATGCGGAAACCGACCTTCAAATGGCGCGGGATGCTGGTATCGGCTGCGTGATTGGTTATCTAGGCGGATGGCAAATACGCCCGGAATTAACCACCACCGTGCATCAGTTTGAACATTGGAATGAGCTTGAGCTTGAAGCCGACCCGTAAAGTTGTCCCAAGACATCTATTTGCATGAGTCGTTACGTCTTCACCTCGGAATCCGTTACCGAAGGACATCCAGACAAAATCTGCGATCAAGTAAGTGACGCAGTCCTCGATGCCTTACTGGCACAGGATCCTGCGAGCCGTGTGGCCTGCGAGACAGTGGTCAATACTGGGCTTTGCATGATCACCGGAGAGGTGACCTCCAAGGCCAAGGTGGATTTCATTCACCTCGTTCGTGACGTCATCAAAGAGATTGGCTACAGCGGCGCTCGCGCCGGTGGATTTGATGCAAACAGCTGTGCCGTTTTAGTCGCACTCGATCAGCAGTCACCTGACATTGCCCAAGGCGTCAATGAAGCTGATGACCATGCTGGCGATCCGCTGGACTTGGTCGGCGCTGGCGACCAGGGCATCATGTTCGGCTACGCCTGTAACGAAACCCCGGAGTTGATGCCGCTGCCCATCAGCCTGGCCCACCGTTTGGCCCGTCAACTGGCTGAAGTTCGCCACAACGGAACGCTCGACTATCTCCTGCCTGACGGCAAGACCCAAGTCAGCGTGGTCTATGAAAACGACCAGCCCGTGGCGATCGACACAATCCTGATTTCAACCCAGCACACCGCAGAAGTGGGTGGAATGAGTGATGAGCAAGGCATCCGCGAGCGCATCACAGAAGATCTCTGGACCCACGTCGTCGAGCCCGCCACCGCCGACCTCAGCCTGAAACCCAGCCGAGAAAGCACCAAATACCTGGTGAACCCCACTGGCAAGTTCGTTGTGGGTGGACCTCAGGGAGATGCAGGTTTAACCGGACGCAAGATCATTGTTGATACCTATGGCGGCTACGCCCGCCACGGCGGTGGTGCCTTCTCAGGCAAAGATCCCACCAAGGTGGATCGTTCAGCTGCCTACGCCGCCCGCTTTGTGGCGAAAGCGCTTGTTGCATCCGGTTTAGCCGGGCGTGCCGAAGTGCAATTGAGTTATGCCATCGGTGTGGCCAAGCCCGTTTCGATTTTGGTGGAGTCTTTCGGTACTGGAACCGTGTCGAATGAAGAGCTCACAGATCTTGTACAAGAACATTTCGACCTGCGCCCTGGCGCGATCATCGAAAACTTTGGACTCCGCAATTTGCCTCAAGATCGGGGTGGTCGCTTCTACCAAAACACTGCCGCCTACGGTCATTTCGGCCGGAACGACCTCAATCTCCCTTGGGAAGATGTCGCTGCCAAAGCAGAGGAACTGCGCAAAGCCTGATTGAGTCATGACGTCCCTGGTGCTCGGAATTGATCTGGGCACCAGTGGCGTTCGCATTGCCGTACTGGATCAAGGGCATTCCCTCCAGTACTCGGATTCGATTCAGTACAACATCGGACTCAACAGGCCCGACGATTGGACGCAGGCCTGCTCCACATTGATTGCAGGAATCCCTACAGAACAGCGAGGCAGCATTCGGGCGCTGGCTGTTGATGGCACATCAGGGACATTGCTTGCCTGTGATTCAAAGGGACGCGCCCAGGGTGAGGCATTGCTGTATTCAGAGGTTTGTCATGGCTTTGAGCAACAGCTGCAAAAGCTTGTACCCGAAGGTGGACCAGCCTCCAGCAGTAGTGGAAGCCTGGCGCGGGCACTGCAACTCACCAAGTTGTACGGCCCGACAACTCTCCTTCGTCATCAGGCGGACTGGATCAACGGTTGGTTTTTAGATGATTGGACCTGGGGCGAAGAAGGGAACAATCTGCGTCTGGGATGGGATTTGGACCATCACTCTTGGCCAGATGGCCTGACCGAACAGCCATGGCTCACTCGGCTGCCCATCATTCAGCCCAGTGGAAGCAAGTTGGGGACAATCGCAACCAGCCGAGCCCGTGAGCTCGGACTTCCGAGCGATGTTCAAATCGTGGCTGGAACAACGGATTCCAATGCGGCGGTGCTTGCGACTGATCCTGGTGATGACGACGGGATCACCGTATTGGGCACAACGCTGGTGATGAAGCGCTTCACAGCACTCCCGATCCGCGCACCAGGGATCACAAGTCATCGCGTCGGCGGACGCTGGCTCTGCGGCGGCGCATCCAATGCTGGCGCGGGGGTGCTGCGTCAGTTCTTCAGCGATGAACTACTGCTTGAACTCAGCCGGCAAATCAACCCAGAAACCAACAGCGGCCTAGCGTTTCGCCCATTGCCGCGACCTGGCGAACGCTTTCCCGTGGATGATCCATTCTTGAGGCCCATCCTTGAACCACGGCCTGTGAGCGATGCCTTATTCCTCCAGGGATTACTGGAAGGCCTTGCAGAGATCGAAGCGCAGGGGTGGAACACTTTGACGGCATTGGGAGCAAAGCCCCCCAAACGAGTGATCAGCATCGGAGGTGGCGCCCGAAATCCTCAGTGGCGGCGCATCAGAGAACGTCGCCTTGGCATCCCGGTCGTCACCTCTCGACAGCAGCCTGCAGCAGGAGTAGGGCGACTCGCTCTCGCCGCGATAGAGGACGCCAGGCCATCGACTGAGCACGATTGAAGAGAATCTTCTGCCAGAGGGCATCAATCACCAAAAATCAGCTGAAAAATTTAAATGGCAAACATTTTGTTGCAAGCCTGGGGTATCAAGGCCCTAAATAAATTCATCGCTTTATTGTCACGCCACAAATCCTTGTAAGGCTCATTAATGGTCGTCATCAAGCCGACACGCGATTTCACCAGTCTTAACCGCGTTTCTTACACCGCAAGCAACTCCGCGAAACAGAAGCAGAACACCGCAATCAATCGCTATCGCGAAGAGCAGAAACTTGGGAGTTTGGTTCCCAGAAAAGGCCTTGTTGGCAAGACAACCCTTGAATACAAGGAAAATCTATGTGGAGCCACCGGTATAGGTATCGGCCCTCGCATTCATAGTGAATGTCCGTTTAGTGCCGTTGCAGATGAATTCGCCTCAACGGGAAGTGATGCTCTAACAGCAACGATCACAGCGTCTTACCGCCAAGTCTTTGGCAATCTTGGGCCTACCGAGAATCAGCGCTTCACAGAGCTGGAGTCTCAGCTGATGAATGGAGATATCTCGGTCCGTGATTTTGTTGCAGGTCTTGCCAAATCAGACCTCTACAAACAGAACTATTACTTCAAGGTGTCGCCAATCCGTGGCATCGAACTGAACTACAAGCATCTACTGGGACGTCCGCCGCTCAACCAGGCCGAAGTGAGCGCAGCGATCACCGTGATTGCTGAGCATGGGTTCGATGCTCTTGTCGAGAAGCTCACGCGATCGGGTGAATACCTGGAAGTGTTCGGAACCGATACCGTTCCCTATCTACGCGCTTGGACCTCAGCAGCAGGTGCTTACTGCTCCACCTTCGTCAACCTCGGACGGGTCACGCCTGGCAATGCCGCTTCAGATACCACGATTGAAGGTCGCAGCCAACTGGTGATGGAATTCACCAATGCCAGACGCCTGACCACGGCAGAGGGTGGCTACGAGGTTGCAAGCTT
The DNA here is from genome assembly GCA_016777265.1 of Synechococcus sp. BS30m-G31. Taxonomy (GTDB): domain Bacteria; phylum Cyanobacteriota; class Cyanobacteriia; order PCC-6307; family Cyanobiaceae; genus Parasynechococcus. The sequence continues at coordinate 18,306 of JADHRU010000013.1, forward strand.
CTCCTACTCGCGTGCCGTGAACGATCCAACATCCGGCGCTTTTGCCAGAATGTATGGATCTAAAAATGCCAAATCCTGGGGCTGATTAGGGAACCTTTAATGCCCCACTGAGGGGCTTCAATTCAACCAATTATTTCCAAAGCATCGTGACCGAAAGGTTTCGATGCTTTTTTCGAATTTGATCCTTATGGCCATGCCAACAAAACCCCAAGAGGTGCTCTCACTGCTGTTGTTTGTGGCACTGTCGTGCTACGTGGCATTCAGCGGGATCCGACTTGGAGCGCTGCTATGGCAACGTTTTAGCTAGTACAAAATTTTTTTTTCTGAACAATTCCCTATGCCCGCCGACCCCTTAACTCCCGCTATCAGTGCTCGCATTTGCACGCACATGAATGATGACCACGCTGAAGCTGTCTTGGATTACGCCCGCCATTACGGCGGCATCGAAACACCCGAATCGGCTCGCATGGTGGCGGTGATGCCGGATTCCATGGAATTGGAAGTCGATGGGAGAAGTTTGCAAATCCCCTTTGATCACACCCTCACCGACAGCGAGGATGCCCACCGCACTTTGGTAGCCATGTTGCGGGCCATGCCAAAAACCTGACCCTGTGGCAATTGGGGAACACTGATGGACCACATCAGAACTGTTCTCAATGCACTCTGCCAATTACACGGGATCAAGGTGCACTGTGAAGGTGCACTGTGCTTGATGCACTGCTCCAGGCTGCTCAAGCACTCCTGATTCAGCCGTCCTGTCCGATCTGTCGAGCGAGCCTCGAAGGCAACCCTGCCGCCAAGACCGGTGCCGAGCTTCAGCCCTGTGGCCTTTGCATCGAGGCTTATGGCCTCGGCCAATCCAATACCAGCGGGAATGAGCCTCTCCCATGGAAAACACTCGGCACCTATCAAGGTGAGTTCAGACAACTCGTGCTGCAAATCAAACAGCAGCCTCAAAGCCGAACTGGGCGCGCAGTGATTCAGCTGCTTGCCAACCATCACCCCCTCCCCCAGGGAGCTTTGTTGGTGCCCATTCCGAGCTGGAAAAAGAAGCGAAGTAATCCTCTCCCAAAGCTGATTGCCGCAGGCTTTGGGCAGCCCAGCACAATGCTGCTCCAACGGACTCGGGCGGGGCTTAGTCAGCACCACCTCAATCGATCCATGCGAATGCACAACCTGCATGGCGCTTTTCACGCGGCCCCTGCCCCCCATGCATCCATTCAGCCAAAACAGGAGCTTTGGCTGGTTGACGACATTCTCACGACTGGAGCAACAGCCTTAGCTGCTAAGAACGCTCTGACCCAAGCCGGCCATCGGGTCCATGGAGTCATCTGTTTGGCACGCACACCAGCAAGGCGCAACGGTCGGTGATTTAGGATTGGGGGGTCGCGAAAGCGGCAAGCCGGGATAGCTCAGTTGGTAGAGCAGGCGACTGAAAATCGCCGTGTCCCCAGTTCAAATCTGGGTCCTGGCATTTCCCGAAACGCCAAAAAAAAAGGAAGGTCTCCCCAGACCTCCCCAAGTTCGACGCATCCCCGTTCCCAAGGACAATCTCATTGTTGTGTATCACGAAGAACCTTTTTGTAGGGACGGGCACTAAATCCTGGGAACGATGTGAGAGACCAAATCGGCATTGATCCATCTGACCGTTCCGTCATCCACATCTGCCACCTGAAAAAGGGTTGGGACTTTGGGGTTTCGTGCTCCTCCATCCACATGGATGACATCTGCCATCCACCAGGACTCCTCGTCTTGCTCTCGTCCCACTTCGGGCAGATGTCGAACAATCACCGTCATTCCTGCCGTTACCGACAAAAAAATGGGGTCCCCTGCTTTGACAGGGATTGGTTTTGAGCGATCAATACTCATGAGGCAACCTCGGGGCACCAGCCGAGCTCGACCTCTCTTCGGACCATCCAGTTCCGACACTTTTTTGTGAGGTGCTCGCCATGAGGCACCAGGCACTTCTGAAAACCACAAGTCAGCAGGGTTCGATAGTCCTGATCAGTCACATAGGTGAAGTGCTGACAAGTCATACAGACCCGTGATGTCCTTGTTCGCTTCAGTCCCTCCACGAAGTCCCATTCCTCTTCCGCCATCAGACCCCCCTTGCCAGTACTAGTGTACTAGCAAGGGATGCCTTCGGCAATCAAAGCAGAAATGGTGAAGAGGATGGCATTCGCTGCGATGCAGAAGTGCCCTGAGAGGGCACTGTTGTTGCTCCAACTAGTCCTTGCGTCAACCTGCATCCGCAGTCCCCCCTACCGCTGGTTTGCGACCTAACCAGCGAGGAGGATCCCGCCTTTGTCATCCAGCAAACCCAATCATCTCCGGCAAAGCATTTGGTCCTTGCAATCAGGCGATATCACCCATTAGGGCACTGCAGTTTTGTTTGCAGACGACAAGGTTTGGAACCCCTTCAAACGTCTTCCCAAACCTCAGGAGACGAACCGCGTCGTGTTCGTTGGCTTAGACAACGCTCTCCGTTCGTGGAGACCCAGACACCAAGAGTTTTCATTCAACAGGGAACTGCCTAGGGCAACAGCAGCTTTTTGGGAGATTTCCAGCAGCTGCCTGGGTGGTCGCAACATGCGGACGTAGGTGGAGCAAAAAAGCCCCCTGGGGCGCCTACTCCCCAGAGGTTTTGCCCGCCCATTCATGACGTGAATTCACTCTCTTACTGACTCTTGGAAATGGGTATCAGAGGAACCGTCTGATCGAGTCGACAATATCCATCACGAATTCATGAGTGGCTATTGGCAAGCAAACAGCAGGAGACCATTCGCCATTCGGTGAGGTTTGGAAAACTTCGAAATTTTTGACGAATTTTATAGCTTCCGACCAAAAACAGCACGAAGAGAGGGGAGACTTTCGAAAAGATATTCATTTTTAGGCTCCTGAAGAAAGACACTATGTGCTCAAACAAATCCAGCAAGATCGGGTCGGGACAGCAAGCAATCGCTTTTCTGACATCCCCACTTACAACCCACTCAAACTCTGAGAAGAAATGAAGTTAGTTTTATAGAGTGAGCAATTCCGGCTCTGTTTTGTGTCCAAGGCGGAGGTCCCACAACCAGAAACCATATGGACTATTATATTTGGATCACTTTTAACAACAACATGAACGATTTAAATGACGGGAAAGACAGATTTACTCTCATGGGAACCTTGTTCATAGTTCTTTTCCTTTTTCTGTTGTAAAGCACTACTTCCGATTGGAATTAATCCAGTCATCGACACATTGAAATAGTTGATTAATGGTTCAGAATCGACTACTGAAGGTGTCAAAAATATCATTGACCAATGTCTTTTGCATGCTGAGGACAGCAGAATCTCCCATGCGACTGAGACTCGGAAAACGAAGAATTACAGAATCATTCATCAACTTACTTGCGCCATAATCGTCATCAATGCGCTCCCCATCGCAATACAGGCAATTATTCTTCCACTGCAGATTATTTATATCAAAGTCCCATCCTTCGGAAACTTTTAAGCAGCAGGCACCACTCTTTTGGCTAGTCCTTTGCATAAACTAATTTAAATCCAATAGTTTTTTTCAAGCTTGGAATTTAAAGGCGACTCAACTTCGCATGCTGTCTGCCACCACTCATCGCAGACACCCTCTAATTCATCACCAGCTTCGACCCCTACTTCTGAATAAAACGAAACAAAATCGTCGATTTATGCACTATCTTCTTTTATTTTTTCGTTTACAAGTCGCACCATCTTCGCTTTGCGACACTCGATCTCCTTCTGAAGTCTTTTAATCTCCTCAACAAGAGAGTCCATTTCCTAAAAGAATGGATCACCCTTGTTTTCAGGCGCAAAACAATAGTAATCAATGAACGAGCAATCGCTTTTATATGTAATCTCAAAGGACATCTGCAGACTTATTGCTTAGTTAATATTAGCGCCCATCAACAAGCGTTTCAGGAAAAGATGCGCTGCGGCATCACGAGCGCCCGCACAGGCCTTGCTCTCTCCACCATCCGACGCATCATTTGTGATGCGGGGGTGATGGCGTAATGCTGAAAATCCTGATTGGAGTTGGTCTTGGGTT
>JADHRU010000096.1 GCA_016777265.1 Synechococcus sp. BS30m-G31
CGAATTGGTGACTTGCGTTGTTGGCTCTAGGAGTGAATTGATCTGAGCTTCTAGGTTTTTTTGAGTTCCGCTGTTGTTGATCACAGAATCTGCGCGTTGCGCCTTGATGTCGATCGGCCATTGCGCCGCGATGCGTTGCATCGCTTCTGCTTCCGTGCAGTTGTTGCGTGCCATCAAGCGTTCTCTTTGCTGCAGCTCTGTACAGCGCACCACCCAAATCTCGCTGCACCATGCCTCGAGGCCAGCTTCAAACAGGAGTGGAATCATCAGGATCACGATCGGGGCGTCTGGCAACGATCGAAGTGCGTCATCAAAACGTCGCTGCACAATTGGATGAACGAGCTGTTCCAGCCAGCTCCGTTCGTTGGGATCGTTGAACACAATCGAGCCCAGGCCAGCGCGGTCGATCTCTGACGTTCCATCCTTTTTGACGCGTTCGCCGTAGCGCGCCACGACAGCGTTGCTTGCAGGCGTTCCGGGGGCGAGTGCCTCACGTGCATAGACATCTGCATCCAGCACAGGACAGCCGCGTTCCTCGAGAAGTGCCGCAACACTGCTTTTGCCGCTGGCAATTCCACCGGTGAGCCCGATGCGTCGCTGGGGCGGCCAATCGCCAAACGTCATGGTGGCGGAGGAAGATGAATGAAGTCTCTCTTGCCGACGCGGCCAAAGCGATGGCTTCTATTTGGTCTCCCATCGATGGTGGGGTCACGGCGCCGGACGGTTTTGAGGCAGCAGGGGTTGTGGCGGGCCTTAAGCCCTCTGGCCGTCCAGATCTGGCTTTGATCCTCGCCCCAGATGAAGCGGTGTGTGCAGGCACGTTCACCAAGTCCGTGGTGCGGGCCGCTTGTGTTGACCTCTGTGCCGAACGGCTCTCCAGTCAAAACGGTCGGATGCGAGCCGTGTTGATCAACTCCGGCCAGGCCAATGCCTGCACTGGAGACCGTGGCTTGTTGGATAGTCAGCGCGCCACGCAAGCCGTTGCAGACCAGCTGGGCCTTGATCCGGAGACCGTGCTGATCTGTTCCACCGGTGTGATCGGCGTACCGATCCCGATGCCAACGCTGTTGTCTGGCCTGGGGCCTCTGATCGCCGCGTTGTCGGATGGAGGTGGACCTGCCGCCGCGCAGGCGATTCTCACCACAGATCTTGTGGAGAAACAGGCTGCTGTTCAGGCTGAGTTGGGGGGGCGCACAGTTCGGATTGGCGGGATGGCCAAAGGCTCCGGAATGATCCATCCGAACATGGCCACGATGCTCGGCTTCTTCAGCTGCGATGCCGGCATGGATGCAGACATTTGGCGTGGGATGGTCTGCCGAGCGGTTCAGCGCTCGTTCAATGCCATCACCGTGGATGGCGACACCAGTACGAACGACACGGTGTTGGCCTTCAGTGCTGGTGAGCCATTGGCTGTAGAGCACCATGCCGATTTGGAGGCGGGCCTCACGGAGGTGATGCAGCAATTGGCTCAAGCGATTGCCCGGGATGGCGAAGGGGCCACCTGCTTGATGGAGGTTCAGGTGAACGGTGCGGACGATGAGGCTGCGGCCTTGCGCGTAGCGCGCACCATTTGTGGTTCATCGCTTGTGAAAACAGCTGTGCATGGCCGTGATCCGAACTGGGGTCGGATTGTGGCGGCTGCCGGTCGGGCTGATGTTGCTTTCGATCCCGAAGCTGTTGAGCTTTGGATTGGCCCCCATCAATTAATGGATCGGGGGCAACCTGTTGCTTTTGATCGTGCAGCGGCCAGCGATGCCCTTCGCGAGGACACCGTTCAGATTCGCCTCGGCATTGGGCAGGGTCCCGGTGAGGGTTGTGCTTGGGGTTGTGATTTATCAGATCAATATGTGCGCATTAATGCCGATTACACGACTTAGACGATGTCGATGCGGCAAGGATTAGAGCTAGCCGTGTTGAATTATCCGGCATTCATTTTTAAGGATTTTTCGCGTAAAAAGGATGATCTTGATTATTTAATGATGATTGTGGGTCGGTTGTCTCTTTTTGGTGCGTTTGAATGCGGTTTGGCGGTGAAATCTCTGGCAAAATATTGTTAATTAAATAATTTCCCTAAATGGAGCAAGCCCAGACTCTTGAGCCTTCCGTCGTTGGACGGCCACGTTTCTGGGTTGGTCCACTGGTGGCTGGGTGCTGCTTTGCCATGGGATTTGGAATCACCGATCGCGTGGTGAGCCTGCAGAGCGATCAGCAGCCCGCGCCGACTCAGCGATTTGCCCCGACTACCTTCCCAGGCGAGTCGTTGCAGGCTTTGCGTTCGCTCCACCAGGACGCCCCCAATTTGCAGGTGGATTTGGCGGCCCTAACGCTGGCTTCTCCGGAGTTAGATGCGCCCGTCGCCACTGGTCCTGAGACCAACCTGGCGCTTCAGCTTCCTCCAACTGAGGGCAGGGACTGGACGTCGCCAGACTGGTCTGATCCTGATGCAGATCTTCCTCCAAATGCCCTGTCCACTGATTCGATACCGGACATGGAGATAGAGAAGGCCCCCTCATCTGTTCTTTTCACCCCACCCCCTGAGGTTGTCCCTCCGGCGGAAGCCTCGCGGCTCTTGGTTGAGCCCGAGCCTCCTGGCTTCGTTGCGGAGAACGACGCCCGATTTTTGATGCCAATGCAACCGTTGATGCCTCCCTCGCAGCCCTGATCGGCCAGACGATCCTTAGATCTGCCACAGTTTCTCTACATGCCAATGGTTCATGGGCTCTCCGGACGCCTTGATACGCGCAGCAGTTCATCGGATCGGTGCTCGAGTCGGTCATGGTTTGGCCGATACGGCCGCTGAGCTAGCGGTTTTCGCGAAGGATGCTCCCGAGCGGCTCCGCCAGGAGTGGGAGTTATTCCAGGAAGAAGTGCGTGAAGAGGCCGAACGCTTGGAACGCGGCGATTCCCCTTCTGATGATTCCGACCTTGCACCGACACAAAGACCGCCGGCTGAATCCCCACAGCAGGTGATCGATCGTTTGCGCGCCAGTGTTGCTGACCTCAGTCAGCGGATCGAGGCGCGTTCTTAATGCGGCGTTTGAACATCGCGGTCGGTTTGCAGCGGGCCATCCGTGCATTGGTGATTTGGCGTGCCGTTCTCACCCTGTTGGTGTTGCTGTGGTGGGACGGCCAAGCTTGGACCTATCGCGGCGGTGCGACACGGGAGAGCCGCGTTGAACGTCAGCAACAACGCGCTCAGTGGCTGACCCGTCAATTATTGGAATTGGGCTCTGCGTTTATCAAGCTTGGACAACTGTTGTCCTCCAGGCCCGACATCCTTCCAGCCGGGTGGGTGAGTGAGCTGGCGTCCCTTCAAGACAATGTGCCGGCCTTTGGTTTCGATCGTGTTCAGACGGTGTTGGAGGAGGAGCTCGGCCAGCGTTGCGCCGAGGTGATTGACCTCGATCCGCAACCCCTCGGGGCGGCGTCTCTTGCCCAAGTGCATCGCGCCAGCTTGCGCAGTGGTCGGCAGGTGGTGCTCAAAGTGCAACGGCAAGGCCTGGATCGCCGCTTCCGCCTCGACCTCGATGTGATGCAGCAGGTGGCGGCGGTGTTGCAGCGTCATCCCACTTGGGGACGGGGTCGTGATTGGCCTGCCATGGCCCGCGAGTGTCGACGTGTGTTGTTGCGTGAGCTCGACTTCCGGGTTGAAGCGCAATATGCGGCTCGGTTTCGTCAACAGTTTCTGGACGACGAACGGATCCGTATCCCTGGAGTGATTTGGGAGTTGAGCACCCGCCGGGTGCTCTGTTTGGACTATCTACCTGGGATCAAAATCAATGACCGCGACGCGATCGTGGAGGCGGGCATTGATCCCTCTGATGTGGCTGAAATCGGTGCAGCGAGTTACCTCAAGCAGCTGGTGCGGTTCGGCTTTTTTCATGCCGATCCCCATCCCGGAAATCTTGCTGTGGCCAGTGACGGCGCCCTGATCTATTACGACTTCGGGATGATGGGACTGCTGTCGGATGGTTTGCGGCGTCGAATTGGATCGATGGTGCGTGCCGCGGCAGCTAGGGATTCAGCCGCTTTGGTGGATGAATTGCAAGGGGCTGGATTGATCGGTGCAGAGATTGATGTGGGCCCTGTTCGACGGCTGGTCCGCGTGATGTTGCAAGACGCGTTGACGCCTCCATTTAGTTCCAATGTGATCGACAAACTGTCTGGCGACCTCTACGACCTTGTGTATGGCCAGCCCTTTCGGTTGCCGGTTGAATTGATCTTCGTGATGCGGGCGCTCTCCACTTTTGAGGGTGTTGGCCGAAGCCTCGATCCAGCTTTTAGCCTTGTCTCGATTGCTAAGCCCTACTTACTCCCTCTGATGACGTCCAGTGGATCCGGTACGAATGATTTGTTCAATGAGCTGGGCCGCCAGGTGGGAGCGCTCAGCAGCAAAGCTGTGGGTATCCCAAGGCGCCTGGATGAAAGCTTGGAGCGTCTTGAACAGGGCGATCTGCAACTCCAGGTTCGACTGGGTGAGTCGGATCGTCAGTTCCGGCGCATGATCGTGGCGCAACAGTCGATTGGCCAAGCCGTTCTGTTGGGCTGTCTGGCTTTGGCCACGGCCATTGTTGGGGCCAGCTCGCGCCCTCTCTGGTCGATCTTGCCGGCTGCGGCAACGCTTCCTGTGGGCTTCGGTTGGTTTCGAATGCAAATGAGAATGCGGCGCGATCAACGGTTGGAGCAGTTGCCTGGCTCCAACCGCTGATCACGCGGCGGTCGTCGATCAGGCTTTGCCGCGCGGGCCCTGGCCCACGGCCCCTGCATACACCGCTTGACTGCCGAGTTCGTCCTCGATGCGCAGCAGCTGGTTGTATTTGGCGACCCGCTCGCTGCGGCTCAGAGAACCGGTCTTGATTTGTCCGGCCCGAGTGGCAACCGATAGGTCAGCGATGGTGGTGTCTTCGGTTTCGCCGCTGCGGTGGCTGATCACGCTGGTGTACCCAGAGCGGCCCGCCAGATCGATCGCCTGCAGGGTTTCGGTGAGCGAACCGATCTGGTTCACCTTGATTAGGATCGAATTAGCGGTGTTGTTGTCGATTCCTTGTTGAAGTCGCTTGGTGTTGGTCACGAAGAGGTCGTCACCGACGAGTTGCACCTTGCTGCCAAGACGCTCAGTGAGCAGTTTCCAACCTTCCCAGTCGTCTTCATCCAGACCGTCTTCGATCGAGACGATCGGGAATTTCTCCACCAATTGCTCCAGCTGGTCCACCATCTCGGCGCTGGTGTAGCTGCCGCCATCGAAGGCATAGCGGCCGTCTTTGAAAAACTCGCTGCTGGCCACATCCAGGGCCAGGGAAATCTCTTCGCCCGGTTTGTAGCC
>JADHRU010000097.1 GCA_016777265.1 Synechococcus sp. BS30m-G31
AACTGAATCGCAAAGCCCCCGCCTCAATGCGGGGGCTTTTTGTTGGCAGCTAGATGAATCCATCAACGGCCTTTGGTCTCATCAAGACGGGCACTGGAGTTGGATACGAAGCTTGCATTCACCCAGCTCCTGTTGTTTTGAATCAGCCTTTGAAACTTGAGTCGCCTCCGAAGCTCCAACAGCTTTGTTTAGCCGTTGTTGGTCATATCGAATGGGTTGATTTTCTTGCCGTGGATCATTGGCCTCAACCGGGCTTGATTAGTCATGCCCAACAGCGGCTTGAGGAGCCGGCGGGTGCTGGGGCCGTGATTGCTGTTCAGTTGGCACAACTGGTGGATCGGCCTGTGCATTTCTTCACGGCCCTGGGACGTGATTCCGTTGGAGAAGCCTGTGTTCAGCGTCTTCAGGAGAGAGGTGTTGAAGTCCATGTGGCGTGGCGCGACGCTCCCACCCGTCGTGGCATCAGCTTGGTGGATGAAGGAGGAGATCGAGGAATCACGGTGATTGGTGATCGTCTGACTCCTGTTTCGAGCGATCCCTTGCCTTGGGATGTTTTGCGTGAATGTGATGGCGCGTTCGTCACGGCGGCCGATGCCGCTTTGGTGCAGATCGCCAGGACCGTGCCCGTACTGGCAGCAACGCCGCGGGTTGGTTTGGCGGTGTTGAAATCCGCTGGCGTCCAAATCGACGCCTTAATTGGAAGCGGACTGGATCCAGCAGAGATCGTGGAACCAGGAGCGTTGTCGCCTCTCCCAGCGGTTCAGATTTCCACGGAAGGTGAAGCGGGGGGGCTGATTAGTACCGGTGATCGATACAGCGCCAGTGCACTACCGGCCCCGTTGATCGAAACCTATGGGTGTGGCGATAGTTTTGCCGCGGGTGTCTTTGCTGGTCTCGCAGCCCAGTGGCCGTTAGAGAGAGCCATTCAGCTGGGATGTCAGCTTGGCGCTGCATGTGCAACCCGTTTTGGACCCTATGCCTGAAACTCAGAACGTGTTGTCGTTTTGTCTGAAGCATTGCTATTCATCAAGGGGAACCCTTGAACAGGACTAATGACGTTCGGCGATATTTTTCGCGTCATCATTGCGCTATTTAGTCCGCCGCTGGGTGTGTTTACCCAAGTTGGTCTAGGGAGAGCCTTTTGGATTAATCTACTGATCTATTTGTTTGCAGTCGGTGGATTTGGCTTCCCTGTGTTGTTTGGGATGTGGCCAGCAGCCGTCATTCATGCTTTGTTCATTATTCTGACGCGTAAATAAATTTAAGTATCTATGTTTTGTTTATAGAGGATTTTGATTGGGGAGGGCAGGAGCTCTATGTTGATCGCCCCTGCCCGAGTCGTCGCATTCGCGATAGATGCTCGTAAGAGTTAAGTCAGTCCGGAGAAATTCTTGGCGTAGAGAAGATTTCCTTTGCATGAAACTGTTGAGACGTTGTCTTGGGAGATTCGAATTCGCCTTTGCGTTCCCCTTCAATGTCAGGTTCTGGTGGCGATATATTTTGAAGCGTGTCTTGCCCCAAGATTCGTTCAAGATTGAATTTTGTTGACTCTGGAGTGACGTCTTTGCCAGAGACAACTGTCATGTTGATTCGTAGAACTTTCATCTGAAGTTTAAGGTTAGGGAAGTTTTTCCCCATTTTTTCGTTGATACGATCCTGGATATATTGCACTTGCTTGTAGCTTGGCGTTGTTGGGTCTGTGACTCTCACAACAACTTGCAGCTGAGGAGAACGATGTCGTTCCCAATAATCTGGCCAATCGAAAGAAATGCTGGCAACATCCAGGGATTTGTTATTTCCAAAAGTAGTCGTTTGTCGTTTTAAATAGGATCGGATTCCCCCTTCAATGCGTACTTTCGCATCTTCGATTTTCACTGCATACACGTGTCGTTTCAGGCGTCCGTAAAGCTTTTCACCTACGGAAATAGCTAAGACGAGTGCAATCAGCAATGGCAAGCGTGAACGGTTTTGCGTTCGAAGTTTTTCCCGGAAGTAGGGCTCACGGGTTGCAAGAACAATGATTCCGCCGATTAAAATTCCCAATAAGTTGGCAGAGAACAACAAACCCGCTCCTTGGGCGTCGTCTAATTCCCCAGCCGCGAGCATGATTCCCATCACGCAAACTGGAGGTACGAGGGCAACCGCAATGGCTGTGCCGGCCATGGAACTCACAGCCCCAGGGTTCACCTTGGCGTAAGTGGCGATGGCTCCCGCGGCGAGAGCAATGCCGAGATCCAAAAGATTGGGTTGCAGGCGAGCTGTGATTTCTTTTGGAACAACCCTTAGTAGGTCCATGTTGCCGGCGATCAGGCCGAGCCCCATCGACAACAACGTTGTAATCGCCACTCCGATGGCAAGGGTGGCCACCGCGCGTAACAACAGTTTTCTATCGCCGATCAAGCTTCCGAACACCAGGGCTCGCAAGGGAAGAATCCACGGGGCGACAACCATTGCACCGATTACGACTGCAGCGTTGTTGGCGAGGAGTCCAAGGGTTGCGATCAGGCTGGCGCCAATCGTTAAAACCACATACGACTCATCGACAGCATCATCTCCGTCGTAACTGCGGCGCAGCTTGTCGAGGCGGTCACCCTCCTCAAGAAGCTGCTCTTGATTCGATATCAAAGATTTGCTGGCTTAATTTCGACGACCAACAATGACTGGAGGGGTGCCGCCGGCGCTTCCAGGCAGTGCCGGTACAACCTCTGTTCTGCCATCCCACTTGTCGATAAACAGCTTGAACAACACCTGATCATCAAGGCTGCGATTGAGAGTGTTGTAACGGATCGCTTCTTGCTCTGCAATCTTCACTTCAGTTTGAGCGCGAAGAAGTTGCTGCTCTGCAATCTGCTTTTGTTCGATCGCCGCACGATATTCTTTAGCAATTTGTAGTCCGGTGAGGTCAAGACTTCTAACCTCTACATAATCAAATTTATTTAGTTCTTCCGCAACGGTCCGTTCTACGATTGCAGAGATATCATTCCACTCAGTTGCGATCGTAATGAGTTCGTATTGGGAGAAAACTGATTTAAGAGCTTTGAGAAGTGAAGGTTGAATAATTCGTGGATAAATATCACGATCATTGCTTGCAATTGTTCTGTAAATTCTGCCAGCTTCTTCGGATCGAACCGCATATTTGACCGTTGCAGTGGCCTCAATCACCTGAAGATCCTTCGTAAGAGTTGAGAATTCTTCTGGTCGCACTTGGGTGCGAACGTCGAAAGGATTGACTGACTGGATTAGCGGGATTTTGATATTGAGTCCAGGGAGGCGGGACCCTCCACTCACTTTCCCGAACGTGGTCACCACGGCAACTTTGCCTGCTGGGACAATAAATAGAGCTTGACCGACAAGTAAGAGAGCGCTGAGCACGATGGCTACGAGCACAATCACTGTGTTTGCTGGGTCGTTGACGGGTCTTGGGGTCTGCATTACCACCAGTTCGATACTTTAATGATGTCGGATTTGTTGATGAGAACGTGTCGTTTCAGCGAACTCACATCGAAACCGACATCATTCCTTCCAATTTGCTGCGATGGGCTCTTTTCGCAATGAGATCAAATCCTTTTTTTACGTCACGGTTGCGGTTTGCGTAGCGTTGGTGGCGGTTGTTGCGGTGCGGATGGACGCCCGTGATGCTCATAACGATCGAATGCGCTCGCTTTGTGCTGTGTATTGGGGAGCACCCGATGGCAGTTCTGAAGAGTCCAATGCCTTGGTTCAAGCGGAGCGGTGGACAGGAATTTCGAATCTAGAAATGTTGAGCTACTGCCGTTTCTATGGTGATCAATAGGGACCCATCCATCCTTCGTCCCAGTTATGGCGCGATTTCACTGATCGGCCGGTTGGACTATCAGAATAGAAAAAAGTCATCGCAGAAATGGCGAAGCGCGTTAAACCCAAAGTGGAGTCCCAGCACAAGCGTCAAAAATCTCGATCGATCCCTTTAGAGCAGGTTTCACCCGCGGTTCTTACGGCAACTAGGGATGTGGCGTACATGTTGGAACAGCTTTCTATTATTCCTGGTCCGGAAGATGTACTGAAAGCTGTTTTAGACAGGGCAGAGCATCTCGAGGAGCAGGCGAGTGGAATTACGTTGTTTGAGGACTAATCGATACTTGGGGCATCTCAGCTTTTACGAATGCATTTCATGAGCTGGGGCTTTTTGTCCTCAGTGAGATGCATCGAGGAAACAAATGCATCACAGCAATGATCATTGGAACAAATCCTGACCCAATAACCAGATTCGTCCTGAGTGGGGATTACGTCGAATGTGGTTTCGTTCATCCTGTGATAGCGGCTTTAAGACTGGAGACTATTCCGATCAAAAGCCTGGTGAACGGTGCTGTCAAGCGAGTGGAATTGCTCAATAGCCTTTTCCGAAGCAGCTGCGTAGGCTTTGTTGCGATGAATTAAACCCTGTCTATGACCCTTGGACGATTTTTACTTTTTTTCGCTGCGGGACTTGTTCTGGCGATTGCCTTTCCGCCACTCAGTTGGCTGATTTGGCCTCTTGCGGCTTTGGCAGCTGTTGTGGTGGTGCGTTTAATTCGTGGCTAGTTCGCTTTAAAGGGATCTTTCAGGACAGCTATGCAGTTTTTTGGATTCATGCTGGGTGAGTTAGAAATTAGTAATCTCACCGCTGGTTTTCTTGGTTTAGTTGCATTGGTGTTTGTGGTCAGTTTCGGTGTGGTGTCGCTGCAAACAGGCGAGTTGATCAAGCCACCACCTAAGAAATAGATTGAGCGATGGATATGGGTGATGGCTTACCAAAACTTGCTGTCCCATCAATCTCAATCGGACTGATCTCCGGTGTTTTTAGTAGTTGTTCAGCCTTTCCCATATCAGGGATTTCGACTAAGGTCCGGCATCGATCTAATGAGTTTCATGCTGCGAAGCCTCTTCTCACTGGTTTTTGCGGCTGTCATGTGGGTTCAAGTACCCCAGTGGAAAGCCGATTGGTCGAAATGCGCTGTTGATGTCCCCGACGTCAGTTGTCATTGGTACGTTGTGGCACCGGACAACACCTTTGGTGAGGGTTTTGATTGGGCTACAGCACCATGGTTCGATGCCAATGGTCTGCAGGATGTTGCCCAACTAGAAAATACGATGCAAGGAATCCATGAGGATGCGTTGGCCTCGAGCTAGTCACCCTTCTCTTCGAGTTGCAAAGAGTTGAGTTGCGTTGTATGCATACATCTTATTTGTCAATAATTTATAGATATAAATACTCGTCAACGATTAAACTCTTCTGAGTATTTCTTGAGGAATATTTTTCGCTCCTTAGAGCGTGTAGATATTTTTGGTGATCTAGTAAGC
>JADHRU010000098.1 GCA_016777265.1 Synechococcus sp. BS30m-G31
GAGGGATTCGAACCCTCGATAGAGTTGCCCCTATACAGCATTTCCAGTGCTGCGCCTTCGACCACTCGGCCAGCTCTCCACCGGCTTTTATGGGGCAGATGCCAATGTAGCAGGGCGTTTCCAGATGGATGGCATGAGCCCCAGCCACCGCATCACCATTCACTGGCGGCAGCAGAACCGCACCATCACCCACGAGGTCCCTGAAGGCGACTACATCCTGCAAAGCTTTGAACTGCAGGGGGATCCGCTTCCTTTCTCCTGTCGCAATGGATGCTGCACGAGCTGTGCCGTGCGTGTTCAAAGCGGCCAACTTGATCAAAAGGAGGCCATGGGCTTGTCCCAAGAGCTGCGCCGCCAGGGCTACGGACTGCTGTGCGTCGCCAGAGCCATTGGCCCCCTCGAAGCAGAGACCCAAGACGAGGACGAGGTCTACGAACTGCAATTTGGTCAGCACTTCGGCCGCGGCAAAGTCAGTCCTGGTCTCCCCATCGAAGAAGAGTGAATCCATGGCCCAACAACTCACAGCCACGGCCGCAGCAGAGGCCGGTTTAACCACGACCGAACTCACGCGTCTTGTTGGCATCGCTCGCGAGGCCGCTGAACAAGGCGGGGCTGAGTTGATGCGCCACTACGGACGTCTGGCCTCCATAGAAAGCAAAGGTCGCGTCGGTGATCTCGTCACCAACGCCGATCTCGCCGCCGAAAAGGTTGTTTTGGATGTTTTGGCAGCTGCAACGCCAGACATCGCTGTATTGGCTGAAGAGAGTGGCGCTGCAGGGGAACAGGACGGCCTGCGTTGGTGCGTTGATCCGCTTGATGGGACCACGAACTTTGCCCATGGATATCCGTTTTTTGCCACGTCCATCGGCCTCACGTTTCGTCAAACACCAGTTCTTGGAGCCATTGCGGTTCCTTTTCTTCGGGAGGTGTATTGGGGAGCACCTGGAGTTGGGGCGTTCTGCAATGAAGAGGCGATCACCGTGAGTAGCTGTCAACAACTCGAGGATTCACTTCTCGTGACTGGATTCGCCTACGACCGACACACGCGCTTGGACAACAACTACGCAGAGTTTTGCTGGTTCACCCATCGCACCCGGGGAGTACGGCGAGGTGGTGCTGCAGCCGTCGATTTGGCCTTTGTCGCCGCGGGCCGTCAAGACGGCTACTGGGAACGTGGGTTATCTCCCTGGGATCTTGCTGCGGGTGTCGCCTTGGTGGACATCGCTGGAGGCTGCATCAGTGGCTATGGAGGCGATGCATTTGAACTCAACAGTGGCCGCGTCGTCGCCGCTGGACCCCAGCTCCATCCAGCCATTGTGAACGTCCTTGCCCAAGTGACGCCCTTAGAGGGATCATCTTTCGGGGCACCCGAGGTCACGGCCATGGGATCCTGATCACGAGGCGAGTACTCCGACGATGGCGCTGCAACCTGCGGCTGGCGCAAGGGATCTGAACCCGCACCAGGTGGAAACGAATCGGAACCTCACTGAGCGACTCGCTCGAGTGTTTCGACTCTGGGGTTATGACGAGGTCTCCCCCCCCCGTGTGGAACGGATGAAAACCTTGATGGCAGGGGGAGCCATCGCCAGTCGCGACATCGTGCGTCTTGTGGCTGACGACCCCTTGGGCTTACGCCCAGAGATGACAGCATCGATTGCTCGCGCTGCATGCACAAGACTGGCAACGCGACCCCGCCCCATGCGTTTGTGGGCCTCTGGGACTGTGTTTCGCTCTAGAGCGGCTGATGAGGGAGGTCAGTGCATTGAAGAGAACCTCCAGAGCGGCGTTGAACTGTTTGGAGTGGCCGCCATCGAGGCGGAGATGGAATTGCTCAGCCTGCTCATGGCGTCGATCGCAGCGTTGAAGCTGGACCCATCAACCCGTCCGCGACTGCTGTTGGGACATACACAACTGATGGAGTTGATCCTGTCCCCTTACCAGGGATCAAAACGGGATGCTGTGCGTTCGGCCCTGATCCATTTCGACCGTTTAGCCGTCGAAACGATGGAGTTATTGCCCAACGAACGAGAAACCCTTCTGGCACTGATGGAGTGTCGCGGAACTCCGACGGATGTGCTCCAACAACTTCAACAACTTTTTGGCCAACAACCTGTCTTCAACGATCTCGATCGGCTTTGCACACTGCTCAGCAAAACAGCCCTGGAACAGGCCGTCGTCCTTCAACTCGATCCAAGCTTTCAGCCCCAATTTGAGCTTTATACCGGATTGGTTTTTCAGCTGGTCTGCAACGGACGTTCGGCCCCTGTGGTGCTTGCCCGTGGCGGTCGTTACGACGAGCTTGTTCAACGCTGTGGAGCACCACAAAACCAAGCATTTGGCGCAGGCTTCAGTTTGGCGATCGATCCGATTCGGGAGCTCCTGGTGGACAACGACTCGGCCAAGGCCAACGCGATGCAGGTGATGGTGGCTTATTCCTCAAATTCCAACTTGGAAAACGCCCTGGATCACCAGCGGCAATGGCATGCGTCAGGACGTGCTGCTGTCATTGAGTTGCAGCCGATTGAATCAATCGATGCAGCCCGTTCTCTTGCTCAAGCTCGAGGAGATTTTCAGTTGGACTGGGTCGATCTTTAAGATCAAAACAACGGGATTGTTTTGCCATGCCTCACACCATCGTTTCAGAGGTGTGCGAAGGCATCGCCGATTGCGTTGATGCATGCCCTGTGGCCTGTATCGACCAAGGCAACGGCAAAAACAACAAGGGAACTGACTTTTACATGATCAATTTTGATACCTGTATCGATTGCGGAATCTGTTTACAGGTGTGCCCCGTTGAGGGGGCAATCTTGGCCGAGGAGCGTCCAGATCTTCAAAAAAGCAGCTGAAGCAGAAACTAAAATCAGCTCAATGCTCCAGTGGGAGCCTTGGGTGGAGTGTGGTGTTTCGCATATCGCATTGGAATCAGCGCCAACGTGAACACCAAGAAGGGGAGGTAAAACCAGTGGGGTCCTTCCTTCACGTGTTTCACATAGGTGAGCAAGAAGAGCACCCAGATCCAATGACTTCCGACAAAGTGAAGACGCTTCCAGTTCTTCATTCCCATCCAGTGCTGGGCCTGATCGGTTGAGGTGAGTGCCATCAACAACACAAACCCATAGGCCAATCCACCAAACACCCACTGAGCCATGGACTGCTCACTAACAAATGGATCCGGAAACAAAACGGTCATCGAGATGATCAGACCGAGATGGATGAAATGGGATGAAGCGAAACTGAGACCGATCCAACGCCGATTTCGCAGCGACCAACGCGAGAGAGAAGACGGCCACAGACTTTCAATGCTGGAGGACGTGAAGGCAATCGCAAAAAGGATGAGGGAACTGCGCCCCGTCGCATCGATCGCCTGGTGAATAGCTGGTGCATTCCATCCCGCCAACCCAAAGTTGAACAGCAGGCCAACAACGATGAGCCATGTCACCAAGGTCGTGATCCGCCAACCCTGCAATGTCATGACCGATCAGCAAAAATGCATGTTTGCATAACCCTTTTAAGGCCAAGCCGGTGATGGTTCGGAGACCCCCCCTTCAACCGTCGTTGAGTTAGGCCTGCACCCATCTCTATGGTCAGGTTTTCACGTTGTTGTCATGGCGGTGTTGGACGAACAGGGTCAAATTCAGATCCACACCGAAAACATCTTCCCGATCATTAAAAAGGCCGTCTATTCCGGCCATGAGGTTTTTCTAAGGGAACTTGTCAGCAACGGTGTTGATGCCATCAGCAAGCGAAGAATGGCTGCCATGGCAGGCGACTGCTCTGAGGGAGCCGATGGGGCCATCAAGATCCACGTGGATCGCGAAGCCAAAACCCTCACCATTTCTGACAATGGCATCGGCATGACCGCCGATGAGGTGAAGCGCTACATCAACCAAGTGGCCTTCTCAAGCGCTGAGGATTTTTTAGAAAAATACAAGCAAGAGGATGACGCAATTATCGGCCACTTCGGTCTTGGCTTTTACTCAAGCTTCATGGTGGCCGACCGCGTTGAGCTGATTACACAGTCGGCAAAACCTGACCAGGAGTCTGTTTGCTGGAGCTGCGATGGGTCGCCCAATTTCAACTTGTCGGGAGCGGAACGCAGCGAGCCAGGAACCGATGTTGTTCTCCATCTCATGGAAGAGGAGATGGAATATCTGGAGCCGGCAAGGATTCGCACCTTAATCAACACCTACTGCGACTTCATGTCGGTACCGGTGCAATTAGAAGGTGAAACAATTAATAAAATGGAGGCTCCCTGGCGAAAGAGCGCCAGAGATTTGAGCGATCAGGATTACATTGATCTTTACAATTATCTCTATCCATTTCAGGGCGACCCCCTGCTTTGGGTCCACCTCAATACCGACTATCCATATAATTTGCAGGGCATTTTATTCTTTCCCAAGCAAACTGGACGTGCTGATTGGGAAAAGGGTGAAATCAAGTTGTATTGCAACCAAGTTTTTGTCAGTGATTCGATTAAAGAGGTGGTGCCTCGCTATCTGCTCCCATTAAGGGGTGTTATCGACTCACCTGATATTCCTTTAAATGTAAGTAGAAGTGCTCTACAAACTGATCGACGGGTTCGGTCGATTGGAAATTTTGTAGCCAAGAAAGTTTCTGATCGCTTACGCACACTCAAGAATGATGATCCCAAAGCTTATGCCGAAGCATGGGATTCGCTGGCACCATTTGTAAAAATTGGTGCCATGGAAGATGAAAAGTTTGCCGACCAAATATCTGAATTGATTTTGTTCGGAACAACATCGAAACCAAGTGAGCAAGATGGTGACGACCCCATCGAAGCCAATGGCAAATCCTTCACCACATTGGAGGGATATCGAAGCCGCTTGAGTGAGGAGAACAGCAAGCGAATCCTTTACAGCACAGACGATGTGTCCCAAGCAGGAGCACTCAATCTCTGGACGGCTCAAGGTGCAGAGGTGCTGAAGCTAGAAACGGTGATCGACACACAATTCATCCCGTGGCTGGAATATCGCCATGAGGAACTCAAGTTTCAACGTGTGGACGCAGAGCTGGATGAAAGCCTCAAGGAAGAAGACCCTGAATTGGCTGATCAAGACGGCACCACCGACTCAGAACGTTTGCGCAGCCTGATCAAAGACGCGCTCAACAACGACAAGGTGACAGTGCAGGTCCAAGCGCTCAAGGCGGAAGGAGCACCACCGGCGATGATTTTGCTGCCAGAACAAATGCGCCGCCTCAACGATATGGGCGCATTGATGGAGCAGCGGCTGCCGGGATTGCCCGATCATCACGTGTTGCTCGTGAATCGG
>JADHRU010000099.1 GCA_016777265.1 Synechococcus sp. BS30m-G31
TCAGCACAACAGAGTGCTCTTGGAGGTTGTGTCCGATGCCACCGATATAAGCAGTCACCTCGAATCCTGAGGTAAGGCGTACACGAGCCACCTTGCGAAGAGCTGAGTTGGGCTTCTTCGGCGTGGAGGTGTAAACGCGAGTGCAGACACCGCGCCGTTCAGGACACGATTTCAAAGCTGGCGATTTCGTCTTGGCTTTGAGACGTGAACGCTCAGTACGGATCAGTTGTTGGATGGTTGGCATCGAGGGTCGGTGTGCGGCCGGACACCCGACCTAATTCGACAATCCATCACGATACCGGGTGATGGGTCGATTACTAGCGACGGCTGAAGGCACTTCCACAAGCGCACGGTTCGATTCCCTTCGCTGCCCGGATCAGAAACCCGCCCCCGCTGAGGTCGCCTCGATAGTCAAGGCAAAGATTCTTGAGGATTCCTACCTGCCCTTGAGGTGCATGCAGGGTGATGCCATCGGCACGGGCAATGGCGATCCCCGCAAGATGGCCTGGGCGGATTCTGATGATGTGCTGAGCGCATTCACCGGGGATGACATCCAAATGCATTTTTCCTGGGGTCCCAGCCACTGCAGCTTGACGCCCCAGCTCGGCAGCTGCTGCTGCGGTTAATCGCAGATTGGCAGCCATGTTCAAGAGATCAATGACACATCAGTTTTGCAGGTGTTCATGACCGCATGAGCCCGAGACCGTTGTGAACCTTTGGAGTACTTCCCCGTCCGTTCATGACCGTTTGATTGCCCACCACCAGGGTTGTGGAGCTTCCCCCATCCAGGTTCAGAGCATCTGTGAAGCCAAGTTGTTGGGCTGCCAGGGCTGTTTCGAGCAACGTGGGATCACTGGCGGCAGCCCCATGCACGGTGAGCATCCACTGGCCATGACGTCCTTGCCCCACCACGGTGCGTGGTGCTGTGAGGCGCAGGAAGCTTGGGCTGAACGTCTCGCTTCGACCGTCCAGGACGATGCGTCCTTGTCGCATCAAGAGCGGTCCCCCACCCAGCACGTTGGTGTGTAGGCCGAGCTCTGATCGAGACCACATGAAGAGCTTCACTCGATCGCCGCGGCGTGCAGGGAGCGCCGCACCGCCTCGGGCAACAATTAAATCCGTTCCCGTTGGAATTGGGACGCCCCGACGCAGCGAGGCCGGTCCCCATTCTTGTTCCACACGACCGCTGCGAATCAGCAGGGCCTCCTCATTGCCACTGAGGGCGCGGTACCTCGATCCCCAGCCGGGTGTGTAGCGGCTCAGGCCTTTTTGAACATATCCGCTGTTCAGAAAGCCAAGTCGCCAACGTTTGGCACTGTTCACCTGGAGTTCTTGCAGGAGCTCAAGCCGCCCAAAGTGAAGGCTGCTGTCACGGCTCCAAGCGATCACGCCACGGTTCAGGATTGGTCCGGATAGCCAGGTGCCGTCGCGGCGCAGCGCTCCCAGGGGAAGTTGATTGATGCGGTTGAAAAACCCGCCATTAATGGCAGCGAGTGCGTTGGCAGATCTGGACAGCTCGGGAAGGAAACTCAGCCCTTGCTGCCGGCCTTCTTTGGCTAAGGGCTGGAGCCTTAATCCCAGCGCTTTGAGCCTTCCTCCAACGCGGAAGATCCGCAGTGGTTTGACGCCAACGTTGATGGTGCGTTCCTCCATAACGAGGCCCTTCTGCATGAATGGGCTCAGCGCGGCGTTGTCTTGGGGAAGCTCGCCTCGCGACTGAACTGCCACGTTGCGATTCCCCACTCCATCAAGCACCAGTCGCCATGGTTTGGCCAAGCTCAAACTGCGTAAACGGATGGCCTGGCCCTGCAGTCTCAACAGCTGGCCCTCTTGGATGGGATCCAAGCCAAGTTGCTTGAGAATGTTGCGCTGCCGGGTGGTGACTCGAAGAGCGAAGGCCAGATCAGTCCCGATTCGTTGCGCAAAAGTCGGCCCATCGAGATCCAGTACGAGGCGACCTGCGGTAGCTCCTTTGCCCCGCCTTAAGCCTTGAAGGGCAGGAGAGGGCAGGCCGAGGGTCAAGGTCTCTCGCTTGCGTTGGGTCGTAACCCCGACGCTGGACAACCAATCTCCAACGTCAAACCCCACTTCGTCGCCGAGGGCGCGGCTGTCGAGCCCACGTAAAGCCACTGATCGGCCAAACCACTCCAATACATCCCCCCCATTGCCGGCCTGGCGTCTGAACCCCAACCGTGCCTCAAGAAAGTGAAGGGGCAGCCACAACTGATCGGGTTGCGTGCTGCTGTTTCCTCGCCATTCCCAGGCTGATTTGATGCGTTCACCGCCAATGCCAACCGTATTTCCTCTCCTTGGCGCGACGGCACGAATTTGCGGCAGAGGCTCTGGCGGTGGAGCGATGGGGAGCATGCGTTGGTTGGGTGCGGAATGTCGCCTGCCTAGGATCGTCAAAGACGTTGGTTTCTGCAGGAGATGTCGTTGCAGTCCACGCATTTGTCTAGTTGATGTTTATGACTGAAGCCATCCGTCCCTCAGCTTGGCCATACAGCGACAGCGCTGCTCCTGATGCCGTGGCTGGTGAGAAGGACGCATGCGGCGTTGGTTTTCTTGCTCAGCTGTCAGGGCAAGCCAGTCATTGGGTGTTGCAACAAGCCCTGCGAGGACTTGGGTGTATGGAACATCGCGGTGGCTGTGGTGGCGATGGTGATTCCGGCGATGGCGCCGGAATCTTGTGTGGCATTCCATGGAATTACCTCAGGTCGGTCTGGCCGGAAGCCAGTGCTGCCAAGGGCCTTGGCATGATGTTCATGCCAACCAATCCGGCCAGCCGCGCCGCTGTGCGCGCCTGTTGCGATGCCGAAGCAAAAGCTTTGGGCTTGTCGCCCTTGGGATGGCGCGAGGTGCCGATTGACCCAGAAGTTTTAGGGAAATTGGCACGGCAGACCGCCCCCGCTATTGAGCAGTGGGCATTGGATGGAACGGATGATGGTGATGCCCTTGAAGCTCTCTTACTTCGCCTTCGCAGGCGAGTTGGTGCTCGGGCGCGTCAGGAGTTGGGCTCCGACCAAGTTCAAGACTTTTATGTCACCTCTCTGAGCAGCCGCACCGTTGTGTACAAGGGCATGGTGCGTTCAGAGGTGTTACCGCGTTACTACGCCGACCTTCGCGATCCACGCTTTGAAGTGAGCTTTGCGGTGTACCACCGTCGCTTCAGTACAAACACTCTTCCGCGTTGGCCGCTGGCGCAGCCCATGCGAATGCTGGGTCATAACGGTGAAATCAATACCCTTCTGGGCAATCTCAATTGGGCGAAAGCATCGGAAGCCAATCTCAATAACGTTTGGGGTGAGGCATCGGCTGATCTGATCCCCGTCGTGAATCCGGCGTTCAGTGATTCGGCGAATCTCGATGCAACGTTGGAGTTGATGGTCCGCAGTGGACGTTCCATTACGGACAGCCTGATCACGTTGGTGCCGGAGGCTTTCCGCAATCAGCCGGACCTGGATCGCCGTCCTGATGTGACCGCGATGTACGAGTTCAATGCGGGGATTCAGGAGCCTTGGGATGGCCCTGCGCTGCTGGTGTTTGCCGATGGCAAACGGGTTGGAGCGACGTTGGATCGCAATGGGCTAAGACCAGCGCGTTGGTGTACCACCAGCGATGGTTTCGTGATCATGGGCTCAGAAACCGGTGTGGTCGATTTAGGTGACAAGACCATCGTCCAGAAAGGTCGATTGGGCCCTGGTCAAATGCTGGCCGTCGACTTAGAAACCGGCCAACTCCTCGATAATTGGGCTGTCAAGGAAGACGCTGCCCAACGTTTTCCTTACGCCGACTGGTTGCGTCAACACCGCTCCTCTGTATCAGCGCAGCCTTGGGTTGAGGCGCGCCGCATGGGAGAGCTCGATCTGCTGCGTTTGCAGACGGCGATGGGCTTCACCGCCGAAGACCTCGATCTGGTGATCGAAGACATGGCTGGCCTTGGCAAGGAGCCCACGTACTGCATGGGGGATGACATCCCCTTAGCAGTTCTGTCTGACCGCCCCCACTTGCTGTACGACTACTTCAAGCAACGTTTCGCCCAGGTCACGAACCCGCCCATTGATCCGCTTCGCGAGAAGTTGGTGATGAGTCTGGAAATGCATTTGGGTGAGCGTCACCCGGCCTTGAAGCCTGAGGCCAAGGCTGCTGCGGTGATTCATCTCGATAGCCCGGTGCTCAATGAAACTGAGTTGGCAGCCCTGTCTCAGCAAGGCCTTCCAGTCAGGATGCTGTCCACTCAAGTGGCCGTTGAAGCCTGTGCTGGCGGATTAGGCACTGCTCTAAACGATCTTTGCAACAACGCTGAACAGCTCGTGCGCGATGGGGCACAAGTGTTGGTGTTGTCGGACCGTGTTCGGGCGGATGGCCAACCTTCAGAGCTCAGTGCCACAACGGTGGCGATGCCCGCCCTCTTGGCCGTTGGAGCGGTGCATCACCACCTCCTGCGCCAAAAGCTGCGGTTGCAATGTTCTTTGGTGGCCGATACGGCTCAATGTTGGAGCACGCATCACATGGCCTGTTTGATCGGCTATGGGGCAAGTGCTGTTTGCCCATGGCTCACGTGGGAAACGACCCGCCACTGGTTGGAGCATCCCAAAACTCAAAAGCGGATTGAGCAGGGCAAACTTCCCTCCCTTGACGCTGTCAAAGCTCAAGAGAACGTGCGCATCTCTCTGGAAAATGGCTTGCGCAAGATCCTTTCCAAGATTGGGATCTCCCTGCTAGCGAGCTATCACGGTGCACAAATTTTTGAGGCCATCGGCCTCGGTGCCGACGTGATCGAGATGGCGTTTTCTGGCACCACCAGTCGTGTGGCCGGGATGACCCTTGCCGAACTTGCCAACGAAACCCTGTCGTTGCATGCCAAGGCTTTCCCAGAACTCAACCGCAGCAAGCTCGAATTTATGGGTTTTGTGCAGTACCGCTCGGGTGGTGAATTCCACCTGAACAGTCCAGATATGTCGAAGGCGCTGCATGCTGCCGTGAAAACTGGCCCTGGATACGACCACTTTTCCACGTACAAAACATTGCTGGAGAACCGTCCAGTTACTGCGTTGCGTGATTTGTTGGAGTTCAAGATCGCTCCAACCCCACGTCCCCTCGATCAGGTGGAAAGCGTGGAAAGTTTGTGCAGCAGATTTTGCACCGGTGGGATGAGTCTTGGTGCCTTGTCGCGGGAGGCCCATGAGGTTCTTGCCGTGGCGATGAATCGCATCGGTGGCAAGAGCAATAGTGGTGAAGGTGGTGAAGATCC
>JADHRU010000014.1 GCA_016777265.1 Synechococcus sp. BS30m-G31
GCTGAAGCCACCTCGATCTTCAATGCTCCAGACCAAACCAACAACACCGTTGAGGCCCGCATTGAGGCAGCTCGGAATGGCAACTGGGAAAGCCTCCTCAAAAATGCCGAAACCGATGAGGCTCTAGTTGCCAAAGGAACTTGGAAAAACGGCAACGGCAACAAGTGGAGCAATGGCGGTAAGAGCAGCGGCAAGTGGGGGAACGGCAACGGCGGCGGCAAGTTCGGCAACAGCCGCAACAGTTGGGGCAATGGAGGTGGATACCGCCGAGGCTGGGGCAATGGAGGTGGCTGGGTTAATGGTGGAGGCGGGTTCGCGAATTGGTGATCGCAGCTAAAAACATTCGGCCCGACTTCAGTCAGTTCGGGCCTATTGGCCTGGTGGTAATCCAGTCCACGTCGTTATGCAATCTTGACTGCTCATATTGCTATCTCCCAGACCGACAAAAAAAGCGTGTTTTTGACCTCGATTTAATTCCTTTATTGGTTGAGAGAATTCTGGAAAGTCCTTATGCAGGGCCAGAATTTTCACTTGTATGGCATGCCGGTGAACCTCTCACATTGCCTACAAGTTGGTACGACGATGCCACTACATTGATCAATCAATCTCTTGAACGGCTTGGTGCCAAAGATCTACAGATTGATCAACATGTTCAAACAAATGCAACATTGATTAACGACGATTGGTGCAATTGCTTTAGGCGCAATCAAATTGTTGTTGGCATCAGTGTCGACGGACCTGAAGATATTCATGATGCCCATCGTCGCTTCCGCAATGGACGGGGATCCCATGCCATGGCGATGCGCGGCATTGAAGCTCTCCATCGCAATCAGGTGCCGTTTCACTGCATTTCTGTGATTACTGCAGATGCAATGGAACAACCGGAACGCATGTATCAATTTTATCGAGATAATGGCATCAATGATGTGGGCTTTAATGTTGAAGAGAAGGAAGGAATCAATACATCGTCATCAATGGCAGGCTCCATCATGGAAGCGAAATACAAAGACTTTCTCCGCACGTTTTGGCGTCTCAGTGAACAAGACGGCTATCCAGTTGTCTTGCGCGAATTTGAGCAGGTGATCAGCCTCATTCAGGGAGATCGACGCATGACGCAGAACGAACTGAATCGGCCCTTCTCAATTTTGAGCGTCGATGCCAAAGGCAATTTCTCCACGTTCGATCCAGAGCTGCTCTCCGTTGCCAGCGACCGATACGGCACATTTAACCTTGGCAATCTCAAAACGCACAGTCTCGAAGAATCAACGCGAACTGAAGGATTTGAGCGCCTCCTCCAAGACATGGCACTTGGGGTAGAGACATGCCACAAAGGCTGCGAACATTTTGGTTTGTGCGGTGGTGGAAACGGAAGCAACAAGTTTTGGGAGCACGGCACTCTGGCTTCGAGTGAAACGAATGCATGCCGCTTTGGCACCAAAATTCCCACAGAAGTGCTTTTAGAGCGTTTCGAAGCAGGTCCACCCCTTGAGGCCATCCGAACGACCCATTCGCCCCAAAGTTTGTAGAGTTTGGGCTCTCGTTTTGTGACATTTGAGCGCGTCAAGCCCCACTCCAGTCCGCCAGCGCTGTGAGCAGTGCGGCGTTCAAATTGAATCAAGCCTTGGGATATCAGACAAAGTCGTTTTCAGCATTGGCCCCAGCGGGACACGGAGCAAACTGTGGAGCCGCGTTTGCCAGTACCACAAAACATCTGAGCAACGATCCAAGTGCATCAATCAAAACGCAGAGCTGCGCGGTCCTGAGCAACAGGGAGATGCCTTTCCAGAGGCACCGAGCATCGACATGAAGTCATCAAATTCCTGAACGTCCACAGGCTGTCCTCTAGATTCAGAAGGTGTCCGACGGGCATCTCCTACGGGAGATCGGTCACAACTGAAAATGCACGTCGGGTATGGCCTGACATCAGTTCTTTTTGCCCCATCCTCTTCAGCCAGAACTTGAGCAGCTCACCCAAAGGGTTGCCGAACTTCAAGGCTTCGAGCTGTGTGGGATTCAGCTGCTCACGCACATGAATCCCATCACTCTGCAAGTTCATATCCGCCACACCAACGGATCCGACGTCAACCTTGATGACTGTGCCGGATTTAGTGGTGTTCTTGGCGAGGCTCTAGAGGAATCCCAGCAACTGATCGAGGCTTATGTGCTTGAAATCAGCAGCCCCGGGATCGGCGAGCAACTGAGCTGCGATCGCGATTTCCAGACTTTCAGAGGTTTTCCTGTGGATGTCACCCATCGTGATCGGGAGAACGTTGAGCACCGTCTTGAAGGTCTCTTGCACGAACGCAATGAGGATGCTCTGCAGATCAACATCCGTGGGCGTATCAAAAGCATCCCCCGCGATCAGGTGATCAAGGTTCGCCTCACCACTCCCGGCCAGTAATCGAGCGAACTGCTCACTTCTTTTTTTACCCCCAGCCCGATGGCTCTCGTACTGCTTCCCGGTCTCACCAATCTGATCGATGACATCAGTGATGAGAAAAAACTACCTCCACAAGTTGTAGAAGCAGCTCTTCGGGAAGCGTTGCTGAAGGGATACGAGCGGTACCGGCGCACCCTCTACATCGGAATTAGCGAAGACCCCTTTGAGGAGGATTACTTCAGCAATTTTGACGTCGGTCTTGACCTTGAAGAGGAAGGATATCGAGTTCTCGCCAGCAAAATCATTGTTGACGAAGTGGAAAGCGAAGACCATCAAATCGCCCTTGAAGAGGTGATGCAGGTGGCCGATGACGCCCAAGCTGGCGACACGGTTGTACTTGATGTCACTCCGGAGAAAGAAGATTTCGGACGGATGGCTGCGGCCACCACAAAACAGGTTTTGGCCCAAAAGCTGCGGGATCAGCAGCGCCGGATGATTCAAGAGGAATTTGCCGACCTCGAAGATCCAGTCCTGACCGCCCGGGTGATTCGCTTCGAACGTCAGTCGATCATCATGGCCGTGAGTTCAGGCCTGGGTAGACCTGAAGTGGAGGCTGAATTACCTCGCCGAGACCAGCTGCCCAATGACAACTACCGCGCCAACGCCACCTTCAAGGTGTTCTTGAAAGAGGTGAGCGAAGTGGCGCGCCGCGGTCCTCAGTTGTTCGTAAGCCGCTCAAATGCCGGCTTAGTTGTCTACTTATTCGAAAACGAAGTTCCAGAGATTCAAGAAGGCTCGGTCCGCATCGTGGCTGTTGCCCGTGAAGCGAATCCTCCTTCACGATCCGTTGGTCCTCGGACCAAAGTCGCCGTCGACAGCATTGAACGGGAAGTCGATCCCGTCGGCGCTTGCATTGGCGCTCGCGGATCCAGAATTCAACAAGTCGTGAACGAACTGCGCGGCGAAAAGATTGACGTCATTCGCTGGTCACAAGATCCCGGCCAATACATCGCCAACTCTCTGAGTCCGGCGCGGGTCGAAATGGTGAGGCTCGTTGACCCCGCAGGACAACACGCCCACGTCTTAGTTCCACCCGATCAACTCAGTCTGGCGATCGGCCGTGAGGGTCAAAACGTGCGTTTGGCGGCTCGGCTGACTGGCTGGAAGATCGACATCAAAAATTCAACTGAATACGACCAGGCCGCTGAAGATGCTGTTGTTGCTGAACTGATCTCTCAAAGAGAAGAAGAGGAAGCCCTTCAACAAGAAGCCGAAGAGCGCATCGCGGTGGAACAAGCCGCAAGGGCGGAAGAAGATGCTCGCCTCCGTGAGCTCTATCCGCTGCCAGAAGATGATGAGGACTATGTCGAGGGTGAAGAGTTCTCGGAAGAACCCGTCGCAGAATTCGTAGAGGGTGAACCCGTTGAAGAAGCTGAGGGTGATTCAGCTGTCTCTGAAGAGATGGCCGAGCCCAGCGATAGCAACGATCAAACGCCTCCGCCTGAGGCCAGCAGTGACACTGAATCAGACATGAGCGAGGACCCCCGGTGAGCGCCAAACCCATCCTCCGTCGTTGCGTGGCATGCCGCCAGCTTCAGGATCGTCGCCACCTTTGGCGTGTGATCCGTGACCATAAGGATGGGGTCCTTCTGGACTTAGGGATGGGCCGCTCGGCCTATCTCTGTCCGAAGGAAGAGTGCCTTGAAGAGGCTCGGCGCCGTAAGCGTCTGCAAAAAGCTCTGCGATGTCAGGTGCCGGATGCAGTCCTTACAACGCTGAATGAGCGGCTCAGTGCAAGCACTGGTGAATCCGCTGAGGCAAACTAAACACTGTCCTCACTTTGCGTGCGGACACCGTGGCACACCATGCCCGGCTCGATCGGAGACCCCAACTGAATGACCAGCAGCGGCAAAGTCAGAATTTACGAGTTGTCCAAGGACCTCGGCCTTGAAAACAAGGACGTGTTGGATGCTGCCGTAAAGCTTTCAATCGGAGCCAAAAGCCACAGCAGCTCGATCAGTGACTCCGAAGCCGGAAAGATCCGCAACTTGCTTGGCAAGGGAGCATCGCCAAGTAAACCAGTGGCTCCTCCAGCAAAACCTGCACCCGGCAAATCAATCCTGTCGGTCAAAAAAGCGTCACCTTCTACGCCAGACGTAACAGCTCCTGTTGCTGCCGCGAAACCACAAGCTCCGGCTCAACCGGCAGCAAGCAAGCCTGTCCAACCGTCGGTGAAGGCTGTTGCTCCACCGTCTGCTCCACCGTCACGACCCGCCGGATCGACCACCGCGCCCACCACGGCCACATCAACGGCCACATCAGCCCCGAACAAACCGGCAGCCGCCCCAGCGCGCCCAACGGGGACAACCTCCGCGCCTCGGCCAGCTGCGTCCCCAAGTCGCCCTGCACCGTCAAAACCCCAGGGGGCTCCTAGGCCACAGGTGGTGAGTAAACCGTCGGCGCCAGAACTCGTTAGCAAGCCAACTGCGGCAACGAAACCCGCAGCGGCCGTTAAGCCTGCAATCGTCGCGAAACCAATCACTCCAGCAAAACCCGCAGTGGTTGCGAAGCCTGCGGCAGCAAAACCCACGATCGTTAAGCCCACGATCGTTAAGCCCACAGCGCCAACCCCACGGCCCAACAACGCAGCAGCCACCCCGAGCGCCCCCTCAACATCAGCGCCGAAGCAGGCACCATCCCGACCGACACCGCGTCCTGCTGCAGCCCCAAGCCGACCAGGTGCGGCCCAGGGCCAAAAGCCACAAATTGTTTCACGTGCTGGGGCCTCACCACGTCCTGGGACACCACCACGTCCTGGGACACCACCACGCGTGGGCGCACCGACCAAAACCAGCACCCCTGCACGCCCGACTCCACGACCTGAGCTCGTCGGCAAACCAGTCCCTCGCCGTACAGGAGGTGTTGGAGCTCCCGTGCGTCCCGGCACAGGCGTGCCCCAACGCCAAGGGGGGCCTGCACGTCCTGGTGCCCCTACACGAACCGGGAAACCCGGCGCACCCAGCCGCCCTGCTGGAAACACACTCGAATTGGTTGGCAAGCCAATCCGTCGCGACAGCACGGCAGGAACTGGACGCCCAGGACCGCCAACACGACCCGGGGCCCCCACACGACCTGGCATGCCAGGTGGCATGCGCAAACCGGTGGCCCCCGGCGAGCTCATGCAGCTCCAAAAGCCCATTAGTCGTCCGGCAGCTCCATTACCCCGTCGTCCCGACGCTCCCAATCGGCCTACGGAAGCCGCCGGAACAGCCACTCCTCCAGTGGCGCGGCCAACAGACCCCTCAGCACCCCGGCGACCAGGATTTCGTCCCGGTGCTCCCGGTGGCCAACGACGCCCAGGGCGCCCCGATTGGGACGACAGTGCCAAGCTCGAGGCACTGCGCAGCCGCTCGCCTCAAAAACAAAGACAAAAAGTCCACATCATTGGCGAGAACGACGATGCTCTCGCTGCGCAAACCGGCGGATTTGCTGGCGAACAGCAGGCCATGGTGCTGTCGGCCAGCCTGGCGCGCCCAGCCAAACCGAAGGCTCAACAACGAAAGGCTCCCAAGCCGGTGGCCGCGGTGCGCAAACGCCGCAAGGAAACCGCACGCCAACGGCAACGTCGTCGCGCCATGGAACTGCGGGCAGCGCGCGAGGCCAAGCAAGTCCGCCCCGAGATGATCGTGGTACCGGAGGACAATCTCACGGTGCAAGAACTCGCGGACATGCTCAGCATCGAGAGTTCAGAAATCATCAAATCCCTCTTCTTCAAAGGGGTTATCGCCACGGTTACTCAAACCCTGGATATGCCCACCATCGAAGCGGTGGCCAAGGAATTCGATGTTCCTGTGCTTCAGGACGATGTTGAGGAGGCGGCGAAGAAGACCGTCGAAATGATTGAGGAGACGGATCTCAAACACCTCATTCGTCGTCCTCCCGTGGTCACCGTTATGGGCCACGTCGACCATGGCAAGACGAGCCTTCTCGACGCGATTCGACAAGCAAGGGTTGCTGCTGGAGAAGCGGGTGGAATCACCCAGCACATTGGTGCTTACCAAGTTGAAATTCAACACAAGGACGAAGCACGGAAACTCACCTTCCTTGACACACCCGGCCACGCAGCGTTTACAGCGATGCGTGCCAGGGGCACGAAAGTGACCGACGTTGCGGTCTTGGTCGTCGCCGCCGACGATGGTGTGCGTCCTCAAACACTTGAGGCGATCAGCCACGCCCGGGCCGCAGAGGTGCCGATTGTTGTGGCCATCAACAAGATCGACAAAGAAGGTGCTTCTGCAGACCGGGTGAAACAAGAGCTGTCTGAGCAGAACCTCCTCGCAGAGGAATGGGGTGGAGATGTGGTGATGGTGCCTGTTAGCGCCCTCAAGGGCGAAAACATCGACAAGCTTCTCGAAATGCTTCTCCTGGTGACTGAAGTGGAAGACCTTCAGGCCAACCCAGACCGCCTCGCCCGCGGAACCGTGATCGAAGCCCACCTCGACAAGGCAAAAGGCCCCGTAGCCACCCTGTTGATTCAGAACGGCACCCTAAAAACCGGTGACGTGCTCGCTGCAGGACCTGTATTGGGCAAAGTTCGGGCGATGGTGGATGACAATCGTCAACGCCTCAAGGAAGCAGGGCCATCGTTTGCAGTGGAAGCCCTCGGTTTCAGCGAGGTGCCCACCGCTGGCGATGAGTTCGAGGTCTACCCCGATGAGAAAGCCGCTCGGGCTGTGGTGGGCGACCGTGCCTCAAATGCCCGCGCAACGCGTCTCGCTCAACAAATGGCCTCACGACGGGTCTCGCTCACGGCGATGTCTGGTCAAGCCAACGAAGGCGAACTCAAAGAGCTCAACCTCATCCTTAAAGCAGATGTTCAGGGATCCGTGGAAGCCATCCTCGGTTCGCTGGAGCAACTGCCCAAAGATGAAGTTCAAGTGCGCGTCTTGCTGTCGGCTCCAGGTGAAATCACCGAGACCGATGTCGACCTGGCAGCGGCCTCTGGTGCCGTGATCATCGGCTTCAACACATCCATGGCCTCTGGTGCCAAAAAGGCCTCCGATGCCACTGGTGTTGACGTACGGGATTACGACGTGATCTACAAACTGCTGGAAGACATCCAGCTAGCGATGGAAGGTCTACTCGAGCCAGAACTGATCGAAGAAGCCCTTGGCGAAGCCGAGGTGCGCGCGGTGTTCACCATCGGCAAAAGCGCTGTGGCGGGTTGCTACGTCAACACCGGAAAGCTGCACCGCAACTGCAGAGTCCGGGTTCATAGAGGCAAGCAAGTGGTGTACACCGGCGATCTTGACTCTCTGCGTCGCAACAAAGATGACGTTAAAGACGTGGCCACAGGCTTCGAATGTGGTGTTGGTGCAGACCGTTTCGCCAACTGGGAAGAGGGTGATCGCATTGAAGCCTTCAAGATGGTTACCCAGCGCCGCAAACTCACCACCTGACCTCCACTTCTGTCGTGAAGTCCCGTCTCGAGCCTTTGCTCTGGCTCCAATGTCTCGCTCTCGGAGCGATTCCATTGGAGCTCTTGCTGATTCGGTTGGTACTGGCTGGTGCCGATCCAGGACCGGTGCCTTCAGTTGAGCGTCTGCTCCTGTGGGCTGTGGGCGTGCTGGCTCCAGCGGTCGCGTTGTGGAAACGTCCCGCCGATTGGGGATCACTCTTGCTCGTGCGAGTGCCGCTCAAAGAGCGTGATCTAGAGCGGCAAGCTCGTACTGCAAGTCAGGGAGGCCTTCTCAGCCGCACCAGTGTTGTCGTGGCAGCACTCGGATTTCTGCCCCTGCTTTGGTGGCTCGATGATTCCGCTGTTCTGGCCAGTGAGTTTTCACCAATTCTCGGACAGTCACGACTCGTCACCCTGTTGCTGAGCATCCCAGTCCTGGCGGTAATGGTGTGGCAAGTCCAACAACTCAGCCAAGCCTTGGGATGGCTCCTACCCATTCGGGATCAAAGCGATCAGGAACCGTCGAGGCAGAACA
Source organism: Synechococcus sp. BS30m-G31 (assembly GCA_016777265.1). Taxonomy (GTDB): domain Bacteria; phylum Cyanobacteriota; class Cyanobacteriia; order PCC-6307; family Cyanobiaceae; genus Parasynechococcus. The sequence continues at coordinate 8,374 of JADHRU010000014.1, forward strand.
CAGCGGCAACGGATTTGCAGCACACAAGTTTCGGGCTGCAAATTCTTCGCCTGAATCGGTTGATTTGGCCTGAAAGTCCCCCCAAACCAACCCCACAAACCATTCGCCCCAAAGTAGAGCCTGTTCCAGCAGAGAACGATCGCGTGGAAGCAGACACGGATGATCGAAGTGAACCAACGTCAACCGATAGCGGAAATCAACCGGTGGAGGCGAGCAATCCCGAAGATCTCGATGGCATCGATCTCGACTTAAAAAACACCGAGTTCAACGAGAAAGAAACCGACAGACCAGTCGCCAGCGAAGAAGCGTCCAAAGAAGAGAGCAGCGTCGAACCAAACGTCGAACCGATTAATGGCTTGCCAAACAACGGGGCTATCGATATGGACAGCACATTGGAAACAACAGCAGCAGCCGGCACAGAACCTTCACTCGAAGAAGAACAGAACGAAGAATCAGTCGGTGTTCCGGGTTCGATCGAAATACAGGAGGACGGAGAAGAGCGTGAGCGCACCGGCTTGGATGCCGAAGTCACTGAGCTCGACAGCGTTACCGGCGGAAACGCGGAAGAGCATGGTGAACAGACCGAGTCCGGCGGAGGCGAACAACGCAGCCCAAACGAGCCGCCGAAGACCACGCCAGGGGGTCAGTGACTCCTTTAAGAGGCGTTCCCTCATGGCGGGATCTAAACCAGACTTTCGACCCTGCTGATCGGCCAAGTGAGCAAGGGAAAATACTGCCGAAATGATAAATTAAATTTGTTGCCGATGTAGCTCAGCTGGTAGAGCAACGCTTTCGTAAAGCGTGGGTCGCCTGTTCAAGTCAGGTCATCGGCTTTCGACGAAAAACCCAGTCTTAGCTTGGCTTTAAGTTTCAATTGGAATTTATCGACTGACTGTCCCCACTCCAGCCATGAATAGAATTCGAAGTCTCATGATATTCGTAAGCAGAGAATGGAGTTTCTTCAATGAGCTCTAACTCCAAGCCATTCTCAGCAATAACCATTGCAAGTCGTTTTTTAGTCTTATTCCATTTATCTGAATGGCTCCAATCATGAACCTGTTGTTTTAAATAATTCAATGCTTCTTAATGAGTAGAGAATGAATTAAGCTCATTCGCATTATCCCCGTCGTCCATTACAACTGTAAAAATACTAGTCATGAGAAAGGACAAGCCTCAAAGGCTTTAGTCATCCCTCAAGGAACTTCCAGTTCGTCGATAATGTGCTTTTCGATACACAAACTTGTAGGTGATGTGACCGAAGCTCCGTAGGTACTTGTTTCCAGTCAGATGTTTGGCCTCTTCAGCAAAAAGCCTGAGGTTTGCAACGTTCTCGGTGATTCGATCACCCTTCGCCTGACCGCAGAACAAACCGATGGTAAGTACAGCGTTGCTGAGTTCGCTACGCCTGGTGGGGTTGGACAGCCCCCTCATACCCATGACTGGAATGAAAATTATGTGGTTTTAGAGGGAGAACTCAACCTGAATATTGGCGGGCATCCAACAATCATTGCTACTGGGGACTCCTACTTAGTGAAAGCCGGTACGGTTCATGCCCCAACTCCGAATGGTGATTTCTGTCGTTACGTCATGATCGGACAACCTGGCGGAGTGGAGTCTGTATTCAAAAGCCTTAAGGCCAATGAAAAAGAGCTTGGCGACATGAATAAGGTCGTCGAAATTGTTACCCAGGCAGGTGTCAAGATCGCTGGTTAAACGATTGATCAATCAGGACGCGATCGCATAACCACGACACGACTTGATTTATATAAATACATAACCTGATATTAAAAAGCAATAGATATGAATGGTCGCCATGTATGTCTAGACAAATCCTCACGTATTTCCATCACTCCGTCGCAAGGCGGAGTTTTTTATTGCAGCGGGGAATACTCCAATCAGTCACCCATCTGCAATGACACTCGACACTCAGATGACCCTTGCACTGCTGAGGGCTTCAAAGGATGGCGTGCACTCGGACTTGAGCTGATGCAGGACTGGATGAACCCACTGCTGACTGAAGGAGAGCAAGACAGGCTGGTGGGGTGGCATTTAGGCGTAAGCCTCTAGTCACTAAGGGGGTATGTGCGATGGGTCACCCCTCGATGCAATTGTTTCTGCAAGAGTGACTACAAATGAATCTGTCGAATGGCTGCCACCTACCTCAACAATGTCCGCGTGCTCTGCAAGGAGGGTTACGAGGAAAAGTTCATCGCAGAGACAGGGCAATGGGTCAATCCTGAGGGCATGTTGGATGCCTACTGGGCAAAGACAGGAGAGCGCAGCTACTGCTTTGTAGGTTTATGGGACAGCGAAGAAAGCCTGATCGCTGCCCGGCCGCAGATGATCGATCACCTGAACAAAGTCCGTGATTTCTTTGAGGAGCTATCACCTGAGCTTGGTGTCACCGATCCTGTTTCAGGATCAGTAGTGACTCATAAGTGCTAATCACAAGAATTACAAAGTCGAGACGATTCCTCCAACCTGTGCGGTGATGCTCAGGATTTTCAGAACTTTCTTGGGTAAGGGGGTTTTCCTGCCATCTCCACGTTGATCTCCTTGCAGATGTTCATCCACGCCCCCAATCCAAAGTTCACGCCGTTGGGACCGTCGATGAACTCTTGAAAATCCTCTGCTGTGATGCCCTCGCGGACTTCCCAGATGCAAAAGGCAGGACCTTCAGGGCCGACAGGACAGAACGCGTGGTTGTAGAAACCCGCTTCTAGGTTTTTGGCTATTGCCTGATCCCAGTCACCACCTGATGCCATGGCTGCTTGTGCCGTCTCCCACCACTGCTGCGATTTGCCAGCACGGAACTCGTGATGAACGTGGAAGAACTTAGATGACATAGAGCAGTCGGCTTTGACAGCATTCTTAGTATAAAAGCTCCTGCTTCGTTGTTGTGTACAACACCCAGACGTCAACTGAGCACTGCTGCTGTTGCCACTGCTGCTGTTGACTGAAAGTGAGCAAGGCAGGATTATGGGGTGGCAATGAGGTGTGAACCTCTAACCAACATGGGTGAGAGAAGGGCTCTGCATGCCCCTTTCATGGGTGATGTGGTGAGAAGTAATACGCACGATGGTGTGTTCAACAAATAAATGACCTCCAGAACAAACGCCACAAATTCAATTATGAGTATTTATACTGATCCATATTTGTTTGCGATGATACTGCAAGTAGCTTGATCTTCGATTCAAATAAAAATAAACCTAGGATTCATGTCTTCTTCCTCCACTTCTTATCAGCAGGCTCTTGACCTATTTACTGAGTCAGTCATCAAGCCAGATACTGAATTGCGAGTAAATGCGGCCAACAAAAATTGTTATGCGGAGCTAATGGAGATACGTCAGCATTGCCTTACATATTTAAATACTTTGAAAGAAATTCATCAAATTGAATCCGCTGATGAGAGCGACGACATTGAGTCAATAAAGATAGTAAGCACAAAGGTTGAGTCAATGGAGATGGTATTTTCACATGGTGAGTTAATGTAATTGCTTCTTTTCAAGAACCAAGCTGGCTGAGGGCATCAAAGGATGACTCGCTCTCGGTCTTGAAGAGCTCTGAAGGCAACAGCAATATCTGCGCTGGAGCGACGGCATTACTGAGTAACGACAACCAATCAATTCATCCCACTTGATTTTGGGAATAACCCAATCCCAGAAAACATGGTCGCCCACCACCGGGCAAACGAACAGACTCGGAGTGCGATTCATGAAAGATTGCTCCCATCGCGTCCCAATCCCATGGCAGTTTTTGATCAAACCACACCCTTCATGCTGCTGGCTCGTATCCATGTGAAGCCTGGATGCATCGATGCTTATTTAGAGCTTGCACGAGCTACCGACGCAGCAGTTCACGCGTCTGAACCGGGCATGATCCACCACACCTTTGACCAGGATCCGGAGGATCCTCAGACCTTTGTTTGGTCAGAGGTCTATGCCAACGACGAGGCTTTCAGTGCACATGTCTCCAACCCCCCTGTCCAGGAATACCTCCAAAAGCATGCTGAACTCGGCGATGGCTTCAGCATTGAGGTGTACGGCACTGTCGCCGATGAATGCCGAAGACTGATGGAGTCCTTTGGGCTACCTCTCAAAATTTTCGAAACCAAGCTGGGTTACAGCAGGGTCTGATCGAATGCCTTTGCACCAACTCGCCACTGATTGCAATGGCTAACGACTAGAGCCCCCCTTTTCTTGTAAATCATCAATTTGGGGGCTCATTCTTCTCAGAATTTCCTGGGGTATGGCGCATTCCCAGCGAGCTCCACGTCGATTTCTCTGCAAATATTCATCCACGCGCCTAACCCAAAGTTCACTCCCATTGGACCATCAATGAACTCCTGAAACTCTTCGGCACTGATTCCTTCGCGGACTTCCCAGATGCAGAATGCAGGGCCTTCAAGTCCAATCGGACAGAAGGAGTGGTTAAAAAAGCCAGCCTCAAGATTTTTAGCAACCGCTTCATCCCAACCACCACCAGGAGCCATGGCTAGCTGGGCTGTCTCCCACCACGTCTCCGACTTACCGATGCGGAACTCGTGTTGAACATGAAAGAACTTGGAAGCCACCATTTGATTCCCTTACCTGCCATATGAAGGCTGATTACCGCCCACATCTGGGAACCAATGATTCAAGATCCTCACCGTTATATGTGTCGTTCATTCCATTCAATCGACTTTCCCGTCGCAAAGGTCTTCATGGGATCAAAAGCGAAGGCTCCAAGCGATTGGTGAGCCTGGAGACTCCACTGAACTGAGAAAAGCCATCAGCTTGTTCAACCCATTGAAGCTTTGCAATGGAACACGACGTTCGCACCAAAATGAAGCACTACAGCCCATGGACTGGGAGGGCAGGAGCCTCGATACAGCGCTTGGTGCAGCTACCTAGGGCTGCTCATACCAGGGTTGTCTGATGGTTCAGATCAGATTGCATCGGGCTGCAATTGAGGAAGGTACGGGTCTTGACGTGATCAACGTGATGACGCTCCCCTTGGAGGCCAATGAGCTGAGCTGATTATAAACAATCAATGCCACTATGTGGCTTCTCTATCTCCCATAAAAACAATAAATAGAAGAAATACCTAAACCTTAACAATGCATTCACAACTCTTGCAGGAGAGCGATCTAGAAAAGATGTAAGAAGTTAGTGATCCTATGGAAACTAAAACGAGGAAGGCTGAGGTTGCTCACAAAATCATTGAAACGGGAGAGAGCCTGTTGAATGTTGTTTGGAGCAAAGCTGATGAGCGAAGGGCAGCATCACTGGAAATCATTGCTCGTACCGCGTACACCGCAGAAGAGAGTGCCTGCCATTACCTAGAAACAATTGGACTAGATCGAAAAGGCAACATCAGAGAAACGCTGGAACTGGCTCGTTACCAGGACACAAACGAACAAACCCACGAAGACATCTTTGCCCGAGACCTCAATGGATTAAAGAACTGGGGCGACAGGTTCTTGGCACGCCACATTGCTGTGATCATCTACTGGGCATTCGCCATCACCACCCTTATCGATCACGAGCTTGCTGCTCTGTTGGGTGAAGCAGTGGAAGTAGAGGCAGTGAAGACGTACAGAAGGATGCTGGTTGAACAATCAGATGAGTGGTTGAACCAACCTGCTGTTCCCACCGCCGTTCATTATTGGAACAAGCCAAACAGCATGTGGAAAGTAAGAGGTGACAACCAACCAATGTCAATGAGAGACGTCGTTGAGTCGATCGTCAAAGATGAAGCAGACCACGTCCATGCCAACTCCCAGAAGGCAGTTGCCTTTTGACGAGATCGTTGTGCTGATTGCTATCACCGCAGTGAGACAGATGGTCACACACAACACCGTCGCAGCCTAAAAGAACTTACATAAGCAAGATAGCTCGAAACGATGCTCGCCCCGCTCACTGAATAAAAAGACCAATATACCTCAGCTAGAATATTTAAATTAATCTCCTCACTATTTATGGATTAATTGTTTAAGTCATGATTTCAGTCTGGTAAAACCACAAGCTGTTTCAAATACCGTAAATGAAAGACCAGAGCTCTGCATAGCATTCAAGCTTGGCTCTCCGATGGTGCCGTAAAACTCAAGGCTGAATGATTCGCCGAGGCGTTCATGCTCCTTGAAATACTTGGCGATATGGGGAGCATTTAAATGCTCAAGGAACGCCTCATCGTTTACGAAAGCCTCGGCCCAGGTGAAAGACAGTGGATCTTGTGGGTCCGAAACGAAAACATGGTGTGCTGTTCCAGATTCATGTTGCTGGACCAAATCATCTGTGGCTTTGCTCATGGCGATGTAATCGTCCACGCAACCGGCTTTGATTCGGATCCGAGCCAGAACAATGAAGGCAGAAGGAGAAGGGGATGCCATTGCTTTAAAAAAGTGACCGAACATTAACAACCTCGATGTTGCCGCTACGTCGCCACCAGCACCAACCGCTGTTCAGCCAGCAACAGGCTGCTCATCCTTAAGAGCTTCCTGGAGTTGGTCCAGCAGTGCCTGACGCGCAACCTTCATCACGTTCAGCTGATCTTGTGTCATGCGTAGTTGTGCATCAGTGACCTTCAGACCCTGCACAAGATCTTTCGTTTGATCATTCAATGCATCAATGGCGTATTGCTTATCGCCAAGAGTGAGCAAAGGCTGCTTTGCTGAATCAGTCATAAAATAAAAAGCGTATCAGCTGATTTTGTGGATCACAGTCCAGCCTGAAAAGTGCTGATCACCGCCAGTTCCCTGAGAGTTGCCTGAATGGGGATGCGCTATGGGCAATTTAGTCCTAGGACTAAATCAATAGCAAGTCGGTCTCATGTCAACTGCGAACCAACTGCGAACCAACTGTGCGCCTGTGAGCCTTGCATCTGCAGTGTTTTTCCGGAGAAAGCCGTGGAGAAAGAGGGCAAGGTCTATTGCTCTCAGCCCTGTGCTGATGGTTATGCCGGGCATGACCAATGCTGCTCAAGCTGCGAATGCTGTTGAACATTCATAGCAGCCCTGCATGGGTGAGGAGTCGATAGTCGGCGATAAACCCAGGGTGTCTTTGGCTCATTTGATTACCCTTAGAGTGCGGATTCGATAATTTTGCGAAGACCTAACAGTACGGAAATAATTGCAACAGCACTCAGAATGAGGCACGCAAATCAACAAGCGACTACAGATGCCTGATGGTGTTCGTCGTCAAAAATGAAACTTGCGCAGAAGGAGAAGACAGCCGCCTTAAAAGCAGTCGGTTGAATTGAACACTATGGACATTAGTAATTTCAAGCCACCCAAGTGGCTAAAGCTCACACCGGACGACTACAAGAGGGTCTTAAATCGCGAAGCACGACGCCTGACAAAACACGACCGCAGGCGCGGTGGTCGTTACCACGTGAAAGAAGCTCTGGTGGCTGTTCACAACGCCTTTCAAAACTGCAACGGAACGGATCCCTACGACGGGATGCCTTTAGAAGGAAAGCTACTCAAGCCAATCAGCGGGACCGATCGACTTAGCATCGACTTCACTTGCAAGAGCCATCTGAGAAGAATGCCCACCGTGGGGCATCTGCATCAAGAACCAATTGCTGAATTTGAAATCTTGAGCCGCCAAACCTATACAGCTAAAAACGAGATGACAGCAGATGAATATCTCAACCATTGCAAAGCAGTCGTGTCATTGAGCGAAACGACAACAAGCGAATAACCAAGAGCTCAAATCAAAGGCTTTGTTTTCAACCAAATATCTTGTTCAACAGAAATAATGAATAAGACTGGAAGCTATAGCTCTTCACTCTGAGTGGAGGAAGCACTAGAATGTTTATCTCCCCTGCGTAGATATGTCTCATAACGATGAATCAAGGCAAAATCAATCGGGAGATAGCCTTGCCTCATCAAGAACACTTTTTCTGAGGTGTCGATCTCGACACCAAGCAGTTGGGATTGATTGCTAATCCTGCGCTGAGACACGGAATTGCGCTCTGCCTCAAATCTGATTCCGTCCATGCTTGTCAAGCGTTCAATACCAACATCATGATCAGATATAATTAATTTTTAATAAATGCATCTTCTGTCTTAAGAATCGCAAACCGATTGGAACGACGGCTTGGCATGCCTTAGGCCATGGGATATGTCACTTTTCAATGTCTTGAAACCAAGGGAGTTGAATTCTTCCTAAATATCGCAACAAGGACCACAAGGATGTCCTAAAAGTAATGGATCCTGCGTCGTACCCCGTGTCCACAAAGCAAGAGGCTCATTCCATCATCAAGGACTGCCTCGAAGCCAATAAATCATGGGTTGACACATTTAATGAGCTCGGCTGCATTCTTGCGTTTGACCTCGATCCAATGCTGGAAGGATCTGTCACCGTGGACTTTATTATTGATGACCTTTGGAAAAAAGGTATCCGAGCCACTCAAGACGAAGTCGTTAAAAGCATTTGCAGCTACGCCATTGAGAACAACTATGTATGGTCTGTCGAAACAATTTTTGATAACTTTGATTACACTGCGAAAACCCTTGAAAACCTAGGTGAAGACAGCAAGCAGCTTCTCAAGGATATGGCGGAAGACACAGAGAGCGATAAATTCAAACAGATGGTGACTGCACTACAAATATCAGATAAGGCATAATATACAGGCGAAATAAAAAACTTCTAAAACGACCCACTTACATATTTTTAATCACAGAGTGCCTTGAATTGACGCAAGGAACACAATTGATCACCACGGTTCATATCGCCCTGCAAAAGCTCGTGCCAAGGCACAATCCAATGATCGGGCTTGACCGCGGACAAGACCTCAGCCGCACTGGGATTGGCTAGAACTAAAACCTTTCGATTGGCAAGGTTGAGGTGCTTCTTGAGCCAAGGTGTAAACACAGTTTGATCAATGAGCTCTTGATAAGAGCCATCCTCAATAGCGCGTTCGAACCCAGATCGAATGGCTTTAGCTAAGCGCAGATTGTCTGGATCAACATAGAAAAATCCTGCAAATGGATAGGCAATCAGAAGATATGGATCCAGCACAGTGTGATTCGTCGCAGCGCGAACAAGCGGCTCCTCATCTTCTAGTTCTGCAATACCCCTTGGGAACAATTGCACACGACGATTATCAACTAATCGAAAAAGTTCCTGTGGACGAGCTGTATACGTGCGCAACCCTGCAGCATCAAATATCTCTACATCACTCCAACCAAGACCTTGCAAAAGAACAATCTCTTGGAGATCAGCCGTATCTTGAATCGTGGCAAGTTTAGGCAATTCCTCTCGGTAGGTCCAGCCGGCCCGCAAACCCAAAACTCCGCCAGCCACGGGGATTTCGATCGGATGCAAATGCTCATTGAGTACAGCACCAGCGCCATAAACCCCCACGGTGAGCCCCATCGGATTGCGTTGCGAATCAAACCCACGGGAAATGGCCTTGACCGCTTCATCTTGCGACTGAATCATGGCGCCAAAGCCCAAGGCATAGGGCTGCTGACTGCGCTCAAGAATTAGTTGTAGAAGCTTGTATTTGAAATCATTTTGATCTTGACCATCCTCGCGATCTAAAACCACCACGAGCGTTTCAGAAGGCAAGGCAGCCACTTCACTCGGGGTGAGAATGAATTGATCGTCGATTCTGATCCGACGCTCAGTGAGACGTGGCTGAATTAAAAAACCACCAATGAGTAGCAATACAAGAGAGATTGACGTTGTCACAAGGGTCCACAAACCATGGGGATGGTCTATGGGCAAGTTCTCAGATGATGGATCCATAAAGTTTCAATTAGGGAATAATCAAGACAATGCCAAGAATGGTGATTCCGACGTAACTGGGCAGAAGCAGAACGCGCAAGATGCGTGAAATGGTTTGGCTGTAATGGGTCAGTTGATTATCGATCATTTCATCAGCAGCAACCACATACAAAATCCCCAAGAAAACAATGAGCTGCAAATTACCAATAAACCCAGTCATCGCCGTAACGGGAAGATTTCCGGCAATAAATACATAATTTCCACCAGCAGAAACAACCGCAGCAAGAATCAGATCATCTCGACTATGGGTAATTAATAAGCTCATACAACACAAGCCAACAGCCAACATATAACCCAAGAAATCAGGAGCTACAAACAGAAGGCTTCGTCTTTGAATGGGCAAATCAAATGACACCGTCGATTGACGGCGGATCACAACACCTTCCTCCGGTGGCTGACCCAGATCACTCATCAAACTAATACTAGAAACGTAGGAGCTGGGCTGGTCCAGAGTCCAACCCGACAACAAAAGGCCTGGATTAATTGAAAAACCATTCTCTTTGGTTAAACCAAGATTGACTGGTTGTAATGGATTCTCTAAGCCAACATTAACGTGGAGAATCTGGGTATCAAAGGGATAGCGTTGAAGCCGCCAATGTTTAACCACAGATGAGCGAACGCGATACAAACTCCAAGTTGTTTCAAGACGATTCTCACGACTCACCCGCTCAAAGCGTTGAATATCACCGTCATACATGCCATTGAGAACCATTAATTGATCACTGGGGTTGGCGGCCGGATCCCCAGACCACTCCGTCCAAAGCAGCATCTCGATCGTGAACTGATCATCGAGAAGGTCGATGTTGTTGATGTTGGTGACATAAGCCCCAACATTGAGTTCAGGAAGCGCCGGAGATTCCGTTTTGGCCTGAGATGGTCCCCAATCAATGGGCTGGGCAACTTGCCCATCGGGAGGGGGTGGAATCGCCGGCTTCCATACACCAAAAATTAAGGTCAAAACACATGCCGCCGCCACAAGGACAACCAACCAACGACGGCGACGAACGAAAATCAGAGCCTGAGATGAGCCACAACCATCACCTTAAAAACCGATGGACGTTCTGCCTAGGCACCAGCAACGTTGCGTTGAATTGAGTGTTGATTCAATCCTTTGCCGGTGGAGCTTCATTTGCGACCCTTACAAGAACGCCCCGTTTGACAGATCTCACCGTCTGCTGCTTTTCACCCGGATGCCTCTTACAAGCACGATTCGAAACGCCAACGCGCTGAGCGGCCTGTTACTCGTTTTATTTCTTGTGGTTCATCTTGGAGGGTTGACGTCTGCCCTCGGAGCACCAGCCAGCTTTGAGGCCTATGCCAGTGGCCTGCACCACAACCCCTTGTTGAAGCCCTTGGAACTTGGCCTGGCGCTCACCAGCCTGCTGCATATCAGCTTGAGCATTCACAAAGGGCTTCGCAATCGACAGGCTGGAAATACGGCCCAACTCAACAGTCGACGCGCCGAACCGTTTGCAGCATGGGCGAGTCGAAGCAAAACAATCGCTGGTGTGATCACGCTGGGCTTTCTCGGCCTGCACTTGCAGCAGCTTCGTTTTCCACGACCGATGGATGGTCATGAGCGGGAGGCCTTGGTGCATGTGCTGCACCAGCCCCTCAGCCTTGCTGTGTATGGCCTGGGTGCTTTAGCCATCGGACTTCATCTCGTTCACGGAACGGAGGCAGCCCACCGCAGCTTGGGTTGGCTGGATCCTGCCAACAAAAGCGCGATTCGGTTTGGCGGACGGCTGCTCGCAGCGCTCTTGAGCGGAGGGTTTCTCCTGATCAGCCTTGGCCTTGCCCTAGGTGCCCAAGCATGAGCGGCCTCCCCGACCCACGCTTGCCCTCAGGGCCCCTCGCCGACGCCTGGCGTCGCACCCGCGAAACGAGTCCCTTAATCAGTCCACTGCGCAAAAGCCAAATCGACATCCTTGTCGTGGGCACCGGTCTTGCGGGAGCCTCAACCGCTGCCACCTTGGCCCAACAGGGTTATCGGGTGACGGTGCTGAGTTTCCACGACAGCCCACGCCGTGCCCATTCGGTGGCAGCACAAGGGGGCATCAATGCAGCCCGTGCCGTGGCTGTCGATGGGGATAGCATCAATCGACTTTTCAGTGACACGCTGAAAGGGGGCGACTTCCGAGCTCGCGAAGCTGGTTGTCAGCGGCTGGCTGAAATCAGCAGCGGCATCATCGACCAATGCGTCGCCCAAGGGGTTCCCTTCGCTCGGGAATATGGCGGCAGCTTGGCCACCCGGAGTTTCGGGGGGGCACTGGTGAGCCGCACCTTTTATGCCCGCGGACAGACGGGCCAGCAGTTGCTGTATGGCGCCTATCAAGCCTTGATGCGCCAGGTGGAACTTGGACGCGTGCGCTTGCTAACGCGCCGCGACGTTCTGGAGCTGATCACCGTTGATGGCGTCGCCCGCGGAGTGGTGGCCCGACACCTTTTAACCGGTGAGCTTGAGGTGCATACGGCACGCACCGTTGTGCTCTGCAGTGGTGGTTACAGCAACGTGTACTTCCTCTCCACCAACGCGTTGAAATCCAACGCCAGCGCCATTTGGCGCGCCCATCGAAAGGGAGCCTTATTTGCCAACCCCTGTTTCACGCAGATCCATCCCACGTGCATTCCAAGTGGTGATGCCTTCCAAAGCAAGCTGACGCTGATGAGCGAAAGTCTTCGCAATGATGGTCGGATCTGGTTGCCCAAACGGGCTGGAGACCAGCGGCCAGCCGATGAGATTCCAGAAGACGAACGGGATTATTTCTTAGAGCGGATGTACCCCACCTACGGGAACATGACCCCGCGCGATGTTGCATCACGGCGGGCGCGAGAACTCTGCAATGCAGGCCACGGTGTAGGCCCTGGAGGTCGGTCGGTGTACCTCGATCTCAACGACGCCATCGCCAAAGAAGGACGCGACACCATCGCCGGGCGATACGGCAATTTAATGACGATGTATGAGCGCATCAGCGGCGACGATCCCTATCAGAAACCGATGCGGATCTATCCAGCTCCGCACTACACGATGGGTGGACTATGGGTGGACTATCAACTAATGAGTTCGATTCCGGGGTTGTTTGTTCTTGGTGAAGCCAACTACTCCGAACACGGCGCGAATCGATTGGGAGCGAGTGCCTTAATGCAGGGCCTGGCGGATGGGTATTTCATTGCCCCATCAACAGTGACGAGCTGGCTCGCAGGCCATCCAGGAGATCAAATTCAAGACGATCATCCCGCCTGCCGAGACGCCCTCCACAGCACCCAAACGCGCATCGATGGCCTGCTCAACAGCCAAGGCAACACGCCGGTGGATGGATTTCATCGGGAGCTTGGCACCGTGATGATCAACCACTGCGGCATCAGCCGTGATGCGCAGGGTTTGAAGCAAGGTCTCCAGGATGTTGCTGACCTCTCGGAACGCTTTCAGCACGAGGTGCGCGTCCCTGGTGAGGCCAATGGACCGAATGCCGAACTCGAGAAAGCATTACGCGTCAGTGACTTTTTCGGACTTGCGGATCTCATGCTGCGCGATGCCCTGGCGCGAGAGGAATCATGCGGTGCCCATTTCCGCGAAGAACATCAAAGTGCAGAGGGCGAAGCCCTGCGAGATGACGCCAACTTTGCCCATATCGCAGCCTGGGAATACAACGGCGATCAAGAGCCCATCCGCCATACAGAAGCATTGGAATTCACCTCTATAAAGCCCAGCACCCGGAGTTACAAATGAAACTCACGTTGCGGATTTGGCGGCAAACAACAGCCTCGGATTTGGGCTCCTATGAAACCTACGTACTGGAGCATGTGTCGTCTGACCTCTCCCTGCTTGAGGCACTTGATCAACTGAATGAGCAATTAATCACCTCTGGAGAGCGGCCGATTAACTTCGATCACGATTGTCGTGAAGGAATCTGCGGAAGCTGCGGTTTCTTGGTGAACGGACAGGCCCACGGCCCTAAAGCAGCCACCTCGGT
>JADHRU010000015.1 GCA_016777265.1 Synechococcus sp. BS30m-G31
CAAGTTCAGAGCAGCGAACAGTCGGTCGAGATGGCAGTGCTCTTCCACAAGACGAAAGGCATAGGTGGCCTTCACGGCTTCGTGCAAGCGCACATGGCCAAAGGCCTGCTCAATCACTTCAACCGTGGCCAACGTGTCGCGCTCCACCTTTAGGAGTGGGACATCCAGTTCTTCCGCACGACTGATCAGCTGTGGCAAGGGCTCTCCGGCACCTGTCAGGATCAGACACTGCGTTGAAGACTCCAGCGCCGCCAACTGAATATCCGTGCGATCGGCGCCGGTGACCACCGCCATATTTCGACGACGACGGAAGAATTCCATTGCAGAGTTCACGTTCATCGCTCCAATGCTCAGGGTTTCCACCAAAAGCTCTTGGCGGTCCTTGCAACAGATCACGCGGGCATCCAAACGCCGCACCAGCTCTCCCACCGTGACGCTGCGCAACAACGGCGACCTAGGCATCACGCCAAACACGGTGAGGCCAAGATTTTCAAGCGTGGGCACCACCTGACGCTCCAAGCTGTCGACCTCCTCGGGCGTCACAGCATTGAGGACAACACCGACAAGGCGATCTCCAAGGGATTGCTTCGCAGCGAGGAGGGGCTCAACGCTGCGGCTGTCTTGCCACAAATGCACCAGCACAACCTTGGCTTCAAGCCCCTCGGCCAGCTGCGGAAGACTCAAGCCGTACAAGAGGCCTTCGTTCAAGCTTCCAGCACCCTCCAGCAGGGTGAGGCCATCGTGTTGGTCCACCTGCTGGCGAAGCTGGTCGAACCCCGCTCCAGCGTCCAACTGGCCCGAGCCCAGACGACTCGTCGCCGTTGCCTGAGAAAGCAGATGCAGGGACGGCAACAAACGCTCAGCCTCAAATCCGAGGGTCTCACCGACAAACCGCACGTCGTCATCGATTAACGGTTGCGGCAACGGACCTTGGTCGGGATCCCAGTCCAAGCTGGTGGCCAGAGGCTTTCCAAACCGAATGGAATGACCGGACTGATTGAGCTGCTGAGCAATACCCAAAACAAGAGCGGACTTTCCGCTGAACGGTTCACATGATCCGATCAGCAAAGTCGTTCCCATCAACCGCACTTCAGTCGTTGATGAATCTAGGCGTCTGCAACCGCATCTTCCTGCCCCAAAAGCACCCAATACCAAAAGGCATCTGGAAGATCTGGTTTTGCACCAACGAATGCTGAACACTCCATGAGCCAAGACACCAATTGATGCGTCGGAAGGGTGAAGTGTCGCGAAGCATCCTGTTGGGTCGGGAACAAGAGCTGGCACTGGATCACGTCCAACGGTGCCCGTTCATCACCCCAGCTCAGGACAAATCCATGTCCCTCAGCATCTGCAACAGGTCTGCACCCCTCGAGGCGTCGAGCTTGCAAGAGCGTCAGCGCATCCCGCAGCGCTGCTGAGCGTGCCAACCCACCGCAGTAGGGAGCGAAAAGCACCTGTAAGGCGTCGTCAGACAAGACGCAACGAGCCCATGAATCACATTAAAGAATGGCGCAAGCTAGGGGAATGGACCAGCCCAAATCAACGCGTTATCAAAACCGCTGCATCGGCATTACCGGTGCTAGCGGCACCCTCGGCTGTGCCCTGACGCGCTGCTTTCGTGCCAGTGGAGCTGAAGTTGTGGGCCTCACCCACCGCACACCACCCGAAGGACAAGACGACGAAGGACCCCATCGTTGGATCTCTTGGCAATGTGGCGAAGAAGCTGCCCTAGATGCTGAGTTGGCACAGTTGGATGTGCTTGTGCTGAACCACGGCATTAATCCGAAAGGCGGTCAAAGCATTGACGATGTGAACCGAGCTTTGGAGATCAATGCACTCAGCAGTTGGCGCCTGATGCAGCGCTACGAGGACATCAGCCGCCGCAACGTTCGAGAGAAGCCCATGGAGATCTGGGTGAACACCTCAGAAGCAGAAATACAACCTGCGGTTAGCCCTGTTTATGAAATCTCCAAACGGTTGTTAGGCCAACTGGTGAGCTTGCGAGGAGCCACCCGTGACCCCAACGAGCGCAACCAATTGATCATCCGAAAACTAGTCCTCGGCCCGTTTCGATCGGATCTCAACCCAATCGGGATCATGGATGCGAACTGGGTTGCCGATCAGGTTCTAAGGCAAGCCGGATGGGGGTTGAGATTGATCATCGTGACGCCCAACCCACTGACCTATCTGCTTATGCCCATCACCGAACTGGGGCGACGGGCCTACAGCCAAATCCTCAATCACCCCGGTCCGTAAGGATTTCACAACCATCACTGGTCACCAAAACGGTGTGCTCCCACTGCGCCGACAGTGCGCCGTCACGCGTAACCACCGTCCAGCGATCACGCAACGTCCGGCAAGCTTTGCTGCCCGCATTCAAGATTGGTTCAATCGCCAAGGTCATCCCAGGACGAAGCGTCACGTTGGGAAGCTCGTCAGTTCGAAAATTAAAGACTGACGGTTCTTCATGGAGGTTGCGACCG
The DNA here is from genome assembly GCA_016777265.1 of Synechococcus sp. BS30m-G31. GTDB lineage: Bacteria > Cyanobacteriota > Cyanobacteriia > PCC-6307 > Cyanobiaceae > Parasynechococcus. Next base: position 2,484 of record JADHRU010000015.1, read on the forward strand.
ACACCATGACCGGTGTAATCCTCAACAACACTGAACCCATTCGCTTTGACGTGATCTTCAACGGCGCCAGCAATGTCGAGGAGCGTATTGCCTGCTTTCACCTGGCCGATTCCAGCCATTAGTGATTCGCGTGCAACACGACTGAGGGTTTGTGCTTCTTTCGATGCTTCTCCGACACAAACAGTGATGCAGCTATCGCCGTGATAACCCTCGAAATAGGCACCGGTATCAACCTTGAGGAGATCGCCTCGGTGAATTACACGCTTGGCATTGGGGATGCCATGAACAACTTCATTGTTAATACTGGCGCAGATGCTTGCCGGAAAGCCGTGATAACCCTTGAAGCTGGGGGTCGCTCCCATTTCGCGGATGCGGCGTTCAGCAAACGCATCAAGGTCTCCGGTGGTTTGCCCGGGCTCGACCATGCCCATCACTTCGCGAAGCACGGTGGCCACAATTTTGCTGGCCTGGCGCATGATCTTCACTTCGCGGGCAGACTTGATTTCCACGCCGCGCCGTTTTTGAATTCGTGGTCCGGTCGCTGTGATTTGTCCCTGAGCTGCCTGAGTCGTGGCCAGCAGATCGGCAAAAATGTTCATTGGTCTGCTCAATATTCGTCAAGCTATCAACGGCTTGCAGTTGGGTGCAGGTCGTGACGTTGCTTGTGCGGGTGCGCGAACTCCACCAACGCATCGCTCCGTTTGTTCTGCTGCCCTTATTCGTCACCGTGTGCTCAGGCGTTGGCTACCGCCTGGCCCGCGATTGGTTTGGAGCCAGTCGTGAGCAAGTGCATTGGTTAATGACGCTGCATGAAGGGGAGTGGTTGGGACCAACTCTCGAACCAATTGTGGTGCTGATGAATGCCGTCGGACTGCTCTGGATGCTGATCACGGGCCTGGCACTTTTAATTGAGCGTTGGCGACGACAGGTATGATCATTCTTTGGCGATAAACGCGGAGCGGGGATGGCGGCCGACCAGAAGGACACCACGGTGACCGAAGAGAGCAATCAAGAAGAAACCGTGGCGACCAAGGCAAAGCCTGCGTCAGCTTCGAAGAAGCTTTGTGCGGAAGAGCTGATTCGCGAGTTTGAGAGCGCTCAGCAAAAAGATGATCTTCCAGAGATCTATGTCGGAGACACAGTTCGTGTCGGCGTAAGGATCAGTGAAGGGAACCGTGACCGCGTCCAGCCCTACGAGGGGGTGGTGATCTCCAAGCGCCATGGTGGACTTAATCAAACGATCACAGTCCGCCGGATTTTCCAGGGCATTGGTGTTGAACGGGTGTTCATGGTCCACAGCCCACAAGTCGCCAACATCAAGGTTGAACGGCGCGGTAAAGTACGAAGGGCGAAGCTTTTCTATCTGCGGGAACGGGTGGGCAAGGCCACCCGCGTGAAGCAGCGCTTCGATCGCTGAGGTTTCGGCCTCGTTCAATCAAGTCGCCAACAGCAATGTTGGCTGAGGGGTTCATCGCCTTGCGCCGTTAGTTCAGTTGGTAGAACGCAGGTCTCCAAAACCTGATGTCGGGGGTTCAAGTCCTCCACGGCGCGTCCGATGCCCCCTCGTGCAGTTTCCTGAGTCTCAGCATGGAGTTGGATCTTCAACCTGGTGATGTTGTGAAGGTGTTGGAGTCAGCCGCTCTTGGCTGGGTCCGCGCCCGTGTCATCCGCGTCAAATCTGGTGGTCGTGTCGTCGTGCAAAGCGACCAAGGTCGGGAATTCACAGCCCGCGGCAACCAAGTTCGTCTAATCGAGCCGGCTGGATTTCGTCCCTGACGACGTCCATTTCGCTTCGAGCATCGTGTCGCCATGACACCGTCGAATACCCCGATGGTTCTCCATCGGGGTATTCGTGTTGGGATCGATTTCAAGTCAATAAGGTTGTCGTCCAACACATGTTCAGAGTCTTCAAGCTGAATTCAGCACAACCTCTTTGATCGGGTTGTTGACGGAGGGCAGGGCGGCAGTTGATACTGATCCTGTCGCTATGCGACACAGGTCAGGTTCTTTCAAGCGCGTCTTGGTCGAATCAAATCAAGCCTGGGACCGTAGTTCAATCGGTTAGAGCACCGCCCTGTCACGGCGGAAGTTGCGGGTTCGAATCCCGTCGGTCCCGTTCTAAATTTTTCGATGCGGCAATGGTGCGCGTTCGTCTGGCCCCCAGCCCAACGGGCACGCTCCATATCGGCACAGCACGAACCGCTGTGTTCAATTGGCTTTACGCCAAAAGCCAAAACGGAGTCTTCTTGCTCCGCATCGAAGACACCGACAAGGAACGATCCAAGCCGGAATTCACCCAAAACATTCTTGAGGGCCTTCAATGGCTAGGAATCGACTGGGCAGAAGACCCTGTCATTCAAAGCGAACGGGTCGGCCAGCATCGCGACGCCATTCAGACACTTCTCGACAAAGGTCTGGCCTATCGCTGTTACGCCAACGAATCTGAACTGGCGACCATGCGGGATGCTCAAAAAGCATCCAACCAGCCTCCCCGTTACGACAACCGCCACCGACATCTCACGGCCGAGCAGGAGGCCGCATTCCAAGCAGAAGGTCGGGATGCTGTGATCCGGTTTCGCATCAATGATGATGCAGAAATCCACTGGAATGACTTAGTCCGCGGAACGATGCGTTGGCGTGGTGGCGATCTTGGTGGCGACATGGTGGTCGCCAGACGCGCCCCTGCGGATCAAATCGGTGACCCCTTGTACAACCTCGTGGTTGTGGTGGACGACGCCGCCATGGCGATCACCCATGTGATCCGTGGTGAAGACCACATTGCCAACACCGCCAAGCAACTTCTGCTCTACGAAGCCCTCGCTCTTCCAGCACCAACCTTCGCCCATGCACCACTGATCCTCAACGCAGATGGCAAGAAGCTGTCAAAACGGGATGGCGTCACCTCCATCAACGAGTTCCGCTCGATGGGATATACCGCCGAGGCGATCGCGAATTACATGACCTTGCTGGGCTGGTCTGTGCCAGAGGGCATGGAAGAGCGCTTCAGTCTGAAGGAAGCCGCCGATCAATTCAGCTTTGATCGGGTGAATAAAGCCGGAGCACGGTTTGACTGGGACAAGCTGAATTGGCTCAACGCCCAGGTGCTCCATGGCTGGAGCTCGGAACAGCTCTTAGAGGTGCTTCGTCCCATGTGGATCAAGAACGGCTGGTCAGTTCCCAATAACAACGGTTGGAACCTGGAGCTCTGTGAGTTGCTTGGCCCTTCTCTGACGCTGCTCAACGATGGCGTCGAACAAGCTTCACCATTTTTTGAATGTCCAGCTCTTGAAGATGACGGGATCAAACAGCTTCAAAGCGAAGGGGCCAAAGCCGCCATCGGTCACCTTATTGATGCACTCCAAGCGGAGCGTTGGACGGGAACTGATCTCGACCAGGCCAAAACATTGCTCGGCGATGCGGCGAAAGCTGCTGGAGTGAAAAAAGGCGTGGTGATGAAGTCGCTTCGCGCTGCACTTCTGGGTCGATTGCAAGGCCCCGACCTCCTGACCACCTGGTCGCTTCTGGCAAAAATTGGTAACGACTTACCCCGCCTTCAACGCTGCCTCAGCTGATTTCTTCTCGCCTGGCTCGGAATCCGTTTGAATCAACCCCAGAATTCGTGCCAGAGGCTGGGCGGTCAGCCCCTGCAAGCCCACGGTCATCAGGATCGTCAGAAACACCAAACCCTGCAACCGGCCGGCTCCGAGAATTCCGGCTTGTTCCAAACGAATGGAGAACAACGAGGCTACTGACGCCGTAACGATGCCTCGGGGTGCTAGCCAACCCAAAAACAACCGTTGCTGGAGGTCCAGGGGCAACCCAATCGTTGCAACACCAACACCGATCGGCCGCACCACAAACATCAACGTAAGAACACAAAGGATTCCGCCCCAGCCCAAAGGACTGAGCTCAGCCCAAGACACATCCGCCGCCAGCAAGGGAAAGAGCATCGTGATCGACAACTGCGCCAGCTCTTGAATCAAACGTTCAAATTCAGCTGTGTAAAAGCCAGGTCGGCGACCCACAACGATGCCTGCGGCAACGGACGCAGGCAATGCTGATTCCGGCAACAGCCACTCGCTGACGCCGTACATCAGAAACAGCATCCCCAAACTGAGTTGTAAGGGCAAACCAGAGGATTGCTCAGGCTTAAGTCGACGCAATACCTCCGAGAGAAGCCACCCCACTCCCGCACCAATCAACACTCCACCACCAAGCCGCGATAGCAAACCAATCGCCAGCTCCCTCCAGCCATGAAGGTTGCCGAGCACTAACTCCAGCAACAGCAGAGCAAGCACGGCACCAATGGGCTCTAAAAGCAGACCTTCCGCTTCCAGCACATCCCCCAACGGAGCGGCCAAGCGGATTTGGCGCACCAACGGGGTGACCACCGTGGGGCCTGTGGCCAAAACGATTGCACTGAACACAGCCGCCACCGACCAACTCAGACCCGCTAGCCAATGGGCCGCAAGCAAGCCACCACCAAGGGAAATCACCAACCGCAAAACAGCAATGCGCTGCACGGTTGCCTTAATCGTGTCGCCAGGCAGACGAAGGTTCATGCCCCCGTCGAACAAAACCAGGCTGACCAGTAATCCCACAATCGTCCCGAGGCCCGGGCCGAGATCGAGAGGTTCAACGAGGCCCAGTCCCGACCGCCCAATCAAAAGCCCTGAAAGCAATAACAGAACCACCCCAGGCAACCCGGAGAAGGCCGCCAGCAAACGTGCCGCGGCCCCGGAGAAGACGGTGATTCCCCACAGCAGGCCAAGCCGCTCAGGCGTCATCGACGGCCGAAAACTGTGGTTCCACGCGAACACCAATCACCGCCTGCGGACGCACGACGAGGTATTCCCCATCAAGGTCGCTCATCGGCACATTCACAAAACCTCCCTGGGTCTCCGCGTTGACAACCCCCTGGTACCACTCCTGAAAGGTTTCTAATTTCGGGAAAAAAACTCGTTCGGTCTGCCCTCCCACGAGGTGGAGATGCACGGCATAGCGACGGGGGGTGCGAGGCATCAGCGCAGACGTCAATCCGTAGTAATTGATTCAGGATGGCGGATTGCTCCGGTCTCTGCCCAACGAAAAGGGCTCAGGGTCGATTGCTTGGGGGCATAGAGCGGATGCCGCGGTTGCCCCGCTCGCGTCAACGCCAAGCTGAGGGGGCCAAGGGAGTTTGGACAATGGATTCGGCGCTGGCAGCTCAAGGGTTGAAGCTTGCGAAGGACATCATGCGCACGCAGGCCACGGCCACCGTTCACACCCCAGCCACACCACAAATCCACCTGGGGATCACAAGCCCAACGCTCAAAACAGACCTGCAGAACCTGGTCATTTTTGACGCCTACTGGATCACTGGCGCGCTGCAAGGCGGCTGGATGGGGAGACATTCGCGCAAACAAATTGACCACCAATAATTCTTGATAACCCCACGACTTCGCGAATGCCTGCAACCGCCTCAGGGTGGGGTCGTCACGCTCTCCATCAGCTCGGGAAGGATTCAGGCCAATAAACAACAGAAGGCCCGAGCCGAACGACCACTGCCGATGAAGCCACCAGCGGTACTGACGATTGGCACTGAAGCTGGCTTTAGACGCCGAGATGGCGCCTGCAGAGATCGAGGATGCGCGCACTTGCCTGTCCATCGCCAAAGGGATTGACCGCTCGAGACATCGATTCGTAGGCCTTTGAATCCCCCAGAAGGCGGGAGGCTTCCTCCACGATTGCAGCTGGATCCGTGCCAACCAGACGAGCCGTTCCGGCCTCCACCGCTTCTGGGCGTTCGGTGGTTCGACGCAGCACCAACACAGGCTTGCCCAGGGCCGGCGCTTCTTCTTGGAGGCCACCAGAATCAGTGAGTAAGAGCGTGCAACCCTTCATCGCCGCCACGAGACGGTCGTAATCAAGCGGCTCCGTCAGAACGACCCTCGGATGATCCCCCAACATGGCTTTCAAGGGGTCTCGCACCGTGGGATTGCGATGCAATGGCAGCAAGAGAGCAGTGTCGGGAAAACGATCCAACACCTGTCGAATACCCGATGCGATGTCGACTAGACGGTCACCCCAATTTTCGCGTCGATGAACCGTGGCCAAAATCACGCGCTGGGATGTCCAATCGAGCCCCTCGAAGTGCATCTCAGGCGCTTTTTCGGCCATCAACAGCAACGCATCAATCACAGTATTTCCTGTCACCGAAATGTCTCCAACAACCGCAGAGGCACGGAGGTTCTGCTCCGCCTGCAGGGTCGGAGCGAAATGCAAGGTGGCGATCTGAGACAACAACCGCCGATTGGCCTCCTCCGGGAACGGATCCAACAGGTTGTCGGTCCGTAAACCCGCCTCCACATGACCCACAGGAATCTGCTCATAGAACGCCGCCAAACCGGCAGCAAACGCCGTGGTGGTGTCCCCTTGAACCAGAACGATCTGTGGGGGAAAAGCCTGAAAATCATCCCGCAAGCCCTGCAATGCAGCGCAAGTGACGTGGGTCAATGTTTGGCGGGGTGCCATCAAGTTGAGATCCTGATCGGCTTCTAAGCCGAAGAGATCCATCACCTGGGTGACCATTTCACGGTGTTGACCCGTCAGGACAACCCGGGTTGTTAAAGCCTCACACGCTTGAAATGTGCGGATCACAGGTGCGAGCTTGATGGCCTCGGGGCGTGTCCCTAAAACAATGGTGACGCGGGGCTGATCGGCCATGGGATCCGCAGTTATGGGTTGATCCTACGGGCGTTCAGGGATCGCAGGCCTGCATCAATCACTTGCCAGCAGCCACATCGGAACGATGCTGGAATCACGTCGTGTCGATGATCGTTGGATCAGCCGGTCTTTCCCCCCAGCTTTCCGCCGCGCTCTGGCGGCACCCCCCCTCCAACAGCGCCAAATAAAGCGCCTCAACAAGCCCAGGGCGCAAAACCGGGCACAAAAGATTCGCCATCCCTGGAAGCCATCCTGCGCATCGCCAATGACGCGGGACATTCAGATGTCCATCTTGGTGTGGGGGAACGTCCACGCTTTCGAGCGCGTGGCGAAATTCAGGCCACCGACTGGCCCGCCACCGATGACTCGGTGTTTCAGGGATGGCTTCATGAAATTCTCTCGCCGCAGCAAATCGACTCGTTTTATCGCAACAAAGAACTCGACAGCGCCTACGCCTTCCCATTCGTACGCGTGAGGATCAATGTGCTCGATTCATTGCGTGGCCCAGCCATGGTGCTGCGGCTCATTCCTCAAACCATCCTCACCATGGAGGATCTCAAACTTCCCGAGGTGCTTAAAGATCTAGCAGCCCGCCCCAAAGGTCTTGTGCTGGTTACTGGCCCAACTGGATCTGGAAAGAGCACAACCTTGGCCGCCATGATCGATTGGATCAATCGCAACAAGACCTGTCACATCCTCACCATCGAAGATCCGGTGGAATTTGTGCATGAAAGTCGAAAGTCCCTCATTCGTCACCGCGAAGTGGGCTTGAACACCCTCCAGTTCCATCACGCCTTACGGGCCGCACTGCGAGAAGACCCAGATGTGATCCTGGTCGGAGAAATCCGTGACCAGGAGACCCTTTCCACAGCGCTTGAAGCGGCTCAAACCGGTCACCTGGTGTTTGGGACGTTGCACACCAACTCAGCGGTCAAAACCGTCGAGCGAGTGCTCGGGATGTATGCGCCAGAAGAACAACCCAGCATTCGCCGTTCACTCTCCGAATCCTTAGTGGGTGTCATCGCTCAAGGTCTCATTCGCACCAACGATGACAAGCGAGCTGCTTATCACGACATTTTGGTCAATACAGATGCCTGCCGGGATTACATCCAGCGAGGCTCCCTTGATGAGGTGGAGGAAATCATGTCGCGCAGCAGCTTCGACGGCATGGTCACATCCAATCAATCACTTCAAGCGCTTGTTGAAGCGGGACGCGTCAACTCAGACCGGGCGATTGGAGTGAGCTTGAAGCCCAATGAGCTGGCTCAAGCGTTACGCGGAAGGGATTAATCAACCAGCTTGAATCAACCAGCGTTGAACACCCTGGAAACCAGCAACACGGCGAGTCCTGCGGATAAACCGATCATGGCGAGCCGCCCATTCCAAATCTCCGCCTGAGGAGTGAAGCCGCGCTTCCATTCATTCAGTTCAGCAGCCCCTACGGGTTCTGAAGTCTGAATTGCTGTTTTTTGACCGGACTGATTTGCCATGCCTCCCCTTTTTTTGAGTGCCACCTTACGGGCATTTTTCAAAATGGAGGTAATGCTTCGTAAAGAGCATCTGCCCGTTCCAACGGCCAACGAGCTGCAACTCCGGTTTCATCGCTTGACGACAGCACCCCGCGCTTCAACCGGCTGAGCGCTGCCGCACCAATCATGGCGGCGTTATCGGTGCAATACGCCAGGGGAGCTATCGACACTGCAACGCCATGCTGCTGGCCCTGTTTCTGCATGAGCAGTCGTAGACGCTGGTTCGCGGCTACACCACCCACCATCACAAGTTGCTTGATTTTGTGATCGTTAGCACAACGAAGGGCCCGTTCCACCAAGACATCGGCCACCACCTGCTCAAAACTTGCCGCAAGATCGGCCATAGGCAGGTCAACTCCAGAGCCTTGGCACGACTCAACAGTGCGCAGCATGGCTGTCTTCAATCCACTGAAGGAAAAGTCGTACGGATGAAACCCCCCGCCTCGCAGGGAAATGCGTCCTTTCGGTAGGGAAAAACGTTTGGCATTCCCCGAGGCAGCGATGGCCTGAATCGCGGGACCGCCGGGATACCCAAGGCCAAGTAAGCGGGCCACCTTGTCGAACGCCTCACCAGCAGCATCGTCATGGCTTCGGCCGAGTCGTTCCATCTCCCCATGAAGACCCACACGAATTAGCTCAGTGTGGCCACCACTTACTAAAAGAACCAAATAAGGCGGAGCGGGGGCGTGCTCGCCCAGAGCAGCTGAAGCCAAATGCCCTTCAAGGTGATGAATTCCCAGAAAAGGCACCTGATGCAATGCCGCAAGGGTGCGACCCGTCACCGAAGCAACCATTAATGCTCCGGCAAGGCCAGGCGCCACAGTCGCTGCAACCGCATTCAGTTCAGGGATCGACAGCGCAGATTCCCGCAGAACCGCCTGCACCAACGTTGGCAAGGCCTCCACATGACGACGCGAGGCAATTTCTGGAACAACCCCACCCCAGAGGGCATGCTCCTCAACTTGTGACGCAATTTGAGACGCCAACACCTCAACGCTGCCATCGGCTTTGTGGCGCACAACCGCAGCGGCTGACTCGTCACAACTTGTTTCGAGGGCGAGCACTGTATGCATTGTGGTCAAGGCCCTCCCGTAATGTCCGCAAGAGACATCCTGCCTTTCACCGGGCAGTTAAAAACAGGAATCGTCCGATGCGTCGTCTTTTAGCCGTTGTGCTTTCGACCCTCCTGGTGTTTGGCTTCGCCCCCGTCGCAAAGGCGGATGTGGCCGGCTTAACCCCGTGCGCTGAAAGCGCACGCTTCCAGCAACGCGCTTCTGCTGCCTCAACACCCCAGGCGATAGCCCGGTTTGAGATGTACAGCCAAGCGGTTTGCGGAGAAGATGGTTTGCCCCATCTCATCGTTGATGGCCGTTGGAGCCACGCCGGTGACTTCGTCCTTCCCGGGATCATGTTCCTCTACATCAATGGATGCATTGGCTGGGCTGGTCGCGAATATCTGAAAGCAACCCGTGGCAAGAACGCAGCCATGAATGAGATCCAAATCGATCTCAGCATTGCGTTTAAAAGCCTATTGGCAGCTGCTAGCTGGCCCCTCGCAGCCTTCGGCGAATTGACCAGCGGAAAACTGACGGAAGACGACGCCAAAGTGACCGTCTCCCCGCGCTGATCCACTGCCCCCTCACCACCGTCGGTACCCATGAAAAAATTTCTCACCACCGCACCAGTTGTTGCAGCGATTTGGTTTACAGCCACAGCTGGAATCCTGATCGAATGGAACCGCTTTTTCCCTGATCTTCTGTTCCACCCCATGTAGTGCGTCCCCAACGCACACATGCCAAATGTCTGACGAAGCCCCCTTCACGAGGGGGCTTTTTTGATGGCTGATATCTGGGGCATCGCTTAAAGAGCGAGCAGTTGCATGTGCGTCTCGAGTTGTTTCAACGCCTGATCAAGGTCGTCGTTGATCACCACCGCATCAAATTCGTTCTGGGCATTGAGCTCCTCGCGGGCGCGGGCGAGTCGACGTTGAATCGAGTCCTCCGTATCGGTTCCCCGACCTCGAATCCGACGCTCTAACTCCGCAAAGCTGGGGGGAGCGAGGAACACTTGAAACGCATCAGGAAAGCTGGTGCGGACCTGTCGGGCACCCTCCAACTCAATTTCTAAAAGAACAGGCCGACCAGCTGCAAGATGCTCCTCCACGGGAGCCCGAGGAGTGCCGTAGCAATTGGTGGCGAACTCTGCCCACTCGAGCAATCCCCCAGCGGCTACCAGGGATTCAAAAGCATCCCGGGAATGAAAGAAATAACTCACTCCCTCGTCTTCCCCCCCGCGCGGCTCCCGTGTTGTTGCTGAAACCGAGAGCCAAATTTCAGGATGTTGATCCAGCAGTCGCTTCACCAACGTTCCCTTGCCAACGCCGCTCGGACCTGTAAGCACGGTGAGCCTGCCGTTGTCTGCCATCCGGGGAACTGCATGAGCAAGCAGAGTAGGAAGGCCCCCTCTGCCACTAGGTGATAGCGACGGCCAGCCTTCAACCCATGGATCTCACAACCCTGCGGGCGGTGCTGTGGGATCTACGCGGCCGTGTTCTACCCAGTCGTTTCGAAAAAGCACAACAACCCAGCCCAGGCACCATTCAATTGGGGTTTCGCAGCCTTCAGGGCATGGTGTGGCTCGAATTGAGCTGGCAAGCCGACTCACCCCGCCTCACGGAAGTCGAAGCCCCACCCCGGCAGGGGGCAGGCAGCACCTTGGCGCAGCAACTCCAACACAGCCTGCGCCAATTAGCCCTCGTGAACCTCCACCAGGAGGGGTTCGAACGCGTGGTGGAATTTCAATTCGCGACCCGACCAGGAGAGGCCATTCAACGGGTGCTGGTCTTGGAAATGATGGGTCGACACAGCAATCTGCTGTTGCTTGATGAGCAGAGACGCGTCATCGCCCCCGGACGCCAGGTCCGCGACCATCAATCCAGAGTTCGTCCGATCAGCACTGGCGACGATTACTGCCCACCTCCGCCGCTTCAGGGGCATCGACCGGATAAAACGGAACGATTCGAACGCTGGAAAGAGCGGCTGAGCTTGCTTCCGATCCCACTCAAAAAAGCTCTTCAACAGACCTATCAAGGGGTTAGCCCCGCGCTAGCCAATCAATTGGCGGGACGTTGGCTGACAACCCCTGTGGATCAGCTAGAGGCCGAACAATGGCAAAGCCTGCATCAGCTCTGGTGTCGATGGCTGGACCAGATGGACCGAGAAACCTTTGCCCTCCAAATCAATTCCAATGGGAGCTATTGCGTTTGGGGAGAGGATCCAACGGATCCAGCGACAAAGCCAGCAGGGCAGCCAACGAATGATTCGCTGGCCCTCAACTTGGGCAAGTTTTATCAAAAGCGCCTCGCGCAAAAAGTCTTAGCCCAAGCCCAAGAGGAGCTGCTGCGCAAGATCGAGCGCTGGCGTGCAAAAGAACAATCAGAATTAAATGATCAACAGCAACGACTTAAGGCCACTGAGAACCATGCCGAGATTCAGCAACAAGCTGATGCTCTCCTCTGCTTACAGCAACCGAACAGAGATCAAATCAACGGAGCACAAAAGCTCTACAAACGTGCCCGCAAATTGCGCCGTTCCGTCGCAATCCTGAATGAACGGATCGATCATCATCAACAACGTCTCGCCCTGATTAACGGCAGCGAAGGCTTTATTGAAGAGCAACTCGATGCGTTGTGGCAAGACGACCTAGCTCGAAAACTCGGCTTACAAGAGCTTCAACAGGAACTCGACGAGCTCCTATCGCCAGGGGAACAGCCCCAATCAAAACGTCGGCAAAAACAGAACCAGCCACAACCACTGGAGCTCTCGACCCCCAGTGGCGTGATGGTTCAAGTGGGTCGTAATCATCGACAGAACGACTGGATCAGCTTGCGCCAAGCCCGCAGTGGCGACCTTTGGTTTCATGCCCAGGAGTGTCCGGGCAGCCATGTCGTACTCAAAAGTTCCAACGGTCTGGTGGATGAGGACGACCTTCAACTTGCGACTGATCTGGCCGCCTACTTCAGCCGAGCACGGGGGAACTCCGTCGCGTCCGTTGTGATGGTTCCAACCGATCAACTGCAACGGATTGCTGGGGCTGGACCCGGCACAGTTCGCCATGGATCCGGCGAAATTCGCTGGGGGCATCCTCAACGCATAAAGCAACGCCTCTTCCCCCCTAGCTTGGTTTAAAAGCCGGGCTGAGTTGAACCTTCGCCCCTCCCGCGTCCGTGCCTGAACGCCCCGACGGTCCCCCAGCTCTACAACCCCCTCCTCCAATTCGGATTGGTCGAGGGCCAGATGATGCCGATCTACCCCATGAGGTGGAGATGCCCCTCATGGAGCACTTGGAGGAATTGCGCGGACGGGTGCTGCGCAGTCTGCTGGCCGTGGTCGTCGGTGCCGCGATCTGTCTGGTGGGTGTGAAGCCCCTGGTTCGCCTCCTGGAAGCGCCAGCGAAGGGAATCCACTTCCTGCAACTAGCACCTGGTGAGTTCCTGTTCGTCTCTTTGAAAGTGGCGGGCTACGCCGGTCTCACCCTGGCCTTGCCCTATGTGCTGTTCCAATTATTGGCATTCGTGTTGCCGGGTCTCACCGTGCGCGAGCGTCGCTTAATCGCACCGGCCGTTGCTGGATCAGCCGTGTTGTTTTTGGTGGGTCTCACCTTTGCCTGGTGGGCCCTCGTACCAGCTGCCCTGAATTTCTTGGTGAGCTACGGGGCTGATGTGGTGGAACCCCTTTGGTCGATTGAGCGTTATCTCGATTTTGTCTTGCTGCTGATGTTGGCCACAGGTCTGGCCTTTCAACTGCCTGTACTCCAACTTCTTCTTGGCGTCCTTGGGCTGGTCCGCTGGCGTTCGATGCTCGGAGCTTGGCGCTGGGTCGTTCTGGGTTCAGCACTGGCGGGAGCGGTGCTCACCCCATCCACAGACCCGATCACGATGTTGCTGTTGGCCAGTGCCATCACGGGACTTTTTGTTGTGGGAGTCGGGCTTGTCGCCTTGACCGAAAAACTCAAACCAGAAACTCCTTGAGCAAACTCTCCGCTTCAGGCCCTTCCACCTGCAATTGAAGGCTTAAAGCTTTCCCAAGACGTGGTTTATCGCGCGTTGTGGTCAGCCAATTACGCACTTCACCCGCCAAACCAAGACGATTCACAACATCCAGTACTTCTGCTAGGTGGTCTCGATAGCTGTTTTCATCCATTGGGAAGGACTGTTGCTCCAAATATGCCCACATCACGTGCAGGTAGAGACGGCCGCGGCGAACCACTAGCTGAAGGTCGTAAGTCGCCCGCCAGCGCTGGCGAAGACAGCCAATCACCTCCTCCACTCCGAGGGGATCAGCAGCGGATGAAGGGCGCAGATCAAGCACAAAAGCCTTGCTGGAGAACGGTAGGGAAGGCCAGTCGTTGCAAAGCGTGACAAGCCATTCTCCGTCCATAATGATCGCCAACCCGTGCTGGATGAACGTCCGCCATGACCCAAATTCCCTCGAGCGATGTGCCCGGAATGGGTCGTCGTCAGTTCATGAATCTGCTGACGTTTGGATCCGTGACTGGTGTCGCCCTGGGAGCTCTCTACCCAGTGGCGCAATACTTTATTCCGCCTAAAGCCGCTGGTGGCGGCGGCGGCACGACAGCCAAAGACGAGCTGGGCAATGTCGTTACAGCTACTGGTTGGCTCTCCAGCCATCCAGAAGGTGATCGCAGTCTGGTTCAAGGCCTCAAAGGTGATCCCACCTACCTGATCGTTGAAGGCGCTGACGCCATCGGCAGCTACGGCATCAATGCCATCTGCACCCACCTGGGTTGTGTGGTGCCTTGGAACAGTGGCGCCAACAAGTTCATGTGTCCTTGCCATGGCAGTCAGTACGACGCCACCGGCAAGGTTGTTCGCGGCCCTGCCCCGCTCTCCCTGGCACTGGCCAACGTCAGCGTTGAAGACGACAACGTCTTCGTCAGTGAGTGGTCTGAGACCGACTTCCGCACCGGCGACAAGCCCTGGTGGGCCTGATCTCCTCCCTCCACCGCCTGCACTCTCCCCTCTCCGTTCCATGCGTCGCCATCTCTCCCTTGTTCTCGGTTCGCTGGTTATCGGCCTAGCCCTGCTAATTGCCCCAGGCGCAAGCTGGGCTTATCCGTTCTGGGCCCAGCAGAACTACGACAGTCCCAGAGAAGCCACTGGCAAAATTGTTTGCGCGAACTGCCACATCGCCAAAAAGCTGACCCAAGCTGAAGTACCTCAGTCGGTGCTCCCAGACAGCGTATTTACCGCAAGCGTGAAAGTTCCCTACGAAGAGGGAATCAAGGAAATTGGTGCCGATGGCAGCGAGGTGCAGCTTCAAGTTGGTGCCGTCGTGATGCTTCCCGACGGGTTCACACTGGCGCCTCAAGACCGCTGGACGGATGAAATCAAAGAAGAGACTGAGGGGGTTTATTTCACCCAGTACAGCGACGATCAGCCCAACATTCTCCTGGTAGGTCCCATCCCTGGCGATCAAAACCAAGAAATTGTTTTCCCTGTTCTCTCACCTGACCCCGCTACCGACAGCAACATTCACTTTGGTAAATACCAAATTCATGTGGGCGGCAACCGTGGCCGCGGCCAGGTGTACCCAACAGGTGAGAAGAGCAACAACACCGTCTTCACCGCTCCAACCGAGGGCAAGGTTTCCTCAATCGATGCAGGTGAGAATGGAGCCAGTGTTGTCACCATTCAGGCTGCAGATGGCAGCACGACAAGCGAAACCATCCCTGTTGGTCCCGAGCTCCTGGTGAGCGTGGGCGACACCGTCGAAGCTGGTGCTGTCATCACTAACGATCCAAACGTCGGCGGCTTTGGACAGGTTGACGCTGAGATTGTTCTTCAGAACCCTGTCCGGATCTATGGATTGCTCGCCTTCTTTGCCGCGGTTGCCATTGCACAAATCATGCTGGTGCTGAAGAAGCGGCAAATTGAAAAAGTGCAAGCCGCCGAAGGCAGCTTCTAAGCCAAATGTTTGCTTCTCCTGGGCCCGAGCTGTTTCAGTTCGGGCCTTTTGTTTTGCGTTGGTATGGGTTGCTGATTGCAGCAGCTGTTTTGATCGGGCTCAACCTTTCAAGCCGACTCGCACAACAGCGCAAGCTTGAAAACGGTCTGATTAGTGATCTACTTCCCTTACTTGTGCTGTGTTCCGTGATTGGAGCACGCATCTATTACGTTGCCTTTGAGTGGCATAACTATGCAGCCACTCCCTTAAAAGCACTCGCAATTTGGGAAGGTGGAATCGCGATTCACGGCGCATTAATTGCTGGAACACTCACGCTGATTCTGTTCTGCAGATGGCGTCAACAATCCTTCTGGGATGTGCTCGATGTACTTGTTCCCTCCGTGGCCCTCGGACAAGCCATTGGTCGTTGGGGAAACTTCTTCAACTCAGAGGCTTTTGGAATACCGACAGACCTACCTTGGAAACTATTCATTCCGGAATTTAATCGGCCAATAATTTATAGCAATAAGGAATTTTTTCATCCAACTTTTCTATATGAATCGCTCTGGAATCTTGCACTATTTATTATTTTAATCCTTCTCTTTCGCTGGGGGGCGAAGCATCTCAACAAGCTTCCTGCAGGTGCAATGAGCTGTACTTACTTGCTGGGCTACAGCCTTGGACGGGTTTGGATTGAAGGCCTACGCATCGACTCGCTTTGCATCGGAGCTCTCCCACCGGCGTGTGAAGGCGGCATCCGCATCGCCCAACTCATGAGTGGGGTGCTGGCTCTTGCCGGAAGCGTGGGCCTTTGGTGGCTCTATGGCCGGAAGAAACCACTACCAGATCCGGGCTTTCGACCCAACTGAAGCCAAGCTCTAACTGCTTGCATCCATCATCACCATGCATCCCGTCAGTTTTGTTGGAGCCGGTCCTGGAGCCACGGATCTTCTGACCCTGCGGGCGGCAGAACGCTTGCGATCTGCCGATGTTTTGGTCTGGACAGATTCTCTGGTTTGCCCAGGAATCCCCAAACTTGCTCCCGATAGATGCGAAAAGATCCGAACCAGCACGATGACCTTGGAAGAGGTGATCCCGCTTCTCATTGACAGGCAAAAGAGTGGGAAACGGATCGTCCGCCTTCACGACGGCGATACAGCCCTCTACAGCGCGATCAATGAGCAGATTTGTGCACTCACAGACCAGAACATTCCGGTCGAGGTTGTGCCTGGCATCAGCGCTTATCAAGCAGCAGCAGCTGGCCTGGCAAGCGAACTCACGATTCCCGGAGTCGTGCAAACCATCGTCCTGGGTAGAGCCGGGGGGCGCACTGGTGTTCCAGACAGCGAAGCGTTGAGTCGACTTGCTGCACTAAAAGCCAGCCTTTGCCTCTATCTCAGCGCTCGCCACGTTGATGACGTGCAAACCACCCTGCTGGAACACTATCCAGCCGATACTCCTGTGGCGGTAGGGCATCGCGTGAGCTGGCCTGATGAATTGCTGTCCGTCATCTCCCTACAGGAGATGGCAGCGTTCACGCAAAAGCATGAATTGATCCGTACAACGCTGTACATGGTGAGTCCTGCACTGGCTCGGGCCCCCCAACGCTCACGCCTCTATTCACCCGATCACGACCATCTGTTCAGGCCGAGTTCCTAAAACGCCGTGGTTTAAGATTCGCTTGTGCGGGCGATTAGCACAGTGGTAGCGCACTTCCTTCACACGGAAGGGGTCACTGGTTCGAATCCAGTATCGCCCATATTTTATGGACGCTTTCTGCTGTGTCTAATTAAAAAAGACGTGTCATTTTAGAAAAAATTAGTACAGTTTATTCATAGATTGATGCAATTACTGCATGGACGTTTCGACGCCCACTAACAATCAAGAGTCAAACTCAGGTTTACTCTTTGTTGGCCAACAGCTTTCTGAACGTCGCCTTGCCCAGGGACTAAGTCGAGAGCAACTGGCCGATCGAATGCACTTGGGTATCGAACAACTTGCAGCGCTGGAATCCGGTGATCGGGACAAACTTCCAGAGCCTGTCTTCATCAAGGCCATGGTGAGGAGGCTCAGCAATCATCTAGAGCTTGATGCTGATGCCTTAGTTGCCTCCCTCGGATCGCTGTCCGACGGCGCAGTGTCCAATGAGCGGGAGTCGCAACAAAAAGGCCCTTTATCTCCCCCCCTTCAACCACCATCTCGGCCTAAAAAAGGGGCTATTTGGCTTTGGCTGGTCTTGATCGGAGCCACAGCGCTCGGTGCCTTGGCCTGGGTTCAACGGGCAGCGCTTCTTGAGCTGATCCAGCAGCCCCAATCCAATTCAGCCAGAGCTACCGCTACCGCGAAGACAACAACCACTTCAAACGAGAGCATCTCCCCTGCATCAACCACTGCATCCGACACTCCACCAGACACTGCACCAGACACTGCTCCCGAAGTCGCACTTGTTCTACCGAGCAGCAGCGGAGTGGAACTTGCAAACTCAGGCCCCGTCACGATTAAGAGCAAAGAGCCCAGCTGGATCGCACTACGCCGTGAGGGCACGATCGAATTTGAGGGAATCCTGGAGGGGGAACGAATCATCACAAACCCCGATGAAGTCGAGATCTATGCAGGACGACCAGACCTGTTGACGGTATCGATTTCCAATGGTGAGCCCAAGGTGCTGGGAACCATTAGTGACATTCAGTGGATACCTCTCAAGCCTGAGCACTCACGCTGAGTCCCACACCAGAAGCTTCTCGCACTGTCTCAGCACAACTTTCCAAACTCCACTGCTCCAAACTCAGGTCACGATTCGAGCGATCAGGAACGAGCTCTACCAGAAGCTGATTTTGGGATATCCCGACACGCAGTGAGTCCACGACAGGATCTGGACGACAATCAATCGCCGCTGCAAGTCTCAGCAACAACGACATCTCACTGACACATTTTCGATTTTCCCGGGTTCTCAGGGCCTGCCATGACTCATGGCGTTTTTTAGGCAGGCTGCGTCGGTGGTAGCGCGCAATAGCCGCCACCATCAAATGTTCTGCTTCGGAATAACCCAGCAACTCACCGTGGCGAATCAAATACCAAGAATGCTTGTGATAAGCGCTGAGATTGATGTGCTGACCACAGGAATGCAGCATGGAGGCCGCCCACAACAGCTCACGGCCCTCGCCATCGTCGTGATGGATGACGCCCTTGGTGGTGTCGTAGAGGGTGAGCGCATGGGAAGCAACCTTCTCAGCCCGCTCTTGATTGACAGCAAACCGCTGCACCTGATGAATCACCGTTCGTTGGCGGATGCTGCTCTGGAAACTGAACCGGTCCTCCAGCAGACCCTGGCGCAACATCCAATCCACAATCAGACCTTCGCGCAAGGCCCGCTCGCTGAGCACTAGACCGTCGACGGCCAACATCTTCATCGTGGTTTGCAAAATCAACGCACCCGGAACAATGATTTCGGCGCGGCGATCATTGATGGCCGAGATCTCACGCCGCTGGGCCGGGGTCATCACCACAAGCCGTTCGACGACCCGGTCAAGACGAGAGCGAGACACCTTGTAACCGTGAAATTTGAGCGGCGGACGGTCGTCCTCACCGGCAGCGAGGGCACCAATCGCCATAGCCGTCCCACTGGTGGCCACCAAAACAGGTTGTTCGCCGGGTTCGATCCGTCGAAGCACCTTGTCAACGGCGGGTTCTAGGGAGCCCTGAATGAACGCCTGAAGAAAGGATCGTCGCTGCGGAGAGATGGGCTCTTCCTTGATGAAATCCCGCTGAAGGCGCACAGCACCCACCCGCGTACTCGTCAACGCACGAGCATCGCGGCTATCCGCCAAAATCAACTCTGTAGAACCTCCACCGATATCAAGGAGTAGGTGAGGTTTCTCGACGAACGACATCCCCGAGAGCACACCCAGATAGATCAACCTTGCTTCCTCTGGACCACTGACCAAATCAACTTCAATCCCCAACTCATCCTTGATGCTTTGCAGGAAATCGCGCCCATTGGGGGCTTCCCGTACAGCGCTGGTGGCGGCCGTGACCACCTGCTCAACCTGATGACTATTCGCTAATTCAAGGAACCGACGCAGCGTTTCAAAGCCCCGTTCCATTGCGGCCGCTGACAGGTCACCCGTATCTGGATCGCGCTCCCCCAAACGGGTCGTGGACTTTTCCGCCTGAATGATGCTGAACGTGCCGAGGGCTGGATCAACAGAGGCCACCAACAAATGCGTCGAATTGGTGCCGATATCGATCGCAGCAACCCGCCTTAGTCCTCCAGACTTGAACCCTTGAGACAGTGCCAGTGCCTGAATGTCTCCAGATGTCAGCTCAGCGGTCCCAGCT
>JADHRU010000016.1 GCA_016777265.1 Synechococcus sp. BS30m-G31
CGCGCACCGGCCTACGCACCATGGCCCACTTCAAAGATGTGGATGCCATCCGTCGCTCACGCCTGAAGAAGTGCACAATCTTCGAAATGGACGACGAAGATGATGGCGTCAAGGCTGTCAAAAACGAATATCTTCGTCTCGCACAAAATATGCTCGACAACGTTGAGCCATTGGAGGCCGTTTCGCTCAAAGATCGTGAAATCTTCGACCTGCTTGGCTTCGACTGAGTTCAATATCGGCAAGATAACAATTTACAGCCCTGCTCCAATGCAATGAATTTTCTTGAGGGTTGGAGCAATGAAGGGGTGAACAAATTTTGGCTTATTCATTTTGTCCAGATATCCCGAAATCAACTTAGCCCCCAGAAAACAAATACTTCTTTTTGCTGATTACAGTCACACCACAATACTCAATTACGCAATACTTAAACTTACGACTTAGCATTCGACTCAAAGTATTCATCAGTGGCACGAACATGTCCATAGCACTGAGCACAAGACGATTGAATATCTTAAGAGCTTATTCAATAAGAATATTACAGGGCAAGACTGGAATACAGACTTTAGAAACCTCTCTATATTAATCAGTAAACAGGAATGGCAGAATATTAAACAACTCCCACCCATACAATTTCGTCAATGATGCGAGTCGATTTCATGCAGAGATCGAAGGATTAAATCATAACCGGATCAAAGTCCCACAACATTGTCTTCCCCAACAAGAGGGCCTTAAGACTTTCACCCAAGGCCAACAAGCCGTTTGGACAAGGACCAAACTCTTGATGCAGTTTCAGGGTCTGTCGCCTTTTCTGACAACTCCTGACTAAATTGTTGACCATCTTTTTTCTGCCGATTTCCCCAACTCCAATGCACACCAGACTCTGCGAAATCAGGGTCAGCCACCACTTGCGCAACGCGATCTCCCGCTAGTGCTTGAGTGACATATCCGCCAGTAATATTTTTTTGAAACCATGGAAAAATTGTTTGAAATGCCTTCGGGGTATTACGGAACAAGGGTGAATCCGCAACGCAACCTGGATAGAGCGAACTAAATGTAATTCCCGTTTCTTGATGCAGTCGTTGATGCAGCTCCTGGGTGGTGATCATGTTGCAAAGCTTGCTGTCTTTGTAAGCCTTGCCCGGCTTGAAAGCCTTACCGCTGGCCATGGCAATGGGGTCTTTGAACCCGGCTTCAAAACCAGAGAGATCCCCCAAATCTGCCGGTGCAGGGATCGGAATCTTGCCCCCCAGCTCCTTGGAGTTGGCCGTCACGGTGCCCAGAATCACCACCCGCTTGGAGGGATGGCTGGAGTTCTGGAGGCGACCCAACAACTGCTGCACCAGCAGGAAATGGCCAAGGTGGTTGGTGGCCATTGAAATCTCGTACCCCTGCGGCGACCGCTCCGGCTGCTTCAGCTTTGGCTTGTACACCGCCGCATTGCAGACCACGGCATCAAGACGATCCGGCAACGCATCAACAGCCCGACGCACACTGTCGAGATCGCCAAGATCCATCAGCACGTGTTGCAGGCGTTCCTTTGGAATCCCCAACTCATCAGCAGCTGCAGCGGCCCGCTGTGGACTTCGATTCGCTGTGATCACCTGCCATCCGCGCAGGGCCAAAGCATTAGCTGCGTTCAGGCCAACACCCGATGTGGTGCCCGTGATCAGAACAGTGCCAGGAGTGCTGGTCATGGCAGAGCCTCAAAAGAAAAAAAGTTGAACGTCACCAGACAATCGCTGAAGCCAAGGATGACGAAACTCAGCGCCAGATAATCCGAATTCGATTCGGAGCAATCCACTGATCCTGTTCACCCATCAGGCGTTGCTCGCCGCCAATACTGAACACACGATCAAATCGCTGTTGAAGACCTTCTAATTTCGCCGTCTCCACGGCCACAACGGCAGCCAACTCGCCATGGCGATCAAGGCGCTCTTGATAAGCACCAGAAAGGCGAATCAAACTGACACCCCCCAAAATCACCAAACCCACTTTCACTGCCAAGGCCATGACGCTGCATTGCAGCTCACGACGATCGGTCTGCAGCTGAATGGCGGCTGCGAGGGATGCTGCATCAGGCCGAGATGGGGGCTGTGCTCGAACCTGAGACGAAGACAAGGGACAACGCGCGCTATCCGCTTGTAACGCACCCCGCTACCGATGCCAAGGTCATCCCATCAATCAATGACTGGGCTCAGGCGCGATAGAGGCTCACCGACAGACGTAAAGCCAAGATCGCTGCGTGGGCGGCCACCACCAGAGCAATGAAGATCTCAGGGGAGGAAATAGCGGAGTCCATGGCTGACATGCATCAAACGAATCCATTCTTCTCCCTTGGCGGCTCTACAGGCCATCATTCGCAAAGGCCTGTCACACCTGCTCATGGAACCGGTCCTGATTGATGCCCAATCAATCCGCCGTCTCGATCTCAGTCCGCTGCGGATCTGGTCCGATCAGCCCCTCAACGAGCTGCTCGAACAGGGCCCGGTCCTGGAACTCAACTTTCACTGGCCACGGGACGCAGACGACCCGCGGGAACTCGCGGAATGCCCAGAGCCTCGGTTGTGGGCATTGCGTGCCGATGCTCGTTATCCCTGGCTACCGCTAATTCTGGAGCGGGATCAAGGCAGCCTGATTCGCCACGTTGCGATGGTGGTGCCCCACAGCTTTAACCGCACGGAAGGACTCCGCTTCGACCCGCAAGCGCTTGAGCTGTGGATCACCCATCGGTTGATGCAGCTGGATGACCTGTGCCAGGAGCAGCTCAACCGATCGATGCGCGGCAACCTGTCCCAAATGGCTGCGGCCCTCGGTTACGAACTCAACGAGAGCTTTTGGTCTCTACTGAACTGAACAGCACTCAGCTCAACCACAGTTGGGCAGCCCGCCGGCAGCTATCGATCGCCAGAACGATGGCCAAAACGCGCAGACAGCGCACCAAAACCACCGGATCAAATCGATCAAGACGACTCGCGGTCCACTGGGCAGCCAAGGCAGCCACTCCACCCAGCAGCAGTCCCATCAAGGGGATGCCGCGGCCTTCATGCACGAATTGCAGCGACGCCGCACTGGCAGAACACAGCACCGCCACGGTGCTGAGTCGCACCGCCTGATGGATGGGAACAGACAACGGTCCACTCATCAGGGGCACCATCACCAAACCGCCGCCAAGGCCAAGCATCCCGGCGGTCCAGCCAGCGATACAGCCCACCCCGGCCAACCAAGACACAGGGGTCGACACCTCGTCGGTTAACTCGTCTGTGGACGGTCGCTCACGCACGCAAAAGGCCAACACCACATAGAGCAGCGTTTGCATCGCCAGCAGCATCCAGCCCGCGGCACGATCGGCCAAACCACCGAACACCAAGGCCGAAGCAAACGCCGCCAGGCCAATCCCTGCAGCGGGGCGCAGGGGAATACGGCCACCGCGCAGGTGAATGATCGTGCCTGCCAGCGCCGTCGGCACAATGGCAAAACTGCTCGTCGCTAACGCCTGGTGGGCCGGTAAATCAAGCCAAAGCAACAACGGAGCAAAGATCAGCCCGCCGCCAATTCCCAACAAGCCCGCCAGACCGCCCGCCAACAGGCCAAGCCCGATCAAAATCGGTAAATCCCACCAAGGCAGCATGGCAACCGACTCCAATGCCTAACAACGCGATGGCAGGGTCCAGCATGGTCCCTTCAGGACGGTTCATCCCCACCCTGCGGGCGGATGGTTACACCCAGATGGCATTGGATCGCCTGTTGCTGGAGCAATGCCAAACAGGCGGCCCTGTGTTGCGCTTCTACCAATGGGACGGTCCATGGCTCTCCCTGGGACGGCATCAGCAGCACTGGCCCGATCATTGGAATGAGCTGGTCCAAAGCAAGACGATCGCGATGGTGCGTCGCCCGAGCGGTGGTCGAGCGGTGTTGCATGCCGGTGGCTTGACCTACGCACTGATCTGGCCGGATGCTCCGCGTCAGCGCAAACAGGCTTACCGAGAGGCCTGCCAATGGCTGATTGATGGCTTCAGCAGCCTGGGCTTAACCCTGCAGTTTGGGGACAATGCCGCCAGCGTTGACGACCCCAACTGCTTCGCACGATCCACGGCGGCAGACCTGGTGGACCAGGACGGCGTCAAACGCATCGGCAGTGCTCAACGCTGGCAGCACGGCTGCCTGCTGCAACACGGAGAAATCATGCTGGACCCTCCCGAGGAGCTGTGGCAGAGCATCTTTGCTGAATCCGCCCCTCCACCGGCTCCTGCATCAATCCCAAGAGATGGCTTGGATCACCATCTCAGCAATGCCCTGCAAACCCTTTGGAACCAGGTGGACTGGTCAACGCACGACTTAACGAATCAAGAGCGTGAGGCACTGGCCTCATTGGAAAGCTCCTCATCCTCAACCGTTTGTTGAGCTTGCATCGATGCCACCACCTGGGGAAGCATCACCAGCCCCATGGGGTAGGTGTTTTGTTGACGTGCGGCCGACAACACTGAAGGCGGCAAGGTAACGCCAAGCCGCTTGAGCACGGCATCGCCCACATCGCTGCGGTCCACCGTTCCGTTCGGGAGGCCCGCTGCACTCAGCACCAGCAATCTCCCCTCAGCCGATGCCTCAAGGGCTTCCACCGCCTGCCAAAGAGGAGCGGTAGAAGCGATGGATGGGAGCTCGTTCAATGGCTTCATATGGTCTTCGACCTGCTGTTGATCCCATTGCTGGACGGGTAAATCCCGTAGGGGGCGATCATCAATCCACCCCACCCAGCGGCCCTGACGACACACCAACACCCAGTCCGCCGCCCCAGTGGCTTCGCTGCTCTGCAAACGCATCTGACTCATTCGGCGTAAGGGCTGATCCGCTTCAAGCACGCGAAAAGCGCGGCCTGCGGCCTGCTCAACCTTCAAATCCTGGAGAATCTTCTGCAGGAAGATCATCTGGGTCTCACTGCGGTTGGCTCCCAAGCCAAACCAACCGATCAGGATGAGCATTAGGCCATTGATTCCTGCTCCTTGCCAGAGCAAAACACCACCCATCACGATCATCAGGGTGGAGAGCAACCGACCAGAGGCGGATGCCACCGCCACACCACGTTTTTTGCTCCCCGAAAGCTGCCAAACCAGAGATTTGAGGATCAAGCCGCCATCGAGGGGAAGGCCGGGCAAGAGGTTGAACAGGCCAAGCATCAGATTGAGCAACCCCACCTGGGTGAGCAACACCGTGAGCTGAGGTTGCTGTGTTGCGAGCGCTGAAGCGCCCAGCAACATGCCTAAGGCAAGGGTGAGGCTCACTAAAGGGCCAGCAGCGGCGATACGAAGGTTGCCCATCGCCGTTGGGCACTCTTTCTCAACCCGGGCAATGCCACCAAGGTGAAACAAGGTGATGCTTAGAACCTTCACCCCCTCCCGCAACGCCATGAGGGCATGCCCCAGTTCATGGAGCAGCACTGAGGTGAATAGAAGCAGCGTTGTGAACAACGCCAGCCCCCAGCTCAAGGCAACCTGCTCAATGGTGGCGGCATATCGAGGCTGAAACAGGGTTGTGAAGATCGCAACCGCAAACAACCAAGTGGGCTGAATCCTCAGGGGAATCCCCACGATCTTGAACAGCTGCCAACCTTCTCCCACCACTCATTCCGACGTGTGTCGCAGCAACGACGTTCATCCATGATCCTAGGGAGAGAAAACGGCACCCTCTGTGAGCGACACTCTCACCAGGCCAGCGCTCAAGATCTGTGGGCTCACGGACGTTGAACAAGCTTTAGCGATCGCTGCCATGGGTGTTCAAGCCATCGGCGTGATTGGCGTTCGCAACACAGCACGGTTCGTTGAACCGTCTCGACGTCGGGAGATTTTTTCTGCCCTAGCCTTGCACCACCCATCGATCAACAGGGTTTGGGTTGTGGCCGATCCCAACCCCACGGATTTAGAGGACGCTTTGGCTGGCGAGGGCTGTCCCACGGTGGTGCAACTGCATGGCAGCGAAACACCCGCTCGCTGTGCAGCGCTTCGAGAATGGCGCGCAGACATCGCCTGGTGGAAAGCCTTAAGGCTGCGAGAAGCCAACGATGTAGCCACTGCAAAGCATTACGTCGGCTCGGTTGATGCCCTACTTCTTGATGCCTGGAATCCCAACCAACTCGGTGGTACGGGCCATCGCATTCCGTTGGACTGGATTTCGAACCAAAACCACGACGTTGCCTGGTGGCTAGCGGGTGGTATCAGTGCCGAATGGGTGCCTGATCTTTTGAAAGACGTTTCACCGGATGGGCTCGATGCGTCCAGCCGGCTTGAAATCGAACCAGGTTGGAAGGATCTCAGCAAAGTAAAAGCCCTTGTGGATGCTGTACGGCATTCGCAAGGGCTTCAAACATGAACCAAGAACTGAATTAAGAACTCAGCAGAGCTTCCTGCTGTCGGACCAATTCAAAAAATTCTTGCTTGAGGCTGGGGTCGTGCCTGAAATCACCTCGAACAATGGAATTCACCATGCTTGTTTGTGGCTCTTTCACACCTCTCCACTTCATGCAGTAATGCTGTGCTTTGACGATGATTCCTAAACCCTGCGGTTCGCAAAGCTTTTCAATCTCATCGGCCAAAATCATTACAGCTTCTTCCTGGATGTGAGGGCGTGAGAAAACCCAATCAGCCACCCGAGTGAATTTCGACAAGCCAATGACACGTGCCCCAGGCTTAATCCCAATCCAACAGTTACCCATGATGGGCACTAAGTGGTGAGAGCAGGCAGAGCGAACGGTGATTGGTCCTACGGTGTAGATCTCATCCAGCTGCTTCACATTGGGGAAGCTGGCTACTTTGGGCTGAGGGTGATACCGCCCTTTAAACACTTCGTGGAGATACATCCGAGCGACACGCTCAGCTGTTTCACTGGTGTTGTGATCGTTATCAATATCAATTACGAGAGTGCGTAACAAATCACGCACCTTGTCGGCCACCTCAATCTCAAGAAGAGACAATTCACCCGGCTCTAAATGATCGGAGATATTGTCATTCGCGAGGAATGGAACATCGGCTTTACGAAGACGCTCTCTGATCTTTGAAGCAAGATCGGGATGCAGTTGAGCGTTGCTATCGCCGTTGCTGAGAGCAGCGCCACGGGAAACGAAGGGGACGGTTGTGGTCATAACGATCGTTTAAAAGGCGCCGGCAGCCGGCATAAGTGTTAGGTCTTCGATCACTTGGTTCGAGGGTTGCTCTGCCAAGTTCACCAAAGCATCAGCCGCTTGATCGACGGTGAGCATGGCACGACGATCGAAATCGCTTTGTACGGATTCTGCATCCCAGAGAGGGGTATTCACCGCACCAAGGGTGAGTGTGCAGGCACGGATGCCATGAGCACGCTCCTCTTCGGCCATACAGCGCGTGAAACTGGCCAACGCTGCTTTGGTAATGCAGTAGGCACCCCACTGAGGGAATGCATTACGAGCAGCATGGCTACTCACGTTGATCACTAACCCTCCCTGCGAACGCATGGAAGGAACAACAGCGGAACACACTTGCATCGCGCTGGTGAGATTGAGCTGTAGCAACCATTGCCAATGCTCAAGGGGCATTGCCAAAAGGTCTCCGGTGTAAGCAGCACCGGCGTTGTTAATCAACACTGAGGGAACGTCCCCCTCCGACATCAAATTTGCGAATGCAGGCTTGATGTCTGAAGGATGAGTGAGATCAACTGCTGCGGTGGCAACAACTCGATCGGAGGTTCGCAGCTGAGCTGCGATCTCTTCAAGTTGATCACCACTGCGCGCGGTCAACATCAAATCCCAGCCTCGCTTGGACAAGAGCTCCGCTGTTCGTCGCCCAATGCCTCGACTGGCTCCAGTGATTAATGCCGTTGGCAAACGCTGTTAGCGGACAAACATATCTTAAGCGATCTCATCAAAATCCTGTGACGTTTCCTCCGTATAACGCCCCATTGCGCGGAATTTCGTGTATCGCGCGTCGCGAAGCTCCTGCTCCGAGAGCGCAAGAAGTTCGCTGAGATGACGCTCAAGGGCCGCACGCAGGGTCTGACCAGCCTCCAACGGAGCCCAATTGTTGCCTCCAGAAGGCTCGTCGAGCACCTCATCGACCACACCGAGTTCCAGCAGATCGCGACCCGTAATCTTTAGAGCAGCAGCTGCATCAGGAGCTTTAGCGGCATCTCGCCACAGGATGGATGCGCAAGCTTCCGGACTGGCAACGGTGTAAACGCTGTGCTCAAACATCAGCAAACGGTCGGCGACGCCGATTCCCAACGCACCACCAGAGCCCCCTTCTCCAATCACCGTGGCAATGATGGGCACGCGCAAACGGAACATCTCCCGAAGGTTCACCGCAATCGCTTCCCCCTGGCCTTGCTCTTCAGCTTGCAAACCTGCATAGGCACCAGGCGTATCGATAAAGGTGAGAATCGGCAACCGAAACCGATCGGCATGTTCCATTAAGCGCATGGCTTTGCGGTATCCACCGGGTGTGGCCATCCCAAAATTGCGGGCCACATTTTCTTTGGTGTCGCGCCCTTTCTGATGCCCAAGCAGCAACACAGGTCGATCGCCCAATCGGCCTACGCCACCGATCAGGGCTTGGTCGTCATTACCGCGCCTGTCGCCATGCAGTTCAACCCAGTCGTCGCAGAACATCTGGATAAAATCCAGCGTGCTCGGTCGGTGGGGATGGCGAGCAACTTGGATTTTCTGGGCTGGCGTTAACGCCTGAAAAATCTCTAAGCGCCTTCTGGCCGCAAGAGATTCAAGCTGTTGCAGCTGCTGGGTGACGTCGACTTCAGAATCTCGAGCTAGCTGGCGAATTTGTTCAATTTGCTGCTCCAGCTCCACCAGAGGCTTCTCGAACTCGAGTAATGGACGACGGGGCATGGGATTGGTGAAGAGTTCAGGCAGCAGCGGCCTGGAGATTTTTGTTGAGGTTGAGCGTTGAAAAACCGTGGCGCACGGAGGCCGCGCCGATGAAGTCCATTTTTTCCAGGGTGATGTTGTTGCGACCCCAACTGAAATTGGTATGGCAACGCTCGAACTCGAGCAACATGGCCTCGGCAAAACAAGCAAACATTTGTCGCTGAGGTTTGTCCATTTCAGCGATTTCCATCATCGACCAACCGATATCCCTGCAGAACTCCACGATCCCGCCCTTGAGAACGTGAATCCCACCCCCAGCCACTTTTGAATCGAGGTTTTTGGGATAGCCGCCATCGATCATCAAGCAGGGCTTTTTCAAGCTGTTGTTATCGATCTCCAACGTGCGCGGCATGCTTGCCACCCACACCACTACATCAGCCTCAGAGAGGGCATCGCTCAAGGCAAGGATGCGGCCGCCACCAAGTTCCGATTGAAGATCGGCCAGGGGTTGAGGCTGACGGGCCACCAGAAGGAGTTCGCCCACATTGGTGCGCGCTGTTAACCAGCGACAAACAGCACTTCCGATATCTCCAGTTGCGCCAACAACAGCAACCTTGGCCGTCTTGAGATCGATGCCAAGGCTGGGAGCATTGTTCTCAACCTGACGGCAAATCACCCAAGCGGTGTGGGTATTGCCGGTGGTGAAACGCTGCCAATCCAAAGTGGTGTTGCGAATGGTCTGGTGCTGCAGCAGATTGAAATTCTCGAAAATAATTGAGGTAAAACCACCCAGTGCCGTGATGTTGATGCCCTTTTTCTGGGCCAACTCCATGGCGTTGAGAACCTTGCGGCGAGCCGTTTTAAAACGACTGAGCATTTCCGGAACGAAGCAGGAATCGATATACGCACCCTCGATGGTGATTCCAGCAGGGCTGGTGACCTGCACATGCTCCACCAGCTGAGGAGGGGCACTACACCAAACATCGAGATCACCATCGGCAATGTGATCGAACCCGAGCTCCAACGCCTTTCGACGAGCAGCCTCAAAACTGGTTGAATGTCCGATCAGACCAAACATGTCCTGTCTCTGAGTTCCCGAAGGGACGGTTCCTGGACCCCATGGTCCCACGGCAACCGGTATCAATCATCACGAAGGTGATCGATTACCGGTTCAGAAAGATGGGGGAGATCAGATCGCTAAAGCTGCAGCAGCCATTTTGGCGATATCGCGGGATGTAAAACCGATCTCGTTTAAAGCTTCTTGGTAAGCGATCAGAAAATCTTCGATCAGGTCTTCTTTTTCCATGTGAAGAACAGCAGCATCGGCAGCTACGTCTTCAAGCATGGAACGGATCAAGGGGAGATTGGCCTTATTGGCTTCAAACAGTTCGTCCCTGCTGGCCTCGTAGTTGGCTTTCAACCATTCCTGCCCGTAATTGAGGTGGGTGTACTCGTCCTTCACCACCCCTTCAGTGATTTTGCGGGCAAAGGGATCGGCAACGGGGATATAGATGTGATAGGCCGAAATCGCAAACGCCTCGATTAAGAGCGCTTGAATCAAGAGACACGTGACGACTTTGCCTTCCCGCAAGGCAATTTGAAAATTGCCATGGAGAGGACCAAAAAAGTCTTTAGCGAAAGGCATATCCGCCTGAACGCCGAGGTTGCGACCGCAAGCCGTGAAGCCCTTCATGTGCTTCATCTCCATCTTGGCCAGACGGCTTAATTCCTCCGCTTGTCCTGGGATCAGGGTGCCCAAGGAAATGTAGTTGTCATGAGCTTCCTGCTCTCCCTCGATCACGATGGCGTTAATACGGCTGTAGGCGTCTTTGTATGCAGAGGTCGTGAAGTCCGGCAGTGCGTCCTGCCCCTCCAGCACGGAAACTTCTGGTGCATTGAGGGTAGGCATAAGAAGTAAATCGACACATTGAATCGTCAGACAATAACCAGACCCCCAGGATTTGAGGACAGTTGGGTGCAATTTTCAGGATTTTCGAGGCCAATCCACAACGCTTTTAGTGGGCGGCCAATCACTGCAGAGCAGGCTTTTGAAGCGTTGCGTCCAATGCGAAATCAACGCTTGTTCCAACTGAGAACCCAACTCAATTGTGGCCAAACGGGCATCACCAATCACCCCTGTTTCGCTCAAATCGCTCGTTAGCCACGCACAGGGAGCAGCCCCCTCCAAGCTCCAGCCGTCTGGAGGGGCATGAATGGAGCCCGAGCCATGGGCTCCATCCACCGGGCGCGAGGGTCCGACCAACTTGGGCGCCAAATGAAGCATCAAACTTGTTTCCGCCTGACCGGCGTGAAGTCCATGGGCGAGTTCTGCTGGAGGCAGGAGCGATTGCAAGCCATCCACGCCACTCCAGATAAAACAAGGAAGAACAGCCATTGATGGGCAGCGCAGGCGCAGCTGTCGCGCAGCCACCTGCAGCAGTCCGATTTGGCCTCCATGGGCGTTGAACAACACCAACCGTTTCACCCCCATGGACGCCAACTGACCGCCGACCTGATCGACAAGCTGCAGCATCAATTCAGCCGAGAGGCTCAGAGTTCCAGGAAACGGCTGATGTTCCGGTGAAAAACCGATCGACTGCACCGGCAGTCGCCAAATCGGCAACGCAGCGTCGAGGTGCTCGAAGACGGAGTTCAAAATCCGATCGGCAAATAAAGCATCGGTTGCCAAAGGCAAATGAGGACCATGCTGTTCGCAAGCTCCAAATGGCCAAACAAGTGTTGCCCCAGGCTGTTTCGCCGCTTGATCGGCCTGAGGCCAAGCCAGCTGATCAAAGCATCGTTGCAATCCATCCATGCCGGTTCCCTCGCAGAGAAGCAATCACCATCTATCCCTGTCAGAGTGGACTATCGATGATCCCGTTGGTTCATGGCCGCAGCAGGCAGTCCGCAGCCCAACCGCCCCAAGGCGCCGCAACAGGCAGCGAACAAACCTCTGCAGGTGATGAAAATCAGCCGCAAGGACGATCAAGAGCAGCTGCAACGGGCAGCCACTGAGGCTCGCGCCGCCGCCGAAGCAGCCGCAGAAAAAGCTCGAATGTTGGAAGAGCGTGCCGGCCTCGCCGCACCCCCACGAAACCATCAGCCTGCGAAAGCTCCAACCCAGGGCGATGAGGACAGATTCGACATGGGTGCCATGGAGGGCATGTCCATGGCGGATCTGATGGGCTCCCCCGACGACAAACCCAAACGAGAACAGCGCAACGAGCCCCGCAGTGTTGACGACTTCGATTTCGACGAAGAAGCCTTCCTCGCTGCCTTGGATGAAAATGCCCCGGTCGGCACAACGGGTGAGGTGATTAAGGGCACCGTGATCGCCCTCGAAAGCGACGGTGTGTATGTGGATATCGGGGGCAAAGCCCCTGGCTTCATGCCGAAAAGCGAAGCCGGGCTTGGCGTCATCACCAATTACCAAGAGCGCTTCCCCAAAGGCCTCGAAGTTGAGGTTCTCGTCACTCGGGAACAAAACGCCGATGGGATGGTCACGATCAGCTGTCGTGCGCTGGAGTTGCGCAAGAGCTGGGACAAGGTGAAAGTGCTCGAGAAAGAAGGGAAGGTGGTTCAGGTGATCGTGAGCGGCTTCAACCGCGGCGGCGTCACCTGCGATTTGGAGGGGCTACGCGGTTTCATTCCCCGTTCACAACTGCAAGACGGTGAAAACCACCAAGAACTGGTCGGCAAAACCCTTGGCGTGGCATTCCTTGAAGTGAATTCAGGCACAAGAAAACTCGTGTTGTCTGAAAAGCGAGCATCCGTTGCCGCACGCTTCCAGGAATTGGAAGTGGGCCAACTCGTTGAGGGCCTTGTGGCCTCTGTTAAGCCCTACGGACTGTTCATCGACCTCGGTGGCATCAGTGGATTGCTGCACCAATCGGCCATTACGAATGGAAGTCTGCGCTCAATCCGTGAGGTCTTTGACCAAGGAGATCGCGTATCGGCTCTGATCACCGATTTAGACCCAGGTCGTGGACGGATTGGCCTGAATACAGCGCTGCTTGAAGGCCCCCCTGGTGAGCTGCTGATCGATAAAGACAAAGTGATGGCCGAAGCCAGTGACCGTGCCAGCCGGGCTCAAAACACGCTCAAGCAAAACGAACAATCAGCCGGATGAAAACGGCCGTAAGCAAAGGCTCTGACTGGGAATTGGATTTTTACTCCAGACCCATTCTCGACTCGGATGGACGCAAACGATGGGAACTTTTAATCACCACGACACCGTCCGCTGATGATGGGGTCAGCCCGTTTCGTTTTGCCAAGATCTGCCCGTCGGGAGAGGTGAACTCCATCTGGCTGAGTGCAGCGCTTTCTGAAGCGCGAGAGGAGGCGAATCAACAGGGTTATGGCGCACCCGTTCGGCTGCGCTGCTGGCGCAGTTCGATGCGAACCATGGTGCAACGGGCGGCAACCGAACAAGAGATCGAGGTTATTTCCAGCCGTCGCACATTTGCACTGCTCGATTGGCTTGAGCAACGGGAACGTGAGGTGTATCCCCAGGAAGAGGGCTTTATGGCTGGCCCCCTTGCCCCCCCTCCCGCACCGGTGCAAACGCCGCCGATTCCCCTTCCAGAAGAAGTTCAAGGGGATGCCTGGTCTTGGGCCACCCTTCCCGCAGGGCTACTGCGCGAGGCCGGAGATTGGCCGATGAGCTTCAGCGGCCTGCTCCCCGTACCCAGCAAGCTTGAGGATGAAGCCCAAGTTCCCGGATTGCGTTTGTTCAGCCAAACCCGCTCCCTCGCCATGGCGGGATGGCTTGGGGGATTGGAGCCCGTTCGTCTACTTGTGGAAGGTCGCCAGCTGATCATGGAGGCGGGGCAAGACGACCGTTGGTTGGTGAGTGATCTCGATGAAGAGGCCGCTCAAAGCGTTGCCATGGCCCTAAAAACCTGCCAAGCCTCCGTTAGCGGGCTTCAATTCATTGCGATCCAGGCCAGTCCAGACGAGCAAGCCTTCGCAGGTTTCTGGATGATGCGCGACATTGCTCTGGCATGACCGGGGCATTCATCGATCCGTTCGATCGCCCCGATACCCAGTTCAATACGCTGCCAAACTGGACCTGGATTGGTTGCTATGGGGGCTATTACCTGCAATCAGACCTGCTCCAACGGGCAGGCTTCGAACACGGTTTTTTCACCCGTTTGTGGCAAGGCCGTGAACCGGATGAACTGGCCGGTTACATCAGTGCCGGGGTTTCAGTTCACCGCCCCAAGCAAATTCACAGTGGACGCGTTCTGGCGGCCAGCAATGCTCAGGGAGCTCCATGGCCTGAGGCCGATGGTTTAGTGAGCGATCAAGGCGGCCAAAGCCTGTGGGTCTGCGGCGCCGACTGCACCCCAGTGTTGATTGCTGATCCGGAAACGGGCCACGCGGCAGCGTGTCATGCCGGTTGGCGTGGCGTGGCCTCCAGGATTCTTCCAGAAGCGATCCGGCAGCTCGAAACCCATGGAGCCAAACGCTCTGAGCTGTTGGTGGCGTTCGGCCCCGCCGTCAGCGGCAAGGAATACCAAGTGGGCGACGACGTGGTGGATGCGATCAGCAACAGCTTGGGGGCTGGGGCTGGCCCATCTGAAAGCGAGGAGATCTCTCAGCGTCTCCAAGACACAAAGGTGCTGCTCCCCGACGATGAACCCGGACGGCACCGACTCGACATCCGTGGTGCAGCGGCACTCCAACTTCAACAGCACGGGCTTGATTCAGAACAGATCAGTACCTGCCCTCTTTGCACGCTGAGCGAACCAAATTTGTTTCATTCCTGGCGACGGGATCAGGTGAAAGCCGTGCAATGGAGCGGCATCGTGGCTCAAGCGTTAGCAACCATCTGAAGCGCTAAAGCCTCCGCCGCACGGATCCCATCGATCCCAGCCGAAAGGATGCCACCGGCATATCCAGCGCCCTCTCCAGCAGGGAACAAGCCCCGCACATTCACCGACTCCAGCGCCGCATCCCTGGGGATTCGCACTGGAGACGACGTTCGCGTTTCAACGCCAGTGAGCACCGCATCAGGGTGGTCGTAGCCGCGCACACGACGGGCAAAGGCAGGGAGAGCCTCCCGTAACGCCGCAATCATTGGTGGTGGGAGAAGCGCATTCAAATCAGACGGCTGAACACCCGGTTGATACGACGCTGCAATCGATCCAAGGCTCTCGGATGGTTGATTGGCGAGAAAGTCTTCCAACCGTTGCGCCGGGGCGGCATAGCTGCTGCCACCCAAGAGATAGGCCCGATGTTCCAAATCCCGCTGCAGGGCCACTCCTGCCAGAGGATCTCCGGCATATCTCTCATAGGGGGCGAGATCCTCGGGTTCCAGCTGCACCACTAAGCCGCTGTTGGCATTGCGCTCATTACGGGAGTGCTGGCTCATCCCATTGGTCACCACCCGTCCCAGCTCCGACGTTGCGCCCACCACAAAGCCACCGGGGCACATGCAGAAGCTGTAGACGCAGCGACCATTCGTGGCGTGATGCACCAGCTTGTATTCAGCGGGTCCCAGACGGGGGTGGCCGGCGGAAGGGCCCCAACGGGCGGCATCGATCAAGGGCTGGGGATGCTCAATCCGCACCCCAACCGAAAACATCTTGGCTTCAATTTGAACGCCGACCTGTTCGAGCATGGCGAAGCAATCCCGGGCTGAATGCCCCGGTGCCAAGACGAGATGGCGGCAGGGGATGGCATCGCCATTGGCCAAGTCGAGGCCAACGAGTTGATGGCTCTTCTCGCCCCCAATCGCTGCCAACCGCAGCCGCTCCACTCGGCTGCCAAAACGAACCTCCCCGCCTAGGGCCTCAATGCGAGCCCGCAGACCCCGAACCACCGTGGCCAATTTGAAGGTGCCGATGTGGGGGCGTTGCAAGGTCAAGATGTCTGCATTGGCGCCAGAAGCCACCAATTCCTCGAGCACCTTGCGTCCGTAATGCTCAGGATCACTCACCTGGCTGTAGAGCTTTCCATCCGAGAACGTGCCCGCCCCACCCTCTCCGAATTGGGCATTGGACTCTGGATCGATAACGGTTTCGCCGCGCCAAAACGCGAAGGTCTGCAGCGTGCGTTGTTTCACAGGCTCCCCTCGTTCCAACAAGAGCGGTCGGAAGCCCATTTGCGCCAGTAGCAACGCAGCGAAATAACCGCAGGGACCAGCCCCAACCACCACTGGTCTGTGGGCATCGTCCCCATCCAGCAACGTCCGGGGGGCCTGGGCCACAGGCCGATAGGTGGTGTCTGGCGCCTGTCGGACGCGCGAGGTCTTGCCGAGACGCCGCAGTAACGCCGCCTCCCCACGCACCCGCACATCAACGGAATAGATCAACTGAATTTGATCGCGGCGACGCGCATCGATGCTGCGCTTCACCATCCGTTGTTCGAACACATCATTCGGAGGGATGCGCAACCGCTTGAGAACAGCCTCCAGAAGGGCGTCCTCAGGGTGATCAAGCGGAAGCTTCAACTCACTCAGGCGCAGCATTGAAATCTCTTGCCCCGAACAACTTGGATGCGTTGATTAAGTCTGCCGCTCCCAAGGGATCCCGCTCAAGGGGTGTCATCAAGCTCATCCGAGGCACTTGGCGTGGTGTCGTCGGTTCGAATTTGCGACAACAACCCGGCAAACAGCAAACCCAACCCGATTCCAACAGCGAGATTGCGGTTTTCCACTGCGGCACCTTGTCCCCACACAGCCGTGGCTAAAAATGCTGCGCCGAGAAGAAGGCAGGGCACCAGAACGATGCCTCGAGCAATCCTGTTGTCTGCCATTCAACCAAGCTCCGCGGCACAACCATCGGTCGCCAAACCGGCAGCAATCAGGCCGGTGTTGACGTCGTTCTCGTCCCCGAGCGGCGTCACCATGGCGACCAATTGACCATTGCTGCTGCCGACGGGGCGAAGATTGACCCGACGACGGCGAGGCAGTTGTTGACGCAACCAATCAATGGCTTCGGTTTGCTGGGCTTCCTCCACAGCAACGCAGGCCAACTCAACGGTGTAGGTGCGATTGCGATCGCCAACCTGAAGCAACGATCCACTTCTCACCTGTAAAACCTCGGCCGCTGAGGCCGGTGCGACCGCAAACGACACACACAGAACACAGAGACAACAAAACCGGATCAAAGGGATGCGCCGCACTAGGGACAGACCGGAATCACTTGGGCCGTGACGGTACTGCACTCTGCAAGGTTCCGTGTGGCGTCAATCGCCTGCTAGTGCTGAGCAGGCAAACCGACCATCTCGGCATTGCTCTTGCCCGGTGGAACCATCGGATAACAATTCTCACCCCGACGCACATGCACATCGATCAGCATCGGCTCGGGCGAATTGAGCGCAGCCTCGAGGTCTTGATGCAAGCAATCGCGCTCTGTGATTTTGACGCCGTTCACGCCAAAAGCCTGGGCCAAAGCAATGAAATCAGGCATTCCCCGCAGCATGTCTGAGGAGGAATAGCGCTCGTCATAGAAGCTTTCCTGCCATTGACGCACCATGCCTTGCCACTGGTTGTTCACGATCACCACCTTCACGGGAAGGTTGTACGACGCAATCGTTCCCAACTCCTGAATGTTCATCAGGATGCTGGCGTCGCCGGCGATGCAGACCACCTGACGGCTGGGGCAGGCCACTTGTGCCCCCATGGCAGCAGGCATGCCGTACCCCATCGTTCCAAGACCAGCGCTGCTGATCCAGCCACGCGGTCCATTGCGTAAGTACTGGGCGGCCCACATCTGATGTTGGCCCACATCGGTGGTAACGATCGCGTTCGGGGCCAGATCTCGCACGGCCATCAGCACCTCCTGCGGATAAATCGCCCCTTCCTCTGGGGGAACCGTGAGCGGGTAATGCTGCTTCCAATCGTGAATTTGCTCCAACCAAGCGGCGGTGGATGGAGTGGCCTGGCGCTCCATGCTCAGCTGCACCAGCCGCTCCATGCTCAAACTCAAATCACCAAGCACGGCCACCTCAGCAGTGCGGTTTTTGCCCACTTCGGCCGGATCGATCTCGAAGTGAATCACCTTGGCCCTTGGGGCAAACGTATCGAGCTTTCCGGTGACGCGATCATCGAAACGCGCCCCCACGGCAATCAATAGGTCGCAATCCGTGACGGCAAAATTGGCGTAGGCGGTGCCATGCATGCCGAGCATGCCCACAGCAAGCGGTGCATTTTCATCGAAAGCTCCCTTACCCATCAAGGTGGTGGTGACGGGAATCTGATAGCGCTCAGCCATCACGCGCAGCTGGTCGTGAACTCCTGCGGAGATCGCGCCACCACCGACGTACAACAACGGACGGTGGGACGTTTCAATCAAGTCGAGTGCGGCATGAAGCGCAGCATCAATCGGGGGTGCGGGCTGATAAAACCCACGGGGCACAACGGAGCCTGGCTCCACGGGCACGTAATCGAACAGCTCTTGACCCACATCCTTTGGAATATCAATCAAGACAGGGCCTGGGCGACCACTGGCCGCAATCAAGAACGCCTGGGCAACGATGGACCCGAGATCGGCTGGATCACGCACCACCCAGGAATGCTTCACGATCGGCAGGGTGATGCCAAAAATATCGGTTTCTTGGAAGGCATCGGTGCCAATGGCTGGACGCGGCACTTGGCCCGTGATCACCACCATGGGAACCGAATCCATCTGGGCTGTTGCAATCCCAGTGACGAGATTGGTGGCACCGGGGCCTGACGTGCCAAAGCAAACACCCACCTTGCCGGTGGCTCTGGCGTAGGCATCGGCCGCATGGGTTCCGGCCTGTTCGTGGCGCACCAAGTAGTGCTTCACCCAACCCTCGCTCTCAGCGATATGGAGAGCGTCGTAAATCGGCAGGATCGCCCCGCCGGGGTACCCAAAAATCGTGTCGACACCATGACGACGTAGGGCGTCCATCAAGGCCGTTGCGCCTGAAATCTGACCAGCCGCCTCAGCCGCCTGCGGTCCACCGAGTGCCGTTGAAGCGGAGGTGACTGTCACAGCGGCAACGGAATTACAGACTCCAAGATTAGGCGTCAGCTGGTGGTTGGCATCCCCTGAAGGGCTAGAGCAGGCCTAGGGCATGCAACGGCCCATGACCACTCAGGAGTTCGAGCAAGAACGCCGAAAAGCCCACCATGGCGATACGACCATTCCAGACTTCCGAGCTGTTATTCCAGCCCCATTCCCATTTCTCCTGGGGGTACAGCTTCACTTTCGTGGGCAACTCAGCAGCGGCGTCAAGGCTCACCTCAGGACCTTCCAGACTTGTGGCGACGAGGTCGGCCAGACCCTCAATAAAAGGTTTGTAGGTATCGAGGGCACGAACCCGACGGAAATTCACCACCCCTGCTTCCGTTGCCAACTCGCGATATTCGATGTCGATTTCTTCCAGCGTTTCGATGTGCTCGCTGACGAAACTGATCGGCACAACAACGAGATCCTGGGTTTTGGCATGGCCCAGCTCTTCTAAAGCTTCTTCGGTGTAGGGCTGAAGCCACTCCACCGGACCGACGCGGCTTTGATAAGCGAGCGTGTGGGGGTTGGCATGACCCACGTGTTCAGCCAGCTTTTCCATAATCAAAGCTGTGCATTGCTCGATCTCCTGTTGATAGGGATCGCCGGCCTCTTCGACGTAGCTCTTCGGAACGCCATGGGCACTGAAAAACACATGGGCCGCTTCCGGCACATCACTGTTGCGGATCTCGGTGGCGATCAACTCCGCCATGGCTTGCAGGTAGCCAGGATGGTCGTACCAACTGCGGATACAACGAATCGGAAGCTGTTCAAAGGCATGATCGCCCTGCCTTAAGCGCTGCAACTCTCGAAAGCTCGATCCGCTCGTGCTGATTGAAAAATGGGGGTACAGCGGTAGAACCACCACCTCATCAATGCCGTCGGCCTTGATGTCAGCCACTGCCGATTCTGTAAAGGGATGCCAGTAGCGCATTGCCACATAACTGGTGGCATCAATCCCCCGTTGACGCAACACGCTCTGAAGTTCACGAGCTTGTTGCTCAGTGATGCGTCGCAGCGGCGAGCCGCCGCCAATGGAGCGATAGGCCGCCTCAGATTTTCCACTGCGCAGGGTGCTAATCAACCAAGCCAGAGGCTTTTGCAGCGCCGGGCTTGGCAGTCGAATGATTTCTGGATCGGCAAAAAGGTTGTACAGGAACGGGCCGACATCCTGAATTCTTTCTGGTCCACCCAGGTTCAGCAGAACGACGCCGACGCGGGACATACGGACAAAAGCTCTCTAGAGGCTTGAGGGTAGCTGTCTCAAACGTCATCTTTGGAACGGATGACACAAACATGGAGCTGCAAAGCCAACTGATCGCCGCCAATGAAGAGCTGGCGGCTCAAGGTTCCCGCCTTCGCATTGAGCAGCGGGGACAAAAACTTTGTTTACGCGGCACCCTTCCGAGCCGCGACGATCCAGGACGTCAATCCGTCCAGAGAATCAGCCTTGGATTAAAAGCTGATCCAAGCGGATTGGAGGACGCCAGCCAAACGGCTCGTGTGATCCAACGACAGCTTGAGCGCGGCACATTTAAGTGGGATGACTGGCGTTTGCGTTCCGTTGCACCAACGGCCAGCGCCCATGGCTTGGCGCCCCAATCCGCCATCGAGAGCTTCCACCAAACATTTTTTGCCGACCCACGCCGGCGTCGATCCCCCGCCGGAAGCAAAACAACCTGGACAGGGGCCTATCAGCCCTACCTAAGGCGATTGCAAGCGTTGGCAGCACAGCGAACGATCGATACCCAACTGCTGTTGGAAACCCTGCAGAGTTACGACGACGGCAGCCGCAGCCGTCAGCAGTGCGCCACGGCCTTGGCGGCATTGGCACGCCACTTAGGAATGGCGTTACCGGAGGGGTGGCGGCAAGAAGCTGCTGGCTATGGACTGCATCGCGCCCAGTTTCGACAGCTGCCAACGGATCGTCAGATCCTTGAGGCTGCGCTTCTGATTCCAAACCCCCGCTGGAGGCTGGCCTACGGATTGATGGCCACCTACGGACTGCGCAATCACGAGGTGTTTTATTGCGATGGCCATTCCCTTGCCGATGGCAGCGATCAAGTGCTTCGGATTCTTCCCACCACCAAAACCGGGGAACATCAGAGCTGGCCCTTTCATCCCGAATGGGTGGAGCGTTTTGGCCTCTTGGAACTGGCCGAGAACCCAAAAGCCCTGCCGATGGTGACCACGGATCTCAAACACACCACCCTTCAACAGGTGGGCCGGCGGGTGAGTGAGCAATTCCGTCGCTATGCGCTACCGATCACCCCCTACGACTTGCGGCACGCGTGGGCGATCCGCACCATTCATATCGGCCTACCGGACACGGTGGCCGCCAGGATGATGGGCCACTCCGTGGCGATCCATACCCGCACCTACCACCACTGGATCACCCGCCGCGATCAGCAGCAGGCAGTGGATGCGGCCCTCGCCCGTCACCGTGCTTGATGACTTCGTTTTTACGCCCGCTTGCTTATCGCCACCGTTGGATCTACGACAGCGTTACTGCGGTGTCGTCGTTGAGTGTGGGCGGCGTTGCAAAACTGCGAGGGCTGGGACTCGATGCCCTGAGCCAGCGCTTGGAGCCCAATGCCGAGATTCTCGATCTCTGCTGCGGCAGTGGTGAAGCGGCAGCCCCCTGGATCGATGCTGGCTATGCCGTTACTGGGCTCGATGTATCACCGCGAGCGCTCGACTTAGCCACGCAACGCCATCCGTTGATGCAGCAAGTGGAAGGGTTAGCGGAAGAGCCACCCCTGAAGGATCAAAGCTTTGATGCCATCCAGCTCAGTGTTGCGCTGCATGAGTTCCCACGGGCGGAACGGGAGCAAGTGCTCACCAGTGCCCTGCGGCTGCTGAAAACCGGGGGCTGGTTGGTGGTGGTGGATCTGCATCCGGCGGCTCCGCTCATGCGCCTTCCCCAGCAGCTGTTTTGCGCTTTGTTTGAAACCGAGACGGCCACCGCCATGCTGGAGGACGACCTACCGGCGCAACTTTCGGCTCTTGGCTTCTTCCATGTGGAGCAAGAGCTGATGGCCGGTCGAGCCCTGCAACGCATCACTGCCCAAAGGCCATGACCAACAACACCCCTGAAACGACC
>JADHRU010000100.1 GCA_016777265.1 Synechococcus sp. BS30m-G31
GGGGGTACATCAGGAAAACACTGACGAACACCGCAATCGGGCCGGAGAAGGCGATGGCGTTGTAGGGACGAATGCCGACGAGACGAGCAATTTCGAACTGACGCAGCATGAAGCCGATCAGTGCGAAAGCACCGTGCAGTGCAACAAAAGCCCAGAGGCCGCCGAGTTGACACCAGCGGACAAAATCGCCCTGGGCTTCTGGGCCCCAGAGCAGCAGCAAGCTGTGACCCATCGCGTCAGCGGGGGTCGAAACAGCAGCGGTGAGGAAGTTGCAACCTTCGAGGTACGACGACGCAATGCCGTGGGTGTACCAAGAGGTGACAAAAGTGGTGCCGGTCAGCCAGCCACCGATGGCCATGTAGGCCGTTGGGAGCAGAAGGAGGCCAGACCAGCCAATGAAAACGAAGCGGTCGCGCTTGAGCCAGTCATCGAGGACGTCAAACCATCCCCGCTGAGGCGCGCGTCCTACAGCGATCGTCATGAGGGTGAACGGGTGCGGGAAACCGCAGGCTGTGGGATACGCCAGCGACCTTAACAAGCTCAACCCCTGTTGTGGGGCGTGTTTGCGTCACCTGAAATCCCTTGTATCGCTTCGTTCCTTTGGGATTTCTTTTGCTTTCGCAATTGCGCACCATCGCCCCCCACAATGATCAATAAATATCGCCATCTCCATGTCTGCAGCAGTGCTGGAGCAATCGGTGCTCGGCTCC
This sequence comes from Synechococcus sp. BS30m-G31, assembly GCA_016777265.1. Lineage (GTDB taxonomy): Bacteria > Cyanobacteriota > Cyanobacteriia > PCC-6307 > Cyanobiaceae > Parasynechococcus. The sequence continues at coordinate 711 of JADHRU010000100.1, forward strand.
CGGCGTCTTTCGAATCTTTTGGTGGCTGCAGCCGTCAGTGTTGGAGGGGTTGGCTTCCTTTTGGCGTCACTCTCCAGCTACCTCGGACAAGACCTCCTGCCGTTTGGTCATCCCGCAGCTTTGATCTTTGTTCCGCAAGGGCTCGTGATGGGTCTGTACAGCATCGCTGCTGCATTGCTGGCGTCCTATCTCTGGTACGTCATCGCCGTTGATGTGGGCTCCGGGAGCAACCGTTTCGATAAGGAATCTGGTGTTGTGGTGATCAGCCGCCGCGGGTTTCGTCGTCCGGTTTGTGTTGAGTTTCCCTTGAAAGATGTCAAGGCGGTGAAAGTTGAAGTGCGTGATGGTTTCAATGCCCGCCGCCGTGTGTCCTTACGCCTGCAGGGTCGTCGCGATCTTCCACTGACCCGTGTTGGTGAGCCGCTTCCCCTGGCTCAACTCGAGCAGGAAGGAGCTGAACTCGCCCGTTTCCTTGGCGTCAACCTCGAAGGACTCTGATTCCCATGCGTTCAACCCTGCCTCGTTTTGTGTGGTCGTTGATGCTGCTCATTCCCTTGATGGTGAGTTGCAGCCCATCTCCTCAGGCATCGTCTGCACCCTCTTGTTCTGAGGCAAGTGTTCCTTGCCTGCAGGGGACAATCCAAGTGCAGGTGAGCACCAACCGTGGCGAGATCACGATCGAGGTGGATGGAGATGCGGCGCCGATCACAGCTGGAAATTTTGTTGATTTGGTGCGTCGTGGCACCTACGACGGAACAGCGTTTCATCGCGTTGTTCGCGAGCCCGTTCCTTTTGTTGTTCAAGGCGGAGATCCCAAATCAACGGATCGTTCCGTTCCTTTAAATCAATTGGGCACCGGCAGTTTTGTGGATCCAGAAACGGGTCAATCTCGAATGATCCCTTTGGAGATCAGTTTTCGAGGAGAAGAGAATCCTCGCTACAACCGGGAAATTACCAATCCAAGCCAGCTCGATTCCCTCACGCTGAACCATGAGCGCGGTTCGGTAGCGATGGCTCGCTCCCAAGCTCCAGACTCTGCCAGTGCTCAGTTTTATATCGCCTTAAAGCCTTTGCCAGAGCTGGACGGTCGTTATGCCGTTTTTGGGCGGGTGATTGCTGGTATGGCCGTTGTTGATGAGATTCGGCAAGGGGATCGCATGACCAAGGTCAGCCTTGTGAACTGATCTTCCTTGGTAAATGACCTTTCTTAGTAACTGACCTCAAGCCGGGATTCGCGTTTCGCTCGGTGAAACCTTGAGGAGTTCAGTGTTCACCCCGGATGCCCGCTCCAGGGCCACTTTTCCGGTGCGGGCAATTTCGAGGATGCCAAAGGGTTTCATGAGACGTTCAAGTGCGACCAATTTGCCGGGGTCGCCCACCACTTCAAGGGTTAGAGCCTCATCGGCCACGTCCACAACTTTGGCGCGGAACACCTGAACCAGATCAAAAACGGCGCCTCGTGTTTCGGCAGGGGCTTTCACTTTCAGGAGCATCAGTTCGCGCTCCACCGCGGGACGCTGGGTTAAATCCAGGACTTGGAGAACGTTGACCAGCTTGTCCAGCTGCTTGGTCATCTGTTGCAGTGTCTGGTCGTCACCTTCCACCTCCATGGTTAGGCGTGATTGACCATCAGCCTCGGCTGGCCCTACAGCCAAGCTGTGGATGTTGAAACCACGGCGGGCGAATAAACCGGCGATGCGGCTGAGTGCTCCAGATTCATCCTCCACAAGCACCGAAAGGGTGTGCTTCATCTCTGCTGAACGTCCCCTACCGGTCTGCTGTTACCCAAGTTACGGTCCAGCCAGGGCAGTAAGGCATTTAAAAACTGATTTGGGTCTTCATCGTGGGGGCAATGCCCACAGTGATTGAGCACTTTGAGCTCCACCCAGGGGTGTTGATTCACCACCTGTCGACCGACGGCGAGGGGAATAAATCGGTCGTTCTGGCCCCACAGCATCAGCATCGGCAATCTTGTCGTGGCCAGTTGTTCCAGCAGGGCTGGAGCCGTGGCTCCTCGGGGTCGCAGACTCATTCCAAGCGTCATGGCACGTAAGGCTCGGGCTGCGGTTGGTCGGCGGGCTGGACGACGAATGAGCTCTTGCAGCTCAAGGTCGTTGGTGATGGAACGGGTGTAGGCACCTTGCAGTCCAAGTCGAATCAGCTTGCTGCGCGCAATTAGTGGCACGATCCATTGCAAGGGCAGGAGTTGAACGACGAAGCGAAGCCCTCTGCGTTGCCAGCGCCGTCTCCACGGTGACCGTCGTCGTGGCATCGGCTGGACCAGGGCGGGATCAGGCAGCGGTGCTGCCACGAGTGCTCTCACGAAATGGGGCGTCAGCACCGCTGTGGTGAGGGCACTGAGGCCTCCAAGGGAGTTCCCCACAAGCACGGCGGGCCTTTGGACGATCTGCTCAAGAAAGGCAGAGGTTTGCTGCCCCCAAATCTTGTTATCCAGCGGGCCTCCCTGGCGTAGCCCCGGTTGATCCGACGCGCCAAATCCCAAGAGGTCGAGGCTGAACACTTGCCATCCTTGAGCCGCCAGTTTTGGAGCGATGCGGCGCCAATGCCCGCTCGAGGCCCCGAACCCGTGGAGCAGTACAACAGCCGGGCCATTGTTGGGCCCCAAAACGCGCCAATGGCAAGTCCATTGTTGGTTTTTGCGACCACGACTGGGCTGCCGGAGCCAAGTCCATTCGTTGTGGAAACCCCAGGCGCTGGTTTCGGCCTCCGGGCACCATGGCTCGGCAGGCTGGAGTGCATTGGCAGACACAGCTCTGGGCACAGCGGATCATCACTATCGCGAAGGGTCTGCCTCTCTGGCATTGGGATCGGGGTTTTTTCGTGCGGATTCGCGGCCTTCCCGGGATTGTTCAGTGCTGTTGGCCCGTCATCAACACCGGCACGCGCAGGGGCAACTCCGCTGGCTCGACCTCATGGCAGGTTGTGGGATTCGTAGTTTGCGCTGGGGGTTAGAAGCCCTTCAGGAGAGACCAGAGCGGGTCGAGTTATGGGTGAACGACGGCGACCCAGATCGCTTGCCTTGCCTTAACAGCAACTTGAGTGACCTGCCGAGGCCGGCTCGGGTCAGTTGCCAGGCTGCAGAAGTGCTGTTGGGACAGGCGTATTTGGATGGTCGCTTTTTCGATCTAATCGATCTTGATGCTTTCGGAGCCCCAGGGGCTTTGATTCAGCCTGCCTTGCAAGCGTTGCGGTTCGAGGGGCTGCTGCTGCTAGCGAGTACGGATGGACGCTCTCCAACGGGCCATGACCGTGCTGGGGCGATTCGCAGCTTGGGTGCGGCTGCACGGGTGCATCCTGCGAGCTGGGAACTGGCTTTGCGCCACCAACTTGGTTTGGTGGCCCGTCAGGCTTGGATGCTGGGTCGGGGGATTCAACCTCTGCTTTGCTTCAGTGAGGGACGCACCTTTCGGGTGAGCGTGCGCATGCGACGGCATCTCCAGCCGGGGGAGGAGCATCGCTTAGGCCTCTTAGCTCGCTGCGAAGCCTGTGGATCACAGGTGGTTCAGATTTTGAAAAATCTCACCGGCTGGCCCAGCTGTTGTTGCCCAAGCGGAGCAGGTCGCTGGAGTGTGAGTGGTCCTCTCTGGATCGGTCCTCTGCAGGATCTTCAAACGTTGGCTGCCTTGCGCGGGGATCCCTGGCTGCAGCAACCTGGCGCTATCTCAAATCGGACGAAGCGCTTACTTGAGCGGTTGGAAGCCGACCCGGGCAGTCCCGCAACGGTTTGGGCCACCGATGAGTTGGCGCGACGCCTCGGTGGTGGAGGCCCCCCGCCCTTGTCCCAGCTTGTGACTGCGGCGCGGCAGGCCGGATTTCAGGCCTATCCCAGTGGCGTGATGGCCGGACAATTGCGCACGGATGCAGATTTAACAGTCCTGTTAAGGCTTTGCGCTGATTTGCGTTCCGAAGGGACTTAAATGGAACGTGAAAGTTGCGCCCCGTCCATGGCTTCAGAAATTTTCGGAACTGCTGCCATTTTCTGGGTTCTGATCCCCATTGGTCTGCTTGGCGGTGCACTGCTGCTGAAACTCGAGGGCGATTGATTCAGCAGCTGGAGCCTCAAGGCCACTAAGCTCCCAACCGTGAAGTAGGGGCTGCCATGCAGGTTCTGGTGGTTGGTGGAACGGGCACCCTCGGTCGGCAGATCGCGCGTCGAGCCTTAGATGCAGGACATCAGGTCCGTTGCATGGTCCGAACCCCGCGCAAGGCAGCGTTTCTGCAGGAGTGGGGCTGTGAGCTAACGCGCGGTGACCTGCTAGAGCCCGACAGCCTCGACTACGCCATTGACGGCGTTGATGCGGTCATTGATGCCGCCACAAGCCGTCCGAGTGATCCGCAGAGCATTTACGAGTCCGATTGGGACGGAAAGCTCAATCTGTTGCGGGCCTGTGATCGCGCCGATGTGAAGCGATTTGTGTTCCTTTCTTTGCTAGGGGCCCATCGCTATCGAGATGTTCCGT
>JADHRU010000101.1 GCA_016777265.1 Synechococcus sp. BS30m-G31
CAGTAGGAATCCACCGATCATCACGGTGGCGCTGTAGCCGAAATCAAGAAAGCGCATGCCGTTCAGATAGGCATAAAGAGCAAGGCTCTCCGTCGTCCCTGCTGGTCCTCCCCCAGTAAGCACTTGAATCAAATCGAACACACCAAAAGCTTGCGCCAGCCTGAATAGGAGGCTGAGCAGGATGTATGGCAATAGCAGAGGGATCGTGACGCGTCTTAAGCCCTGGAATGCAGTGCCGCCCTCCAGGCGAAAGGCGGCGTAAAGATCCTCCGGAATCGTTTGGAGACCGGCCAACAGAATGAGGGTGATGAAAGGAGTGGTCTTCCATACATCGGCAAGCACCGTCACCATCCAAGTAACGGCTGGAGTGGAAAGCAGATTGAGTGGTCCGATTCCAGCAGCTTCCGCTAACTGTTCAATCGGTCCGTAGGGGGTGTTGAAAATCCACCGCCAGCCCAGAGCCATCATGGTTGTTGGCAGAGCCCACGGTAAAAGCGATAGGGCTCTTACGGCACTGCGCCCTCGCCAGCGCTGGTCGAGTAACAGGGCAATGGCCAGGGCCAAGATCAATTCCAGGCCCACGGAGACCATGGCAAATCTTGTTGTTTGACCGGCATCAAGCCAAAAGCGAGCGTCCGTGAGAAGACGCAACCAGTTCGCACCCCCGTTTGGGATTGGAACCAATCCCGTCAACACGGAGTCGGCATGAAAACTCAGCCACGCGTAGCGAAGCATTGGCCAGCCAAAGACGATGGCCATCAACAACAACGCCGGCAGAGCAAGCAGCACCGTCATGCTTCCGCACCTGTTGCTTTGAGCAGCATGTCGCTTTTGGTTTGAACCCTGTTCATCGCTGCGGCTGAGGCAGCAGTTGCCGTGCCGACATCGATGTTGGTCTGCTCTGGTTCGGCTGTGAGCAAACCATTCAGTTGGCGTTGCAGAAGATCACTCAGTTGGGCGTAAAGGGGAGACGGCGGCCTTGGAACGGAGTGTTCCAAAGCCTTCGCGATTTGAGGAAGAGCCGACGACACCGCTACGAGGTCTGGATCCGTAAACAAGCTTTGGCTGGTTGGGGTGTAACCCTGGTTGAGAAACCGTTCGCGCTGCGCTGTTTCAGAGGTGAGATATCGGATCGCCTCAACAGCGGCTTCTGGATGGGGTGACTGTTTAAGCAAGCTCAAACCCCAACTTCCAACGGTGGCTGCTGGACGTTGACCGGGTTCAGCCACCATCAATGTGATGCCCACCTTGCCGCGAACGTTGCTTTCGGGTTTTTGGAGTTCTGCCCAGGCGTAGGGCCAGTTGCGCATGAATGCAGCATCACCGGCTTTAAACGCTTGAAGCGAGTCCGATTCGGAATAATTGGTAACGGCTCTTGGGCTGGCTCCAGTTGCAATGAGTGATTGCATCCATTCGGCTGCACGAGCTGCAGATGTTGAGTCCAGTTCGAGTTGTCCGTTGGCTGGGTTAATCCATTGGCCTCCAAAGCCATGGAGTACTTCAACGAAATTGCAACTCAAACCCTCGTATTGCCTGCCTTGCCAGACAAAGCCATCGCTGACCCGGTTGGATTGGACCAACTTGATAGCGATATCGGACAGTTGCTGAGGAGTTGAAGGAGGAGCCTCCATCAGATCTTTTCGCCAATACAAAACGCCAACATCAGCGCCAAGGGGCCAGCGATAGAGATGGTCGTTGTAGTGATTACCAAGGCGAGCGCCCAAGATCAGTTGATCAAGAGCGGATTGATCGAACCATGGGTCAAGGGGTTCGAGCCAACCCGCTTCGGCATATTTCGGCAGCCACGTCACATCCATCAACAAGGCATCAAAGGGCGTGTCCCCCAACAACAAACTGCTGATGGCCAAATCAGAGATCGATTCCGTTTCAAGCGGGCCGCGGATCACCTCAAGCTGAATCGTTCCGCGGTGCTCACGATTGAAAGCTTCAACCAACTGGGTGCTTGCATCCGCGTAGGGAGCAGGCATCAAAATTGAGACAGGGACTGGCTGCTTTGGACCAGACCAAGCAACAGCAGCCAGAACAAACAGCAGACCGATCAAGCCGCCGACAATCCGGATGCTGCGTCTCATTCGGGAGTCGTCAACAGCGGCTCGCAACCGCCTAATTGTTCTTCAGCCCAGTCCTTCACGGTGTAGTTCTCCACCGCTGTACACATGCGCGTCATGCGGTCGCGTTGTGCTTCTGAATCCATAGAGAGTGCCTTTTCAATGGCCTCATCCATGCGCTTGTTCGAATAAGGGTTGGTGAGAACAGCTCCGTCGAGCACCACAGACGCTCCTGTGAATTCGGAAAGAACAAGAACTCCTCCACGGTTGCGCCGTGCTGCGGCGTATTCCTTGGCCACAAGATTGAGACCATCCCTTAAGGGTGTGATCCAACAAACATCGGCTTGACAGAACCAAGCCACCATTTCGTCGTAGGGAATTCGTCGCGTTGAAAAACGAATGGGAACCCAATCAATCTTGCTAAAACGACCATTAATTCGTCCTGCTATTTCTTCAATGGTGCGCTGCGTGTCTTCGTAGATCTTCATTCCACTTGCCGCTGCAACGCAGGCCAACATCAAAACAACTTCGCCATGGAGATCCTCACGGCGCTCCAACAGTCGTTCGAAGGTGAGGAGGAGTGCTTCGTTCCCTTTGGTGTAATCAACACGACTAGCAGAGAGAATTAACTTTCGGCCTTTTTTTGTGTCTTGAACAATTAATTCACCATGGCTTTCAACAGAGGCGCTCCAACTGAGTTCCTGGATCACATCTGGGGAGGTGCCAACGGGTGAACTCAAGAGTTGAATGCGTCGGCCATTGTGCTCGAGATAGCTGGTAACTGTCCCTTCAGAAAGGGCAGTGCCAACGGTAATAAACTTTGAATCAACCGGAACTTTCGGACCACGTTTTGCTCCGACGATGGTGCTCGCTGCGCGGGCAAAATTCTCGGTGTAACGGGGAATATGGAACCCGACAACATCGCAACAGAGCAAGCTCTCTAAGATCTGATCTCGCCAGGGGAGAATGGCAAAAACATCATTGCTTGGGAAGGGTGTGTGGTGGAAAAAAGCAACTTTTAAATCAGGCCTACGGCTTCTGATGTAACCGGGTACAAGCCAAAGGTTGTAGTCGTGAACCCAAACAGTTGCTCCCTCAGCAGCTTCTTTGCAAGCGGCTTCAGCAAAACGACGATTGACTTCCTCAAAGATCCCCCAATCAGCATTGTTAACATTAAAATGCGTTGGAAAAGTATGAAGTATGGGCCAAAAGCATTCCTTAGAAGTGATGTGATAGAAGCTGGATATTTGATTGTCTTCTAAGGGAATTCTGCACAATGTGAATGGCGCAGGATTCGTCATTTCAATACGCTCATCCTCTGTATTATCAACAGAATCAACGCGTCTCCATGCGATCCATGTGCCGTCTTCCTTGTTTCTAAATAAGTTTCTTAAGGTTGGAATGATTCCATTGGGACTTTTCTGATCAACCCAAGTTCGATTACCTTCAGTATCTATAGATTCATCAAAAGGTGTTCGGTGATAAAGGATTACGAATGAACTACTGCCAATACTCATTGATTATCTCTTGAATCAGTTTGACTACCCTTCATGATGGACCTGGATTTGTCAAACAGAAGTCTTGTTTTGCAGATTCGTTAGAAAATCGAGAACTTCCTGGGCGTGGCCACTAGGACGCACGGCTACCCACCGTTGCTGCAAAACCCCATCAGGATCAATCAAAAACGTGTGGCGCAAGGAATAAGGAGCCATCCAGGAGCCATAGGCCTTGCTGACTGTTCCGTCCGGATCCGACAGGAGGGGGAAACTCAGTCCTTCGCTTTCACAGAAGGACTCATGATCATCCACGCTGTCGGCGCTGATCCCCACCACTTCTGCATTTGCGGCCAAATAGTCGGAGTGAAGAGTCTCAAAGCCACGTGCTTCGATTGTGCAGCCGCCGGTGAAGTCCCTGGGGTAGAAATAAACAGCAACCCAGCGGCCCTTGAAATCCTGCAATGACCAGTTGCTCTGGTCGGGTTGTGAACGACTGGAACCGGGCAAACTGAAAGCTGGGGCTGTCGTGCCTGTCTCCAATACAACGCCCCCAAGAGCGGAAGCTCTTGAGGGCTTAAGGGATAAAGCTGTGAGCAGTAGGCCGGTTTGAATCAGAAGTTCTCGCCGGCGCACGTTCTGCAATATCAGAGTTTGGCCAGGTTAATGCCCAGAGACTTGGCATAGGGACCCAATCCCTTTTTCTGAATCGTCTTCAGAGCGCGGGTTGTAACGCGCAACTTGATCCAACGATTGCCTTCTGCCCACCAAAGGCGACGCTGCTGCAGATTGGCCTGCTGCAGCTTCTTCGTACGGATGTGGGAATGGCTCACGGCCATGCCGTTATTGGCGCGAGTACCTGTGAGCTGACACACCCGAGACATTTATTTGTCCTGCTAGTTGAATTGTTTGGACCTGCGAGAACAGCTCCGAGCCCTAATCTTAGCAAAAGGACTGTGGCTAAAACCCTCGTTGCATCAGGGTTCCCATAAGCTCAGCGCTTCGGGTTTGAAAGCCAGCCAGTTCGTTGGGTTCGAGTCCGCCAACGCCAAGACGCGCCATGTCGTAGAGGTGACGGGCGAGGTTCTGCGAAAGGCTGAGGGTTGGAGAGCTACCGCTATCGCCCACCAACACACTGCCTGACTGCAGCTTGAGCAAACCTTCCACCAACGGGTGGCGCCGATTCACGAGCAACACGTGATGATCGGGCAATCCCGGCAGCCGCTGCTCCATCAATGCGCCCATATCGTTGAGGCGGCGCATTTGTTCTGGCAGCAAAATCATCGCCGGTGGTGCTCCTTCCGCCTTCAGCGCTTGGACCTGCACTGTCACCTTGTCGTTGTTGAGCGCGTCTTTGATCAGACTGCGCAAACGTTCTGAGTCGGTGGTGCCGTCTTGATCAGCCAATTCAGGGTCTTCTTCCTTGAGGCTTTCATCCAGCTCTGCGTCAACACGTTGAAACTTGAGTTCCTCATGGCGATATTCCAGCCACGGGATGAACTGTGTGTCGATCACCGTTTCTAGCTTCAGCACCTCTGCACCTTGAGCCGTCCAGAGATTGAGTGCTCCTGCTTGGGACACATCGTCTGTGCTGTAAAGGATTCGCTTGCTGTTCTC
>JADHRU010000102.1 GCA_016777265.1 Synechococcus sp. BS30m-G31
GCCAGCCACTCATGGCAAGAGCCCTCGGCTGCGGATGCGATCAGCTGAACCGTTTGGCCAAGGCGATCGGATCGAGAACGGTGATTTTCTTGCGGTCAATCTGTACGAGACCGGATTGACGCAAGTCTCCCAGCAGACGTGTGATTGTTACGCGGGTTGAGCCGATGGCTTCAGCGATCGCTTGATGGGAGAGCCGGAGATCAATCGTGATTCCCAATTCATCAGGAACTCCGAAGTCTCGGCAAAGCACCAATAAAAAGCTCACCAGCCGGGACGACATATCCCGATGCGTGAGCGTTTCAATCATCGTTTCGGTTTGCAGGATCCTGCTGGAGAGGCCTTGAAGAAGTCTGAGCCCAACAGCGGTATCCGCTTCAATGGCGTTGCGCACTGAGGTGGCAGGTGCCGTCACCATCTCAACGCGGGTGAAGGCGACTGCGTGATAAAAACGATCCGAGCGTTGACCTGTAAGTAAGGACAGCACACCGAACAGGCTGTTTTCCCTGAGGAGAGCAACGGTGATTTCTTCGCCAGATTCGTAAACCCTTGAGAGGCGGACAGCGCCCCGTCGAATCAAATAAACACGTTCCGCAGGGTCTCCTGGGAAGAAAATTGTTTTATTGCGATCCACCATTTCTGTGCTGGCACCGTCAAGGCCTCGGATGACTTCGATCAACGACCGAGGCCCTGCAGGTTGAGCTGCTGCTCCAGTACTGCCAATCGGGGCATAGCGGGTAAAACCAGTGCTGGTGCTCATGGCTGGTCCGCTACTGCATTGAAAGCTACGGATGTGTCTGGATCTGCCATGTAGCCATTAATACTCATTAGTTGTTCGTTCAGGTCTTAGCGCTTGCCGTTGAGCCTCCATGAGTTGCTGGAGCCCTGGTTCAGCTAAATCCAGAAGTGCGTCCAGCTGGGCACGGCTGAAGGGCGCGCCCTCGGCAGTTCCCTGGACTTCGAGCAGTCGACCATCGTCGGCTTGCACCACATTGAGATCGACCTCAGCTCGACTGTCTTCGCTGTAGTCGAGGTCAAGCAGCGCATGGCCTTCCACTAAGCCAACAGAGACAGCAGCAACTTGGCTTTGAAGCGGGGAACACTCGAGAGTCCCCTGAGAGACAAGGCGGCTGCAGGCACGGTGTAACGCCAGCCAGGCCCCTGTGATGGCGGCGGTGCGGGTGCCTGCATCCGCTTGGATCACATCACAGTCGATCAGCAGGGTTCGCTCTCCGAGTTGGGCCATGTCAACGGCTGCCCGAAGGCTGCGCCCGATCAAACGTTGAATTTCTTGGGTGCGGCCGGACAACTTCATCAACTCTCGGCCCTGCCGTTGCGGTGTTGATCCAGGCAAGAGGCGGTATTCAGCGCTGAGCCACCCGAGCCCTTCGCCTCGACGCCAACGCGGCACGCTTTCATCGACGCAAATGCTGCAGAGAACAGTTGTTCGACCGGTTCTGACAGTGACTGAACTCAAGGCGAACCCCATCGGATCCCAATTCACCGAAAAGGGGCGAAGAGCATTGCGGCACCGACCATCGGCTCGGGACTGGGAAGGGTCGCTCATGGCTCAGAAGAAGTGACGACAGCCTCGCAGTTCCCTTCATTCTGCGCTTTGGCCACCATGGGTAGTGTTGATTGGCTTGTTGAATGGCATAACGCCGCTACATTCAAGGTCTTCCGGGATGTCCCGGCGTGACCTGATCTGATGATCTCAAGCCTGACCGACCGCCATCATTCCCAGGAGATTCACTCTGTTGAACGTGTTGGCTTGAGGCCAGTTCCGACGGTCCCACAACCCCCACCACCGGCCCTACATCTGGTGGCTCCAGAAGGTCAGCTTCAGGTGCATACAGCTCCATACCGTGGCAGCTTTTCCAGTGTGTTGAGCGAGGCGGTGCGTGCAGCTGGGCTGGGTAGCCGTGTCCTTATTAGTCAGTTTTTGAAGGGAGGCGTCCAACAGGGCCCATCGGGTCGTGTGCAGTTGTGCGGAGGGCTCGTTTGGTTGCGCCCTGATGTCCAGGCTTGCGTTTCAGAGCCGAACCTGGAGGGTTGTCGCGATGCGGTGCAAGCGGTCTGGGCGATTTGTCGTCAGCACCTCATGGTTGGGGATCTTGATCAACTCGTCCTTGATGAAATTGGCCTAGCCATTGGTTTTGGCTACATCGACGAAGTGGAGGTGGTTTCAGCTCTTGAGCAACGACCTGGCTCGATGGATGTGATTATCACTGGGCCAGCCATCCCGCCCAATGTTGTGGCGATGGCAGATCAAGTCACGGAACTACGCCGAGGTTTCTGATGCTCAAGTGTGATCGTTGGATTACGGAACAAGCCGGGCAAGGAATGCTCGAACCATTCCAGTCGGGGTTGGTGCGTCACCTTCATCCTGAAACGCGTGAAAGCCCTGTTCTGAGTTTCGGGTGTTCTTCCTATGGCTATGACCTTCGACTCTCGCCGCAAGAGTTTTTGATTTTCAGGCATGTCCCTGGCACGGTGATGAACCCGAAACGGTTTAATCCAGCCAACCTTGAGCCCACACCGTTGCATGAAGATGAAGACGGTCGTTATTTCATTCTTCCGGCCCATTCCTATGGCCTTGGTGTGGCCTTGGAGAAAATGAAAGTGCCAGCCAACATCACAGTGATTTGTCTTGGCAAAAGTACGTACGCTCGGCTCGGAATCATTGTGAATACCACTCCTGCCGAAGCTGGTTGGGAAGGTCACCTCACTCTCGAATTCAGTAACAGCTCAGGGGCTGATTGCCGTGTTTATGCAGACGAGGGCATCTGTCAACTGTTGTTTTTTGAAGGTGAACCTTGTTCCACGACTTACAGCGATCGTCAAGGAAAGTATCAACATCAGCCTGAGCGTGTAACCCTAGCAAAGGTTTAAATCTCGCGAATTTGCGACTAATAAATATGAATTAGTCGCTTTTTTTATCGGCTCTAAGGTGCGAGCCGCGCTTTGTGGAGCCTGGTTTTTTCGTACCAAGCGGCAAACTCTGGTGTCCAGGCCTGAAGATGGGGCCACATCAGATCGCAGAGTTCTCGGATTTCTTGTTGGGCATCGAGCTTGGCTCTTAGATCCATGAAATGGAGAAAGGCCCGCAAGGTGAAGCTCACCACGAAATGCTGCCGATAATCAAAGGGGAGGATCCCACGTGCGTGTTCTTCTGCGAAGCCTGCTTCGAGTAATTCTTGGTATCGATCAGCGCTGATTTTGCAGTGATGCAGATCTTTGTCCCGTTCAGCTTGGCTGTATTGATATTTCTTACCTTGGCGGTTGCTGTATTGCCCCAACGGGCGCAAATAAAACACCTCCTCTAGGTCGAGTTCTCCAGCCGCAGCCCTGCAGATGCGATCTCCCGTGTATCGCATCGACTGCACATCAAAGCTCACGCCCACCCTGTGGGTCCGCGCTTGTTGCATCACGGAATGAGGAAACCAGCCAACGTTTAAGACGATCTGGGCATGTTCCATAGGTCCGTAGTGGCCTCGCTCTCCAGCGAGTAAGCGCTTGACGCAGATTTCGCCCGCTTTGGTTTCATCTGGCCATTGCTCACGGTCTGCTGCCACAAAGCCTTCGCTGTAATCCTGGTGCATCCCCACGTACACGCACTGTTGGGGATTGGGGGTTGCCGCGATGAGGTCGACCTGGAAGCGGGGATCCATGGAGCTAGCAGGTCGTCATTGTGTACTGATCATGGCGACTCAGTCGAACTCTCTCAAGTCAGCTGTGGCTGCGAGGACCTGCTTGCGCCACCGTCGCTTGAACGGCATTCTCTCCCTCGAGGCTGCTGATACTTCCTACGCCTCGCAGTTGAGGTAGGGGCTGATCATCAATCAGCGCTGCGCTTAAGGCTTTTAGCTCTTCTGGTTTTCGCAGCCCAATCGATTTGCCGCGGGGTTGGCCGTCTGCCGAAAACAAGTTGAGTTGGGGTATCCCATTCACTTCATAGCGATTCACTAGGTCTTGCCAGCGGGGGTTATCAACATTCACTAAAACAACATCGAGACGGTTTTGGGTCGATCGCTCAAGCTCCAGCATCGCTGGGGCCATCTCCCGACACACTTGGCACCAATCGGCGTAAAACTCGATCAGGGTCGGTTTGCCATTAGCGAGAGCAATGTCCGGTTCAACGGAACGCCTGGCCAGTTGTTCCATCGGAGTTTCGCTTTGGATTCCTCCACGCATCAACAGCAGGCCAACGGCCAGTCCGACGGCGATCACCACGAGGACAACCTGTTGAAGCCGGCCCAGCGGCCTGGGCTGAGGGCTACCGGCCATCAGTCGTGTGCAAGTGAGTTCACTTTGGCAGCTCCTTCAAGGCAACGGGATTAGCTTGAGCGCATGGCTTTGTTGCGCTTGCTGAGCCTGCCGGTGCGGGCACCGTTTCTGACGTTGCTGTTTTGTGTTGCCGTCGTGTTGGGTAATCACTGGAATCTCGTTCAACCTCTGTTCAGCAACGCTCGGGGCATTAGCCCCGCAATGTTTTGGTCTCTAGAGCTGCTGCAGGTGCTCACCGTTGTTGTGGTGTGCACGATGCCGTCCCTGGTGATGCGTCAGTTTTCATTGTTGATGGCTTACAGCCGGTTCATGACCTTGATGGTCAACCTCTTTGTTGTGGTGACCGTGGGCATTTATGTGCTGTTTCTCAACTTGCTGAGTGATCTTTTGGTATTGACCTCTGCGGTGCTTTTGGCGCGTCTTGATCTTGCACGCGTCGGGGTTTCCCTAAAGCCATCAACGTCGGTGTTGTTGATGGCCGTCATTGTGTTCTCGGGAATTGGGCTAGGGCATGTCTTGCCCAATCCCGTTCAGGGTTGGTTCGCAAAAACTCTTGTCGCTGCCTAGGTAGCCAAAAAAATTATCGAGAACTTTTTTTGTGTAGTACCGCGTTTCTGGGTAGGGAATGCGTTCTACCCATAAAGCAGGTGCATCGTTGAGGTCCTGCGTAGACCATGACCCCACAGCTCCAGGGCCAGCGTTGTAGCTGGCGATGCTTCGAAAGGGATCTCCCCGCCAATGCTGAAGCATCTGCCGTAAGTAGGCAGCACCCAGCGCGGCGTTTTGCTTCGGCTCTCTGATTTCGTCCTCTGTCAGCTGAGCTCCTTCGAGTTCTCTGGCGAGTTCTCTGGCCAGTTCTCTGGCGGTGGCGGGCATCAATTGCATCAGACCAAT
>JADHRU010000103.1 GCA_016777265.1 Synechococcus sp. BS30m-G31
CATGGAGGGGTGATGGGGCCCGAAGTTCACCACCATGGGCTCCGTGCGCGTTTCCAGCTGCGTCATGGGGAGCCCAGGTGCAATCGATGTATAGATCTTAGGTAGTCCTTGCCGATGGTCTGTGCCTCCTTTCAGCCACGTGCCTGTTTTGGCCGATGCCGTGGTGGCTGGAGCTGAGCACTTGCCCCATCACAACGGCGTCTTGATCGATGCCACCCTCGGCGGTGGCGGCCACAGCGCCCTGTTGCTGGAACGTTTCCCTGGCCTGCGTTTGATCGGGCTCGACCAAGACCCCACGGCCCGGGCTGCCGCGGCGGAGCGATTGGCTGAGTTTGGTGATCGCGTTGAAATTTTGGCGACCAACTTCGCCAGCTATGCCCCAGCCGGCCCGGCTCTGATGGTGCTCGCCGACCTGGGGGTGAGCAGTCCGCAGTTGGATGTGGCGGAGCGGGGTTTCAGCTTTCGCTTGGATGGCCCCCTCGATATGAGGATGAATCCCGACAGTGATGCCGAAACCGCGGCCGAGCTGATCGATCGGTTGGAGGAGAACGCGTTGGCCGATCTGATCTATGGCTATGGGGAAGAGCGTCTATCCCGCCGAATCGCCCGACGGATCAAGGCTGATTTGGTGGCCCAGGGTGCCTATGAGGGCACGGCTGCTTTGGCCTACGCCGTGGCCGGTTGTTACCCGCCGAAGGCTCGCCGGGGTCGCATTCATCCAGCCACTCGCACGTTTCAGGCGTTGCGGATAGCGGTGAATGATGAGCTCGCCGTGTTGGATCGCTTGCTGGAACAGGCGCCGGACTGGCTCGAGCCTGGAGGGGTGATGGGGGTGATTAGTTTTCACTCGCTCGAGGATCGGCGCGTCAAAACGGCGTTTCTGCAGGATGAGCGGCTGGAGCGCATCACGCGAAAACCAACCGTGGCAGCGGAGGATGAACAGGAGAGCAATCCCCGCAGCCGGAGTGCCAAATGGCGATTAGCGCGTCGCGTCAACGCTCATTGAGCAAGCCTGTTTGGTCGTCGTCGTTGAATAGTTGCCTGTAGGCAGCACCGGTGATGCAGAGGCACACAGGCGCAGCTGCGACGAGGCCGACGACGCAGGCCAAAACGCCCAGGAGCAAAATGAGCGCCTCCAGCACTAGTAGGCCGAACACCTGCCACCACTGGCTCTGCACCACCACCCATCCATGACGGATGGTGGCGAGGGGGCCTCGACCGTCGAGGAGGGCAATGAAGCCAAGAAAGCTTTGGTTCACTTGGAGATACAGGCCTCCAAGAGCTGTGACAACAACAATCACCACCGCGAAGGGATTGGTGACCACCTGCTGAAGCAAGTGTTGGCTCACGTCGCCGAAGGCCTCTGTTAACCGTGGATCTGTGGGGTCCACGGTGAGAGCCAGGTTGGCGATTGGGGTGAATAAACCCCAGGCATCGGCGGCGGTAAGGCTGGCGAACATCAAACCGAACACAATCGGCACCAGCAGCAGCGTGAGCAGGATTTGGCTACTGAATAGGCGCCAAATGGCAGCCCAGTTCACTTGAAGGAAGTCTTGGAAGCTGGGGGCTTCACCGTTGAGGGCAATCCAAGATCCACGAATCAAACCCACCGCTCCCCAAAGGTTCACGACGGCGCTTAACAAGCTGCCCACGCCTGGGAGTGGCAGAACCGCCAACAGCTGGCTGAGCACTCCACTGAGCAGAACGAAACCAACAAAGATCCAGGGCGCCCGGCGGAATGCGGTCCATCCGTCTTGAAGGGCAGTGCCTATCGATAATTGAGCACGTTCGCTGCTCATGCTGGAGAGACGTTGAGAGGGGTTTGGGCGGACCGTAGGGAGATCAGCTTTGTTGTGCTGCCACGGCTTCAACGATGCTTGCGATGGCTTGTTCAATCTCGGCTGGTGTGGTGCCGCGTCCCAGGCTGAGGCGAAGGGACGCTTCTGCGTCGGCGCGTGAACGTCCGAGGGCCTGGAGCACGTGGGAGGGGGCGCCGTTGCTGCAGGCGGAACCGCTGCTGCAGGCGAGATGGGGCCGAAGGCTGCGATGCAGGCGGCTGCCGCTCATGCCTGGAAGGGTGATGTTGAGATTGTGGGCTAAGCGCGGCGCGGCGGCTCCATTGCGCTCTACGGCGGGGAGTTGATCGTTCAGCCCGTTCCAAAGTTGATCCCGCAGCCCTGCAAGCCGTGTGTGGCGTTCGTCTCGATCCGCCATCGCTTCTTGCACGGCTGCCGCAAAACCCACGATCAAGGGGGTGGGCAGCGTGCCGGCGCGAAGGTCCGCTTCCTGACCACCGCCCCATTGCAGAGGTTGCAGGCGGACCCCCTCGCGGATCAGTAGGGCGCCGATGCCTTTAGGGCCATAGAGCTTGTGAGCGCTGAGGCTGACGAGATCAAGCCCCAGGTTGTCGGGTTCGAGCGGGATGTGGCCAAAGGCTTGGGCCGCATCGCTGTGAAGGACGATTTCGCGGTCTCGGCAGATCGCTGCGAGTTCTTTCAGGGGCTGTAAGACACCGATTTCGTTGTTAGCGGCCATGACGCTCACCAGCCGAGTCTCCGGCGTGATCGCCGCTGCGAGTTGGGATGGTTTGATCAGGCCATCGGGCTGAGGCTCTAGCAGCGAAACCTGGAAGCCTTCGCGCTGGAGTTGGGCAAGGGGATCCAACACAGCGTGGTGTTCTGTCGTCACGCTGATCAAATGACCGCAACCCTGGGCTCGGGCATGGCCGAGCAGGGCCAAATTGTTGGCTTCGGTGGCGCCGCTGGTGAAGATCAGCCGATCGGAATCGACGCCGAGGGTCTCTGCGATCTGGCGACGGGCTAGGGCAACGGCAGCCGCTGCGGTGAGGCCCTGGCGATGCTGACGGCTGGAGGGATTGCCCCAATGGTCGCTCCAGTAGGGCGCCATCGCTTCCACCACCCCTGCTGAGCAGGGGGTGGTGGCTTGGAAATCAAAAGCGAGGGGCGCGCCGTTCAGCGGGGTATCGCAACTATTGCGATCATGATTGACGTTCTCATCCCTACTCGTATGGGTCTGCGTTTCCCGATGGCTCGGTTGGGTTTGGGCCTTGGCTTTGGCCTGGCGCTGCTGCTGGCCCCATTGGCGGCAGAGGCGATCAGCCGTCAGGAGGTGCTGGAACAGATGAAAAAGTCACGACCCAAGGATCTGCAGGTGCTGATGGAGGAGCCGGATGCTGGTGGGCCTCGCATGATTGGCATCTATGCGATTAAGCCCGGAGGGGCAGACGGAACCTTGCGCAGCTACAGCCTTTGGGAAGAGTCGCCGTCCGATCTGAATGTCTATGTGGAATCAGTGAATTGCGGGGTGAACAATCCCTTACGAGTGAAGCGCACGCTTTCAGCGGTGTTCGTTCGGCATTTGAATCCCGGTGGCCCGATCCTGGAAGGAAATCGAGAGGATCATTTGGTGTGGTGGGCCGCTTGTGTGCCGGAGGTCGCGGGAACCGACCCTGCAACGTTGCGTGACAAAGCCCTGGAACTGGGCTTTTCCACCCTCCGCACCGAACGCCAGGAGCAGTTACCCGCACTGGCCCCTTAAGCGCAACCTCCATACATTGATGGGAGATCGACTCCAGCCATGAGCGACGCCCCGATTCCCACCACAGAAGAGCAAGAGGCGCCTCCCCCGGCGCCAAGGTTGCTCCTGGTGGACGACGAGCCCGGGTTGCGCACGGCGGTTCAGGCATACCTCGAGGACGAGGGGTTCGACGTCACCACCGCGGTGGATGGAGAGGAAGGATTCACCAAGGCGCAGCAGATGTTGCCGGATGTGGTGATCAGCGACGTAATGATGCCTCGCCTGGATGGCTATGGCTTGCTGAAGAAATTACGGGATGACGAACGGCTTGGCGGAACTCCCGTGATTTTCCTAACCGCGAAGGGCATGACGGCTGATCGCACCCAGGGCTACATGGCTGGCGTGGATGACTACATCCCGAAGCCGTTCGATCCCGATGAGTTAGTGGCGCGGGTCCGGAATGTGGCCCAACGGCAGCAGCGGTTGTTGCAGGAGGCGGCTCGCTTCGCGGATACGGATATGGGCCAGATGGCCAAGCAGATCACTGAGATCCGCTCGTTGTTGGCCCAAGCCGAGGCCTTGCCTTACAAGGATCCGGTGGCGCACAGCTTCACGCCGCGGGAAGCGAGCGTGCTGCAGTTGGTGGCTGAGGGGTTGATGAACAAGGAGATTGCTCGTCAGCTGGAAACGTCGATCCGCAATGTGGAGAAGTACGTGAGCCGTTTGTTCAACAAAACGGGTACGTCCAGTCGCACGGAACTGGTGCGCTACGCCTTGGAACATCGCCTGGTGACTTGATGGTGGATGGGGTTGCCTCTTCGAAGCAGGGTTGGAGGCCGGCGGCATTCAATGCAGGTTGGGCTCATCACGATCGTGTGCAGTCCCATGGCGAAGGTGCATGGTTAAGCCAATGGATGGCGAACCGCCATCAGCACTCCGCTGCAGCTGTTTGGTTGGAGCGGATTGCAGCGGGTGAACTGCATCGCAACGGTGAGCCGTTGGCTGGAGATACGCAACTGGCCAGTGGCGATGACATCTGTTGGCAGAGGCCACCTTGGCTTGAGGAGGCCATTCCGGATCAATGGGACACCATTCATGACGATGGCGATTTGTTGGTGATCAACAAACCATCGGGGCTGCCGGTGATGCCTGGAGGTGGCTTTTTGGAGCACACACTCACCGCATTGCTCGCATCGACTGGGGCTAAACCCGTGCATCGGCTGGGTCGGTTCACGTCGGGATTACAGGTTTGTGCCAGGACGGCAGCAACCCGGGCAGCGTTGTCGAAACAGTTCCGGCCAGAAAGTCGTTGTCAGAAGATCTATCAGGCGTGGGCGCGTCGGGTGGAGGGGTTGGAGCCCGGCCAAAGCTTGGTGGTGAGCACTGATGTGGTGGAGCGCCAGCATCCGTTGCTGGGTTGGATTTGGGGACCAGAACCTTTGGACCAGGAGCCGACAAGGAAGCGGCTCACGGCTCACTCCACGGTGCGCTTGTTGGACCGTTGCGCTGCTGGAGATCGCCTCGAGGTGACAATCCGCACGGGGCGGCCCCATCAGATCCGGATTCATTTGGCCCAATTGGGC
>JADHRU010000104.1 GCA_016777265.1 Synechococcus sp. BS30m-G31
CGAACGCTTTCGTAGGCGAAAAAGACGGTGGTACTGGCTAGCAGGAATTGGCCAAACTGAAGAATGGGGTCAAGGCGCCAGCCTTGAAAAAACAGAATTCCTCCGCAGAGGAGTCCAATGGCGGCAAAAAAAACGTCGTAATCCCTTGCAAGCGCAGGCTTGAACGTGCGTAGGAAGTAGAGCAGCGCACCGCCTACGGCCAGCACAATTCCGACAATGCTGGCCCAATTAAGACTGGCATTAACCAAAGGTGCGCTCCCGCTTGAGCCCTAGTTTACGAGTGATGCCAGTTGTTGATCAAAGCTTGCGATCGAGGCGGTCGGTTTGACTAATCAGGATCAACGCAATGGTGGCGGGCACAACAATAATCACAGCTCCCCACACGAGGCTGCTTAGAAAGTTGGAGAGGGAGGAGGTCATCGGGGTGTTGCCGTCAGCATCGTGGCCAGCGCGATCCTAATGATGAAAGTCCTGTTTCTACGATGGTGGCTCGATTGCTTTGAGGTTTGTGACGCCGCTGCTGCTTCAGGCTTTGCCGTTTGTCCATGTTTCGCTGGGTCTCCTCCTGGCTGCTTGGACTGTTGCATTTTTGCTCCGCATCGTTCTCACCTGGTATCCACAGGTTGATATGACCAAAGGGGCATGGCCTCTGATCGCCTGGCCCACGGAGCCCGTGTTGGCACTTACACGCAAAGTTGTGGCCCCGATCGGAGGTGTGGATGTCACCCCGGTGATCTGGGTGGGATTGATCAGCTTGTTTCGGGAGCTGCTGGTGGGACAACAGGGTGTTCTCTCGCAAATCCTGCTGCGCAGTGCCCAAGCAGTTGCCTAGGGCAGCATTTCCTGCTCCACAAATTTGGTGTGAATGTCGCCGTTGATGAATTCGGGACGGTCGAGCATCTCCAAGTGGAACTCAACGGTGGTGGGAATCCCCGTGATGGCACATTCATTCAGTGCCCGTTTCATCCGGGTCATGGCGTGTTGCCGGTCTTTGCCCCAAACAATCACCTTCCCAATTAACGAGTCGTAGAAGGGGGGAATGTCGTAACCGGTGTACACGTGGCTGTCGACACGCACCCCAGGCCCGCCGGGGGGTAGCCATCCGGTGATTCGTCCCGGTGCTGGGCGGAAATTGTGGCGGGCATCTTCTGCATTAATCCTGCATTCGATGGCGTGGCCATTCATCTGGATCTCGTCTTGGCGCATGCTGATCGGCTCGCCTCCAGCGATGCGTAGCTGTTCGGCGATCAGGTCGACGCCTGTGACCATCTCCGTGACCGGATGCTCGACCTGAATCCGCGTGTTCATCTCCATGAAATAGAAACCGCCGCTGCGGTCGAGGAGAAACTCAACGGTGCCGGCACCTTCGTAATTGATGCTGCGGGCTGCGGCGATTGCCGCTTCACCCATCTTTCGCCGTAGCTCGGGATCAAGGGCAGGGCTTGGCGCTTCTTCCAGCAGTTTTTGGTGGCGCCGTTGGATGGAGCAGTCCCGCTCGCCCAGGTGGACAACGGTGCCGTGACGATCCGCAAGCACCTGCACTTCCACGTGGCGAGGGCGGTCGATGAATTTCTCCATGTAGAGCCCGGGATTGCCAAAGGCCGCTTCCGCTTCCCCTTGGGCTGCTTTGTACAAGCTTTCAAGCTGATCGGGCCCCGGCACGAGACGCATGCCTCGGCCACCACCACCAGCGGTGGCTTTGATCATCACGGGGTAACCCATTTCAGCGGCCAGCTGGGCGGCTTCTTGCGGATTGGACAGCAATCCTTCACTGCCTGGAACGGTGGGAACACCCACCGATTGCATGGTTATTTTTGCGGTCGACTTATCCCCCATCGACCGGATCGCATGGGGAGATGGTCCGACAAAAATCAGCCCATGCGCGTTGCACATTTCGGCGAATTTGTCGTTTTCTGCCAAGAAGCCGTAGCCAGGGTGGATGGCATCGGCACCGCGAGAGGTGGCGGCGGCAAGGATGTTGGGAACGTTGAGATAGCTCTTGCTGCTTTGCGCTTCGCCGACGCAAACGGCTTCATCAGCCAGCTGAACGTGCAAGGCGTCTTTGTCGACAGAGCTGTACACAGCAATGGTGGCGATGCCGAGCTCTCTGCAGCTCCGCAAAATTCGAAGAGCGATCTCGCCGCGGTTGGCGATCAGCACTTTGCCGATGGGCATCCCGCAGTGTCATTAGGCCTCAAGCTGGATCGTATCAGCGGCAACTGATCAGGGGCTCTATACGCCAGCCTTATTCACCCCGGCCGGTATGATCACTCATCGATGAAGTCCGAGCGACTGAATCGACCACGCGGATGTGGTGGAATTGGTAGACACGCACGTTTGAGGGGCGTGTGGCTTAGGCCTTGCGAGTTCAAGTCTCGCCATCCGCATTTCAATCTTTTGGCAAGCCTCCGCAACGCTGACCCAGGACTGGCGATCGTCCTGGTTTCGAATGGCCCAGGGGAGTTGAGTACCTGGGTTCGACCTCTGGCGGAACGGCTCCACATCCTTCAGCCGTTGCGACCGCGAGACCCCAGCTCGCCCGCAAGCCTTCAATTGGTCTTGGTGCCATGTCCGAATGCCACGGGCCAGGAGCATCGGGCTGCTCAGCCCTGGCAGCTGTTTGATCGGATCATTCCGGCTCGATCGTTTTGGTCACTCCTGCTGCGTCCCTGGCGTTTTGGGCTGTGGCCTCAGAAAGGAATCGTGGTGTTTCTGGGGGGGGATCAGTTTTGGACGGTGCTCTTGTCCGCCCGTCTCGGGTACCGCCACATCACCTATGCGGAGTGGGTCGCGCGTTGGCCGCAGTGGAACGACAGCATCGCTGCGATGTCAGAGGCGGTACGCCGACAATTGCCTGTCCGGTATCAGGCCCGATGTCGGGTTGTCGGCGATTTAATGGCCGACCTCTCATCGTTTGCGCGTCAAGAGGCTCCGCTACCGGATGGTGAGTGGGTGGCGTTATTGCCGGGGTCGAAGGCCGCCAAATTGAGCGTCGGGATGCCGTTTTTTCTGGAAACCGCTGATCACATCGCCCGAGAGCGTCCGCAGTGTCGTTTTTTACTCCCTTTGGCTCCCACCACCAGTGTTGAAGAACTCCTGCGGTTTGCGGGCCCGACCAACCCGATTGCCCGTCTCTATCGATCAGCGGTCGTTGCTGTGGACAACGATGCGCTGGTCACGAAGGCCGGAACACGAATCCAATTGATTCAGGAGCATCCGGCCCATGGCCCTTTGAGCCAGTGCGATTTGGCTCTGACCACCGTGGGGGCGAACACCGCTGAACTCGGTGCGTTGGCGGTTCCCATGATTGTGATGGTGCCCACCCAGCACCTGGACATGATGCGGGCATGGGATGGCGGTTTTGGGTTGTTGGCGCGGATCCCAGGTTTGCGGCGCTTGCTCGGCGCGTTGCTGACGTTTTGGAGGCTGCGTAACAACGGTTTTGTGGCTTGGCCCAACATCTCGGCGGGTCGGCCCGTGGTGCCCGAGCGGATTGGTGAAATCACACCCCAACAAATCGCCACGGAAGCGATCGAATGGTTGTCATCTCCCGAGCGTTTGGAGGGGCAACGCAACGACCTCCAGGCCCTGCGGGGTGAGCCCGGTGCCGTGATGGCATTGGCCGCCGAAGTGCGCGATCTGCTCCCCCGCACGCTTCCATCTGCCTAAGGTGATCGACCTGCAATTGCCCTCGTCATGCCCAGCCTTGATCGGATCAACCGCAGCTCCGACGAGTGGAAGCAATCGTTATCCCCTGAGCAATATCAGGTAGCGCGCTGTGGGGGAACCGAACGGGCCTTCACAGGTAAATACTGGGATAACAAGGCGACTGGTGTCTATCACTGCGTTTGTTGCGGAACCCCGTTGTTCAGTTCAACAACCAAGTTCGATTCGGGCACAGGCTGGCCCAGCTTTTGGGATGGCATCTCTCCAGAAGCGATCACTACAAAACAGGACATCACCCATGGCATGGTCCGGACGGAGATCACCTGCTCCCGTTGTGACAGTCATCTCGGACATGTGTTCTCCGACGGACCTGCACCAACGGGTCAGCGTCATTGCGTGAACAGCGCCTCCTTGGATTTCAAACCGGTTTGATGGTTACCGGGACCAATTGAGCCGTCCGTTGCCGCCATTGCAGAAATTGGTGGCTTTGGTGACTTCACTCACCCGTACCGACGCTGTGAGTTGAGATGGCTTGAGCTGATGGCTGTCGAGCACCTGCTGCATCCTGTCGTCGATACAGCGCTCAACGGCTGTTGGTTTGCCTACAGCGTGAGTAATCAGGGCCAAAAGCAATAAAACGGCACTGCGATAGATCAGCCCTCCCCAGCGCGAAGGACGTGTATTGGGTCGACCAGTTTTTGTTGGCAGGGCCCGCAGCCGCTGATTCACGGGGAGTGAAGGCTCTCTCGATTGTGTTGATGTCACCCCTTGGTCTGGTCCTGCAATCAACGCATTGAATCGCGCTTACCAGGGATCGTCGAGATCGTCTTGGATCGGTTCGACATCGAGGGGCTCGCTGATTTTTTGCACAGGCCGCCGTGAAGCAGGCATCGCTCTTCGAGGGGCAGGTTCGACGTTCAGGCTTGATTCTTCGGGACGCTCCTCCTGCCAAGGCTGCTCATCGAAGCGGGGCTCCTCAAAACGAGTTTCCTCGTAAGGGGGCTCTTCAAAACGAGATTGTTCCGGATAACGCGAATTGTTATATCGGGCGGGTTCGAAGGAATCAGTTGGTTGTTCCTCGAGGTAGCGCCGTTGGACCTGCGGATCGCGTCGTTGGTCCTCAAGCTCCACATATTCCATTTCTTCTTCAGCTTCAAAGCGTTGCGCTTCGGACGCTTGCAACTGCCGTTGCTTTTGTTCAACGGGTTGTCCAGAGCTGAGTTGGTTCTCTACTGGCACAAGATTTACCCGATAGCGCTCTCGCTCCTGTTCTTCCCAGCTGGGGCCGCCCACCCCTAACTTCTCGAGCACACCGCTATTGAGTTGTTTGAGTTTGTCTTCAGCTCCCTCATAAACAATGATTCGATCGGGGCCGCTGCTCACGATCT
>JADHRU010000105.1 GCA_016777265.1 Synechococcus sp. BS30m-G31
AGCTGAACCCCCTGGGGTGTGACCCGACGCAGCTGCTCCAAAAAAGCTGAACCGGATCGCACCGCCACCAACTGGGACACGATCTGGCGGGTGTCCTTGTCGAGCGCGTTGCTGCGCGCCGTGACGGTTTTCAGTTTTGTATTGAGGCGACGGGCCCTCTGCTCGACCGTTGCCATGCGATCGACTTGGGCCTGCAGCGACTGCTCCCGCGCTTGCGCCAGCCACTGAAACGCAGCAACCACGAGCACCAGAACGAGTCCAATCCCTGAACCAAGCAACACAAGCCCACGAGCTGGCCGCAGTGGTGGAGGCGTGGGAGGAAGTCCCAGCTCAAGGCGACGGTCGCGCAATAGATCAGGCCGATGGTTCTGCATCAGGCCACCGCGTCCCAATTCAAACTGCCAAGCAGGGCGAGATGCTCCAATGCCTCAAGAGGGGGGGTGGGCGTTTCTAAATCTGTGGCCTGCTCCAGGATCGGCAGGACTTGTTGCAACAGTTGTTCGCCGCGGCCCAGATCCACCAGAGCCTCCCAGAGATCATTCTGATCGCCAGCCACGGAGAACCACCAACCCAGCGCAACCGACGATTCTGATCTCTGTTGCCACGCCGTGAGCCAAGCCCGAATCTCCCGCTGGCAGCCGTCAAGCTCAGCCGCTGCCGTCGTCATCACCTGGTCCAGCTCTGGCACACCACTGCGCAACAACACCAGACGACAGGATGGGCCGTCTTGGATCAACCAGGCCAAATCCCCCGACCAGTGCTGCGTGAGCTGCAACAAGCCGCGCAGGGCCGAGCTGAGGCACCAATCGACGCGACGCAACACCAAATCCGCCTGCTCAATCACATCGATCCACGCCTGAAGATGCAGGCGCGTCACCCCAAGGGCCACCGTCACAGAGCTCGAAGTCACAGAGCTCGAAGTCACCGAACACTCGGCAGAGCCAAACGTTGAAAGGGCGGTGTAACTCTCCTGAGCCTGCAGCGGCCATGGCAAATCCGCCAATGCAGGTTTGGCCTGCTCGAACTGATCAGGCTCAATCCCATCCAAAACACGCCAGTGGACCCCAGCTAGAGGAAGCAACAACTCCACCTGGGCATCGATCAAATCGTGGTCCAGCAAGAGGTCGGCCAAAAGTTCAGCCATCGCCTCTCGCTGCAACGGCATCCCATCGCGACAACAACCTTCAGGCCAAGATCCGGAAGCGACTTGCCAACCCTGATCGGACCGCCAAACGATCCACAGTCCGCGATCCGATGCCAACACCACCACCGTCTGGGCAGCCCACAAGCGGCCGATTTGGCTTCGCAAGGCCTGAAGTTGTGGAATCTCAGCCAAAGACGGCAGAGGCACCGTGAATTTGCCACTCCATTAACGGTATCGGTGGAACCGCCCTTGAACAGCACTGGAATCAGTCTTGCCAGGGGAGTCCGGAGCCCACGGCCTCGCCTATCGAGCGCAGGCCATGCCGATCCAACTGCCCTTGCAAGCCTTCCAAAATTCGGGGCACCAAATCTGGACCCTGAAAAATCCAACCGGTGTAGAGCTGCACCAGTGAGGCACCGGCAACAATGCGCTCCCAAGCTGTCTCCGGGGAATCGATCCCACCAACGCCCACCAACGGAAGGGCTGGTCCAGCCCCGGCCCTTAAGCGCCGAATCACCTCAAGAGCACGTCCGCGTAATGGGACACCACTCAATCCCCCCGCTTCCTCCGCCAGGGTGCGGCCGGTTTGAACCAAGCGTCGTTGGGACAGTCCAAGCCGATCGATGCTGGTATTGACAGCGATCACACCGGCCAAGCCCTCCTCATAGGCAAGACGCGCAATCGCATCGATGGCCTCATCGTCGAGATCAGGAGCGATCTTCACCAGCAAGGGTGGGCATGCTGCCAACCGACGCAGACGCTCCACCAAACGCCGCAACTGGACGGAATCTTGCAAATCCCGCAGTCCTGGCGTGTTGGGGGAACTGACGTTGATCACGGCGTAATCCGCCATGGGAGCCAAAAGCTCTAACGATGCGGCGTAATCATCTGGCGCCTGCTCGAGGGATGTGACCTTCGATTTGCCCACATTGATACCCAAGACTGCCGGGCGTTGCCCAGGTGGCTCCAAACGCTGACGGTCCAGGGTTTTCAACAACGCCTGCGCACCATCGTTGTTGAATCCCATTCGATTTAATGCCGCCTGCTCCTCCGCAAGGCGGAACAGGCGTGGTTTGGGATTCCCCGGCTGCCCGTGCCAAGTGACGGTGCCAACCTCCGCAAAACCAAAGCCAAAGCGATCCCAAATCCCTGCGGCAACGCCGTTCTTATCGAACCCGGCGGCCAAACCAACGGGATTCGGAAAACGACACCCAAACAACACCTGCTCCAAGCGGAGATCTCGACGCTGTAAATCTGCCGCCACGCCATCGAGCACGGATGACACCCCGGGCCAGCGGCGCCGCAGGCTGGCCTGACCAAGGGCCGTCAGCGCCACTTGCGAGAGCTGCTCTGCATCCAATCCTTCATCGCGAGCCAGGAGCGGACCCAGCCAACGTTGATAAAAAGCACCGCTGCCAAGCGGACCAACCGAAGAGGACGGCGACATCCTGAGTCTCACGACTCCCCTGATCCTCCCTCGCGACGACTCAAGCGCCAGCGGCCGGTGTCCTCAGGACTCACCAACCAATCCCGCCACATCCAAGGGCCGTCCTTGGATTCCAACTGCTTTAGGGGTTGCTCAACCAGCTGCGCCAACTCAATCGCCGTCAAGCTGAATGCACCATCCGCCAGCCGATCTGCCAGCTCCAACCGTGTCAGCAACTGCTGGAGCGGCAGCGGCGCCGAATCGTTGTCAGGTGCAGCCGGAGACACCGAACCCTTCACTCCAGCGGTTAAATCGGGGGCTGCAGCGGCGCCGTGGGAGAAAGCCACAGCAATGCGGTCGACACGCTCATTGTCTGGATCGCCGCTATGACCCTTCACATGGGTGAGCGGGACATCGTCGAGACGAGCCGCATCCAAGGACTTCCATAAATCTTGATTCAGCACAGGTTTGCCAGCAGCGGTGCGCCAGCCTTTGCGTTTCCACCCCTTCAGCCAAGATCCCAAGCCATCGATGAGGTATTTGCTGTCGGTCCTAAGGGTGAGATCGGGATGCCGTGGCAAGTCTTTTAAACGCTCCAACAAGGCCAAAGCCGCCTGGAGCTCCATCCGATTGTTCGTGGTCGCAGGGTCATGCCCTCCAAATTCTTCGACGCTGCCATCCTCAAACCGCAGTAAGGCGCCCCATCCACCCGGACCCGGATTGCCGCGGCAGGCACCATCCGTTGCGGCAGCCACCACCCGGCCCCGTCCATCAACCATTGGTTTCCCCTCGCAAAGTTCGGTAGAACACGGGTTCTCACGCAGCCGTGTATGAGGCGAACCTACCCCCAAGCCACAGGCTTGGCTGTCACTGGTGTCGCTGTCACTGGTGTTCTTGGACTGCTGTTGCCCGGCGCGCTCGCAGCGCGGGGCATCTTTGAAAGCAAGCCACTACCTCAAGATCGGTTTGCCGTGCTGGCGCGACCCGTCGGTCAGAACAACTGGAAGCTGCTTGTTCTGGAACAAATCAAGCGCAAACCCCTTTGCTGGACGCCGCGGGCCGACGGATTAGTCGAACCCACATTGAACAGCTTTAATTTCGCTGGAATTTGCAGCCGATATCTCGACAGCAATGGTTATTCGATTCGTAGTGGCGGTTCAGACCTTGGAGCGCGGTTCCGGTTGCGCCTAATGCAAAAGGGATCAACCCTGCAATTACAAGCGTTCAATCCAGATCAAAAGGCGCCGATCGTGGTTGGGCATGCGCCCATTCCACAACGACAGCGAAATGGCTTTGTTCGCCTTGAACTGAATGACGACTGGCGGCTTGAACGACGCGCGTACCAAGGACGTACCCTGAGCCATATTTATTTCGCAAATCCGGATCCCGTGCAGCTGTTATTGGCGAAAGCCATTCACCAGAGCAGAGGATCAAGCCTGGCCAGCCTTGGCGCCCCTAAGCCCCCCAGCATGCCTCCGCCAATCCCAAAAACGTCTACTCGCGACGTTTCCTTTGCGTCACGGCGGACAAACGGCCAGCGGATCGCAAGCGCAGGCCCGATCCCGCTGCAAGTGATCCCGTACAGGAGCCGGCGATAGCCGCCGGCACGGTGCCAGTTACCAGAGAGACCCGCAAAACAACCATTTCTGCTGGGTGGCTCTCACAATGCATTGGTGTGAGGAGTGCAGAACACCTCTTCAGGGTCGAAACAAGGACAGACTCCTGAACATGTTCCACAAAAAACCCTGCCTTCGGCGGGGTTTTTTTATTGCCAAGTCCAATGCACAACAAAAAAGCGACCCCCCGAGGAGAGCCGCTTTTATTACGAAGGAGTTGGCTGCGGATCGGCCACAGGCCGACCCCACTGGATCACTTGATTGTGACCTTGCCACCCACTTCTTCGATGGCCTTCTTGAGGGCTTCGGCATCGTCCTTGGACGCACCTTCTTTGACCAGCTTGGGAGCGGCCTCGACCAGGGCCTTGGCATCGCCCAAGCCCAAGCCAGTCGCTTCGCGAACGGCCTTGAGAACTTTGATCTTGGCGGAAGCTTCGAAGCTTTCCAAGATCACATCGAACTCGGTCTTTTCTTCAGCAGCCTCACCGCCACCAGCAGCGCCAGGGGCAGCCATCACGACACCAGCAGATGCGGCGGCGGAGACACCAAAAGCCTCTTCGATCTGCTTAACAAGCTCGGAAGCTTCAAGCAGAGAAAGGGATTTCAGCGATTCGAGGATTTCGTCGGTTTTTGCAGACATGGTTGAAAATCAGCAACAGATCAGGAAATAGACGTGGTGGTAGAGCGAACTCAGCTGTCGCCGCCTTCGGCGTGCTGCTTGAGTGCCCTGGCCATACCGGTGGGAACCTCGTTGATGCCAACGGCGACCTTGGTGGCCACAGCGTTGATTGCACCAGCGATCTGAGCCATGAGTTCTTCCCTGGAAGGAAGATCAGCGATGGCCTTGATCTCGTCTTGAGAGAGAAG
>JADHRU010000017.1 GCA_016777265.1 Synechococcus sp. BS30m-G31
GCGAAATAGAGATACGAGCCGTCCGCTGGACGAATGTGCTCCCAATAACTCTCCCGGAAACGCTGAGGATTGCCATGCACCGTGCGCATCATTCCTGGCCAGGGGGCACGCACCGCGAGGTAACCACCCTCGTCATCGCGGCAGCTGTTGCCTTCAGCATCAATGATGTCGGCCTGAATCCCAGGCAAAGGCAATGTCGCTGAACCTGGCTTGGTGGGGGTGGCCCCAGGCAAGGGGCTGATCATCACGCCACCGGTTTCGGTTTGCCACCAGGTATCGACGATCGGACAACGGTTTCCACCAATCACGTCGCGATACCACATCCAAGCTTCTGGGTTGATCGGCTCGCCGACGGTGCCCAGTAAACGAAGACTGGACATATCGAACTGGTCAGGCACCGACCGTCCGCCCTTCATGAAGGCCCGAATCGCTGTTGGTGCGGTGTAGAAGATCGTGATGCCGTGCTTCTGAATCAGCTCCCAGAACGCCCCTGGCTTCGAGGGGCGTGGGGCGCCCTCGTACATCACCGTTGTGGCTCCATTGGAAAGGGGGCCATAAACGATGTAGCTGTGCCCTGTAATCCAGCCCACATCGGCTGTGCACCAGAACACATCGTCGTCGCGAGTGTCAAAGATCCACTTGAAGGTGAGATGAGCCCAGAGGTTGTACCCAGCTGTGGTGTGCACCACTCCCTTGGGTTTTCCTGTGGAACCAGAGGTGTAAAGCACAAATAAACGGTCTTCACTCGCCATCGGCTCAGCCGCACAGGCGTCGCTTTGGCCCAACACGAGCTCATGCCACCACTGGTCGCGACCCTCGACCATCGTCACGTCCTGTTTGGTGCGCTGAACCACCAACACGGAGTGCACCGTTGGGCAGGCCCCATCGGCCAAGGCAGCATCGACCGCTGGCTTCAACGAAACAGGCTTGTCTTTTCGGAAGCCGCCATCGGCGGTGATCACAGCCTTCACCTCGCCATCAATCAAGCGATCCCGCAATGCCTCGGAGGAGAAGCCCCCAAACACAATGGAATGGGGCGCCCCAATACGGGCACACGCAAGCATCGCGATCGCCGCTTCCGGGATCATCGGCATATAAAGCGCCACCAAGTCGCCCTTACCAAGGCCCATGGCCTTCAGGGCATTGGCGGCCTTACAGACCTCGGCGTGCAGTTCTCGATAGGTGAACCGACGCACATCACCAGGCTCTCCCTCCCAGATCAGGGCTGTTTTATTGGCCGTAGGGCCCTCAAGATGGCGATCGAGGCAATTGAACGACAAGTTGGTGGTGCCGCCTTCAAACCAACGGGCGAAGGGAGCATCGCTCCAATCAAGAACCGTATGGAACGGCTCAAACCAGTGCAATTCACGACGGGCAGCGTCTCCCCAAAAGCTGTCTGGATCAGCCTTCGCCGCATCGGCCATGGCCCGATAAGCCTCAAGGCTGCTAATCGAAGCCTTTGCTGAAAAGCTCGCGGGAGGTTCGAACACACGCTGCTCCTGCAGCACGCTTTCGATCGATGTGTTGGTGTTCGTCAAGGAAGGCTGAACAAGGCGCTTATCGCTCAGGCTAAGGAGCAGATCCATGCTTCTTGCAGACGCTTATCAATCCGTCGAATGCCGTTGAACCGCTTGACTAGGGAAACCGAACCTCCCCTGAAGGGATGACGCATCCACCGGTGGCCTGCTTATTTGATTTGGATGGGCTCCTGCTCGACACGGAGCCATTCCATGGGAGGGGCTGGAGTGAGGCCGCGGCCCAGTTCGGCGCCGAACTGAGCCATGAGCAAGTACTGCAGCTCAAAGGTCGGCGTCGCAACGACTGCGCTCGGCAAGTGGATGCTTGGCTTCCATCCCCAATTGGCATTGACTCTCTCCTGGAGGTACAGCAACCCATTGTTCGAGCGTTGCTCCCTCAAGCTCCAGCGATGCCAGGGGCGGAACAATTGGTGCGGCACTGCTGCGATCACGGGATCAAAACGGCCCTTGTCACCAGCAGCAGTCGAGAGGCTGTGGCCTTTAAGACCAGCCACCACCCTTGGGTTCGATCCATCCAAGAACGGATCTATGGAGATGATCCGCAGTTGGTCGCAGGAAAACCAGATCCATCGCCGTATTTGCTGGCGGCAAAGCGCTTAAAGGTTGACCCAAAAGCTTGTTGGGCCTTTGAAGATTCAAATGCGGGAATGCAATCCGCAGTTGCAGCTGGATGTCGTGTCTGGGTCTTATCACCTGGGATCGAGACTGAACCCTTAAGTAAAAATCCCTGCCGAATTCACAGCCTTGAAGTTGTCTTGAATCAGCTCGTCAATACAACCGACTAAGCACAAAATCGGGCAGTTCAAGCAAAGCGCGCTTGGAGGGAGAATCAGCCATCCAAGCAATGGATTCTCGCGATTCACGGGCGAATTTTTCAGCTAGTTCTCGGGTTCGTGGAATGGATTGAGACGATCGAACGATATGGAGAGCTCGTTCAAGATCACCGGTTTCTTTGAATTCACGATCAATCAATGCACCGAGATCAGGATTCTCTTCAAGGGCATAAAACGTAGGCGCCGTTAAATAACCGCTTGCTAAATCACTTGCGGCTGGCTTACCCAACTGTTCATCGTTACCAGTGAAATCAAGGATGTCGTCGACCACTTGAAAGGCCAGACCAAGTTGACGACCAAATTGATAAAGAGAGTCCAACTCTTCTGGATTACAACCACTCAGAACACCAGCAGCTCTGGAACTATTGGCAATCAAGGACGCTGTTTTGCAATAACTTTTTTCTAAATACGTCTCAAAACTCTGGGACGTGTCGAACCGATAAAGCCCCTGCTTAATCTCGCCATCGGCGAGATCCATGATCACTCGACTCAATAATTTGACGACATCGAGATCATCGAGGTTTGCAAGATGCCAACTCGCTTGTGCAAAAAGAAAATCCCCTGCAAGAACAGCAACGCGTGCGTCGAAACGGCTATGGACGGTGTCGACACCACGACGGGTTGACGCTTCATCCACCACATCGTCGTGAACCAACGACGCAGTGTGAATCATCTCCGTGATTTCAGCCAAGCGGCGATGACGGGGCGTGAGTTGGCCATCAGCGGCGAGAGCTCTAGAAACCAACAAAACAATGCCGGGGCGAATGCGTTTTCCGCCGGCACTAAACAGATGCTCTGCCGCGGCCTGAAGGATGGGATGCCCCGCACCAATCAACTTGCGTAAATCACCGAGCAAAGTCTCGAGATCGGTCTCAACCGGTTGCAGCAGCTCGGTGACGGTGATCATGAAACCCCTCGGCGCAGCGATCCTAGTGGCCTCAGCTTCAGGATTGCAGCACTTCAAGCCGCACAAGTGGACGTTCTCCAAGCCAGGGGGTAGCCCGCGTCGCGAACCCATCCGGATCAGCCGTGACACAGAAACGGCAGTCGTCGAGATGAAGGCGTTCCCCAAGCAACGGTTTCGGAACTCCAAGAACCGCATCCAGTTGACGCGCCACACCCACAGCCGGATCAATTAACTGAACCGACGCGGGTAATAACTGCCGGAGCAACGGCACCAATAATGGGTAATGGGTGCAGCCCAGCACGATCGACTCCACAGAGGCTTTCAACATGGGCCTCAAGTACTCCTTTGCAATACGACGAAGCTCATCACTGCTCAAGTCGCCGGACTCGATCATCGGCACAAAAGCTGGGCAAGCCTGTTCCACCACCAGGGTGCCGGGATGAAGCGCTTCGATGCTTGAGCGGTAGGCCTCGGACGCAACCGTCGCAGGAGTCGCCAACACGCCAACCCGATGGGTTTGAACCATGGCCGCCGCTGCTCCGATCAAGCCAATCACCGGCCCCCCGGCCTGGCCCTCGGCCACGTCACGGGCCAAGGCATTGGTGGTGTTGCAGGCCATCACCACGGTGGAGACCTGTTGATCGCGTAACCACGCCACCACCTCCGCAGCAATCAAGCGAATCTCAGGGGCAGAACGACTGCCGTAAGGAACACGGGCCGTATCACCTAAGTAAATGCACGGCACCGGGCCATGGCGTTCCAGCACCTGCCGAAGCACGGTGAGGCCACCGATACCGCTGTCGAAAAAGCCCAGAAGCGGTGTCATCGCACCTCTCGCTTGAGGTAGTTCAAGGTGCCCGCTGCAATGGCTAAAGCCAGGCGGCGGCGGTGATCAGCACGGGCGAGGCGCGGTGAATCAATCGCACCAGTCACAAATCCCATTTCCACCAAGGCCGAAGGCATGGTGGTGCGACGAATCACGAAAAATCGGCCTCGCCTTACGCCGCGATTGGGGGTGCCCGGCGAGACATCCATCATTTGTTGCTGCAGATAAGTCGCCAGACGTCCGGAGCGTGGATCAGAGAAATAGAAGGTTTCTATCCCGTTCACATCAGGGCGTTTCATGCTCAAGGCATTGGCATGAATGCTGATGAAAGCTGTGGCTCCGAATCGATTAGCGAGCGACACCCGCGGCGGTAAATCCACATCGATCTCACTGGTCCGGGTGAGCTGCACATCGACACCACGGGCCCTCAGCAAGGCTGCAACCTGCAGCGACACATCAAGCACCACATCGGATTCCCTGAGCCCTCGGATTCCGACAGCCCCTGGATCAGGGCCGCCATGGCCGGGATCGATCACCACGCGGTAGCGATTTTTAGGAACGGTGGGGAGGCCCGAGGGATCAACGGGGGTCCGGGATGGAGCGAACCGCGGAGATGTCTGCCAAGCCGTCGCTCGTCCTGTGAGATCGCCTTCTCCCATGTCATTGAGTCCACGGGTGGGTAAGCCGACAAAGGCCATTTCCCATCGATCCGGTGCCGTCCCCCGTAGACGCAGATCCTCTGGATTGAGATCCACATCGGAGCGAAACTCCACCACAAGCCGGGTTGCTCCAGACCGCGGCTTACCGATGCGGATTTCCTTCACCGCACCCCGACCAGCCAGGCGACGGGGAAAGCGCAATTCACCGGGAAAGTCGATCCAAACTCGGGTTCCACGCCCCGCACTCGCGGCCTGAAAAAAAGCTTTTAGCTGCGCATTACGACTCGTACGCAGCTGCAAGACGCCTTGATCCGTCATGGCCCAAGCCGCAAGCGCACTCGCCGCTTGGGCAGGCATGGCAGCCAACAGGCCAGGACACTGCAACAGGGCTGCAAGCAGCCAGGCCATTCGGCGTGAAGGCGCCGCAACCATCACTCAGAACAGGGCGGGCTTGCGGTGACGCAGGCTCGGCATTTGATTACGGACGCGACTGAGATGGTCGGTGTTCACCGGTGCAATCGCCGCACCGGTCTGGACACCAGCGTCAGCCAACACCGTTCCCCAAGGGTCGATCACCATCGCGTGGCCATGGCTCTGACGACGCCCGTAATGAACGCCCGTTTGAGCAGGAGCAAGCACATAGGCCGTGTTTTCAATCGCACGAGCCTGGAGCAAAACATCCCAGTGATCTTTTCCAGTGAAGGCTGTAAACGCGGCGGGAATCATCAACAAGTCCGCCCCAGACGCGACGAGATAGCGATACAGCTCAGGGAAGCGCACGTCGTAACAAATGGACAGCCCCACCCGACACAAACCGGGGATCTCCACAACAGGCGGAGGCGCCTGTCCCGATTTGATCGTTGCTGATTCTCGATAGGTGTTGCCGTCCGGCAAATCCACATCGAACAAATGAATCTTGTCGTATTGAGCCAGAAGCTGGCCATCGCGATCCACCAACTCAGACCGGTTCAGGGTTTGGGCACCATCACCAGCCGGAACAGGAAATCCACCACCGAGCAGCGCCACTTGATAACGCCGCGCCATCGTCACTAGAAAGCGGCTGCACTGTTCAGCCAAGGCTGCAGCCATCTCCAGTCGACGGGAATCTTCGCCCATGAAGGCAAAGTTTTCCGGGAGGCCAATGAGCTCTGCCCCACGCCGAACCGCCAGGTCGATCTGCTCCTCGGCGGCGTTGAAATTCAACTCGGGGTCCTGACCACTGGTGAGCTGAACGGCAGCAGCCAGAAAATCGCTCACAGGATTACGGCAGTCGTTGATTTTTTTGACTGTACGAGCGCCTATGCAGCCTTGAGAACTCCGGGTTCACCTTGGGTGGGAACAGTGCTCAGCTGATCAAGTGCGGCACAACACTGAAAATCCGCATCGTGATCACCGATACGAATGAGGCGTTGCCCGTGGGTTGCCGTTCGCAGGCAAGCCTCGGGGTCGTGCATCCACTGCTTCCACAGCGCCAAGGCCGCCGTGGCTTCATCATTCGCCACAGCATTCGCAGCCGAATCCAGTTCAAGCAAGCGATGAACCAAGGCCCCTGCAGCCAAAGAGTCTTCGAGGGAATAGGACCCCTCCCAACCGCTCCCGACGATGGCAAGCGTGTCTGGCTTGTGCTGATGCAAGCGTTGGGCCACCGCTTCACGGTTGGGCAATGCGGCGGTCATCAGTAAAGGAACATCACGGACCCGATCAAGGGCACGGGTTCCATTGGTGGTGCTCATGAACAGGCGCTTACCAGCGACGGTTTCAGGGCCCACGGTCACGGGGGAGTTCCCCAAATCAAACCCTTCCAATTTCTGGCCACCCCGCTCACCCACCAACAGGCGTGCATCTGCAGGCCAAGCCGCGGCGGCGGACTGGAGAGCTTCGATATCAGCAAAGGCTTGGATGGCCTCTGCCCCGTTGTGGAGAGCCCAGGCGATGGTGGTGGTGGCACGCAACACATCAATCACCACCGCAGCACTGGGATGAACGCTCTGGGGCATCTCAGCTGGCACGTGGAAGTAAGAAATCTGCATGGCCACGCTGTTGAGCAACGTGCGACACAGTACCGAGATCGATCGCGCCGCATCTGTCCTCCCCATGGCTCTGTTCCAGTCCGGCCCGGCAACGCGTGATCTGAGGGGCTTCCTCAAGTTGCTTGAAGAGCGTGGGCAGCTCAAGCGCATCACGGCGCCCGTGGATCCGGATCTTGAGTTGGCTGCAATCGCTGACAGGGTGCTGGGTCAGGGCGGACCGGCCCTGCTGTTCGAAAACGTGATCGGCTCCTCCATGCCGGTGGCTGTGAACACCCTCGGCACCGTCGAACGGGTGGTGTGGAGCATGGGACTGGAACGCGCCGAGCAACTCGAAGACTTGGGTTCTCGTCTGGCTTTGCTTCAACAGCCACGCCCACCCAAAGGTCTGCAAGAAACCAAGCAATTTGCACGGGTGTTCTGGGACTTGGTGAAAGCCAAACCCGATCGAGATCTCAACCCTCCCTGTCGACAACAGGTGTTTCGCGGCGATGAGGTGAACCTCGATGCGATCCCATTAATTCGCCCCTGGCCAGGGGATGCCGGTGGCGTCATCACCCTTGGACTGGTGATCACTAAAGATCCCGAAACGGGTGTGCCCAATGTGGGGGTGTACCGCTTGCAACGGCAGTCGGTCAACACCATGACGGTGCACTGGCTCAGTGTGCGGGGCGGCGCACGTCACCTGCGCAAGGCCGCTGCAATGGGGAAAAAATTAGAGGTTGCGGTTGCCATTGGCGTGCATCCCCTGCTGGTGATGGCAGCGGCGACGCCCATTCCTGTGCAACTCAGCGAATGGCTTTTCGCTGGGATTTACGCCGGAGAAGGCGTGCGATTGGCACCGTGCAAAACCATCGATCTGCAAGTTCCCAGCCATAGCGAAGTAGTGCTGGAAGGAACGATTACCCCCGGGGAAGTCAGCCCTGATGGTCCGTTTGGCGATCACATGGGTTTCTACGGCGGCGTGGAGGACTCACCGCTCGTGCGGTTCCACTGCATGACGCAGCGACGGGATCCTGTCTTCCTCACCACCTTCAGCGGCCGTCCGCCGAAGGAGGAAGCGATGTTGGCCATCGCCCTCAACCGGATCTACACACCGATCCTGCGTCAGCAAATTCCCGAAATCACCGATTTCTTCCTCCCGATGGAAGCCCTCAGCTACAAGCTGGCGGTGATATCGATCGACAAGGCCTATCCCGGCCAGGCGAAACGGGCCGCCATGGCCTTCTGGAGCGCCCTACCCCAGTTCACCTACACCAAGTTTGTGGTGGTGGTCGACAAACACATCAACGTTCGGGATCCTCGTCAAGTGGTTTGGGCCATTGCCGCTCAGGTGGATCCACAACGGGATTTGTTCACCCTGGAAAACACCCCATTTGACAGCCTTGATTTCGCCAGCGAGCAGCTGGGGCTGGGCGGCCGCCTCGCGATTGATGCCACCACAAAAATCGGACCTGAGAAAAACCATGAGTGGGGTAAACCCCTTAGCCGCCCCGCCGATCTTGAGCAACGGGTGTCGGAGCGGTGGTCTGAACTGGGACTCGACGATCTCGGCGATGGCGAAGCTGACCCGAGCCTGTTTGGTTACGCCCTTGATCGGCTCATTCAGGGCATGAAGCTGGGCCAATAGGATCAAACCAGCATTGCCTGAGCCTTGAGCGCGACCGCATCCCGAGATCTCAAGACTGGGGGATGCCTCCAAGGGCGCGTCAAGGTCCCTGGCGACAAATCGATCTCGCACCGTTCCCTTTTGTTCGGTGCCATCGCCGAAGGCACCACCACCATCGACGGCTTACTCCCTGCGGAGGATCCGATCAGCACGGCGGCTTGCCTGCGGGCCATGGGTGTGAGCATCAGCCCGATTGAAGCGGGGCGAGTTGTCACCGTGGAAGGGGTGGGTCTCGATGGGCTCCAAGAACCGCAGCAGATTCTCGATTGCGGCAACTCCGGCACCACCATGCGGCTCATGCTTGGCTTGCTGGCGGGACGAGCCGGTCGGCATTTCGTTTTGGATGGCGACGCCTCCCTGCGCCGCAGACCGATGCGTCGGGTCGGTCAACCCCTGGCTTCCATGGGCGCCGATGTGCGCGGCCGTGATAACGGCAACTTGGCTCCGCTGGCCGTGCAAGGAACCACATTGCGCGGAACGATCGTGGGAACACCTGTGGCCAGTGCCCAGGTGAAGTCAGCCATCCTGCTGGCGGCCCTCACCGCCGATGGGCCCACCACCGTGATCGAACCATCGCAATCGCGGGATCACAGTGAACGCATGCTGCGGGCCTTCGGGGCCAACCTGCAAGTGGGCGGAGAAATGGGGCGTCACATCAGCGTGAAGCCTGGAGCCACCCTGCACGGCCAAAACGTAGTGGTGCCGGGTGATATCAGTTCGGCTGCGTTCTGGCTCGTGGCAGGAGCCCTGGTGCCGGGATCGGATCTCATCATCGAAAACGTGGGGCTGAACCCAACGCGCACCGGAATCCTGGAAGTTCTCGATCAAATGGGCGCCAACATCGAAATTCTCAACCCCCGTGATGTTGCTGGGGAACCCGTGGGAGATCTCCGGGTGACCCACGGCCCACTGAAGCCCTTCCAGTTCGGCGAAGAGATCATGCCCCGCCTTGTGGACGAAGTGCCCATCCTCAGTGTGGCGGCCTGTTTCTGCGACGGTGAGAGTCGGATCAGCG
The DNA here is from genome assembly GCA_016777265.1 of Synechococcus sp. BS30m-G31. Lineage (GTDB taxonomy): Bacteria > Cyanobacteriota > Cyanobacteriia > PCC-6307 > Cyanobiaceae > Parasynechococcus. The sequence continues at coordinate 9,475 of JADHRU010000017.1, forward strand.
GCGCAGCAGAGCTTCGGGTCAAAGAAACCGACCGGTTGGCGGTAATGGCCCGTCAGCTCAAAGCGATGGGGGCCGATATCGAGGAGCACGAAGACGGGATGACCATCCGTGGAGGCAGGCCTCTGAGTGGCACATCTCTCGATAGTGAAACCGACCACAGGGTGGCCATGAGCCTGGCCGTTGCGGCCTTAATGGCCAGTGGCCCATCAACCCTGGCCCGCAGTGAAGCGGCAGCCGTGTCGTATCCCACCTTCTGGGACGAGCTTGGGCGATTGCATCGCTAATTCAGGCCATTGGACCGATCTAGGGGAACTCCAGGCTTTTCCGACTGCTGATGGCAGCTTCAGCCTCCACAGCAAGCGCTTCGGTGAAGCCTTTCACAACTCCGCTGGAGCACTCAACGAGGCACGATCCAAATTCGTTAACCCCGCCGAGCTGGACCGTTTTACGGCCGGCAAACCGCTGCGCATCCTGGATGTGTGCCTTGGGCTTGGCTACAACACCGCTGCCGTGCTGGAGGCCCTGCCAACAGCGGCGCCTGCCGTGCGTTGGTGGGGACTGGAAATGGATCGTCGACCGCTCGAGATCGCTTTAGAGCAGCCCAATTTTCAAGCGCTGTGGTCCGATGCTGTGCTGCACAAACTTGCTGCCATCCGCAACCAAGGGGGCTGGTCGACACCCGGGAACGAGGGGCAACAACTTTGGGGAGATGCGCGCCGGATGCTGTCCAGCATTCCCGAAGCGGTGCGCTTCGATCTGATCCTGCATGACGCCTTTTCGCCGCAGCGCTGTCCGGAGCTTTGGTCGGAAGAATTTCTTGGAGCCCTAGCCAAGCGTTTGGCACCTGGGGGGCGCCTGCTCACCTACAGCCGAGCAGCGGCGATCCGGGGCAGCCTGAAGCGGGCCGGATTGGAGCTTCGATCGCTTCGACCCACTCCGGGAGAACGGATGGGATGGAGCAGTGGAACGGTTGCCATCAAGGGGTGGGCCATTAAAGAGGGGCTCAATGGCTGTGAACCACTGGAGCAGGCAGCGGTGAATTGGCGGCCGCTTTCGACGATGGAACAGGAACATCTGCGCACGCGTGCCGCGGTTCCCTTTCGCGATCCAGAGCAGCGGGATCTAGCCGACACGATTTTGGAGCGCCGTCAACAAGAGCAACTTCACTGCGGCCTCGAAGCCACCAACATCTGGCAACGACGCTGGCGTGCTGCTGCTGCGAACGGGGGGGCATAGGCAGCACCAAACTCTCCCGGTAGATTCCGCCGGACCCATTCCTGCTCCGCATGCTCGCTGTTGCCGTTCTTGCCGCTGGGAAAGGCACCCGCATGAAGAGTGCCCTACCGAAAGTGCTGCAACCCCTGGCGGGGGCAACGTTGGTGGAACGGGTTCTGGCCAGCGCCAAGAACCTGCAGCCCGAGCGACGCCTGCTGATCGTTGGTCACCAGGCCGAACGGGTCGAACAAACATTGGCTCACCTGAGCGGCTTGGAATTTGTGCTGCAATCGCCCCAAAACGGCACAGGCCATGCGGTGCAACAACTCCTGCCGGTGATGGACGGTTTCGCGGGGGAACTCCTCGTTCTCAACGGCGATGTGCCGCTGTTGCGGGCAGCAACGATCGATGCCCTCGTGGAAGGACATCGCAATAGCGGTGCCGATGTCACGCTGCTCACGGCGCGACTGGCGGACCCAACCGGCTATGGACGGGTGTTTGCCGATTCCAGCGGCCAGGTGAGCGGCATCATTGAGCACCGTGATTGCAGTGAGGAACAGCGCCAGAACAACCTCACCAACGCGGGCATTTATTGCTTCAACTGGGCCGCCTTAGCCGCAGTGCTGCCCAAGCTCAGCACCGACAACGATCAAGGGGAGCTGTACCTCACCGACACCGTGGCGATGTTGCCCCGCGCCATGCATTTGGAGGTGGATGATCCCGATGAGGTGAACGGCATCAACAACCGCAAACAACTCGCCCAATGCGAAGGGGTGTTGCAGCAACGCCTGCGGGATTACTGGATGGATGAAGGGGTCACGTTTGTGGACCCAGCCAGTTGCACCCTCAGCGAAGACTGCAGCTTTGGTCGTGACGTGGTGATTGAACCGCAAACCCATTTGCGTGGTTGCTGCTCAATCGGCGACAACTCCAAGTTGGGGCCTGGAAGCTTGATCGAGAATGCCAGCTTGGGCGCTCGGGTGGATGTGGTGCAGTCGGTGGTGCGGGACGCAAGGGTGGGAGATGACGTGAGCATTGGACCCTTTGCTCACCTACGACCCGCTGCAGAGGTGGGCAATGGCTGCCGCATCGGAAACTTCGTTGAAGTGAAGAAGAGCCGCTTGGGAGCCGGTAGCAAGGTGAACCACCTCAGCTACATCGGTGATGCCAGCTTGGGCGAGAACGTGAACGTGGGCGCCGGCACGATCACCGCGAATTACGACGGCGTGAACAAACACCAAACCGTGATCGGAGACCACAGCAAAACCGGTGCCAACAGCGTTCTGGTAGCACCAGTCACCATTGGTGATCACGTCACCATCGGAGCCGGTTCAACGATTACCAAGGACGTACCGAGCAAGGCACTCTCGATTGGCCGCGCCCGTCAAATGACCAAGGACAACTGGGCCAATCGCTCGACCTAGCTCCCGAGCTTCTACAACGACGGCAGCAGGGGAATCAGCTTCTCCAGGGCCACACCTCGGCTGGCCTTCAGCAACACCACATCCCCTGCCCTAAGCCATTTGCTTAACGGTTCTGCAGCGTCCTCCGGTGAAGACACCACAGCGATGCGGGGCAAAGCAGCTGCGGCGTTCGCCATCGCCCGACCCTCCTCACCGCCGTCCACCACCACCAAACCATCAAGCTTGAGGGCTGCAGCTTGCGTCGCCACAGCGCAGTGAAGCTGCAGGCTTTCTGCTCCCAGCTCGAGCATCGTGCCGAGTACCGCAAAACGGCGACCGGGCTGGGACGACAACAAGGCGAGGGCGGCCATGACCGCTTCAGGGGATGCGTTGTAGGTCTCATCGAGAAGCGTGAGTCCGCCCTGCACCCAGCGTCGATTGCGGCCACCAGGCACCGACACCTGCATGGCGTTGAGGGAAGCGCTGCTCACCCCAAGCTCGTCTGCAACAGCAAGGGCAAGCAAACAATTACGGGCGTTATGGCGCCCCTCCAGCGGCAATGGCAGGCGATGCCCACCAACCTCAAGCTGGCCTGCATCGACAGCACCGATGCAATCAGCCGCCACTGGGGGGTCGTCCGCTAACCGAACCCGTACAACCCGGCCACTCCACACCTTCGAGAGGGCTGCCTCGAGCAACGCATCACCGGCTGGGATCACCACCACACCATCGGGGTTCAAGGCGGCTGTGATTTCACATTTCGCGGCGGCGATCGCCTCCCGGCTACCGAGACGGCCGATGTGGGCTGTGCCGATGTTGGTGATCACCGCCACATCCGGCTCGGTACAACGGGACAACCGTTCAATTTCACCAGGACCACGCATGCCCATTTCAATCACTAGGGCGCGGTGGTGGGCGTCCGCGGTCAGCACGGTGAGCGGAACGCCAATGTCGTTGTTGTTGTTCCCCTCGCTGCAGTGCACATCACCCAGGGGAGCCAGAGCAGCACGAATCAATTCACGGGTGGTGGTTTTTCCCGCTGAACCGGTCACCGCGACCACGGGTTGCCCCAACGCGCGGCGGTGCAGCAAAGCCAACTGCTGATACGCCTGCAAGGTGTCGTCGACACGCCAGTGCAGCAGATCCGACGGCACGGGGTCCGACCAGGACTGACCCACCACAGCCGCCTGGGCCCCAAGGGCTGGCAACTGTGCAAGGAAGCGATGCCCATCAAAACTTTCACCAACGAGCGGCACGAAAAAGTCGCCGGGTTGGAGCGAGCGGCTGTCGGTGCAGATGCGACCGAGGGCCATATCGGGATCAGGACTTGGCCCCAACGGAGGCCCCCAGCAGGCGATCAACTGACGAACAGTGATGGTCATTCCACTGGGTTGGAATCCAACACGATCATGCCGCTCCCGACGCGAGCCGAACGCGCCAGGAGTTTCTCCTGACCATCAACGAGTTGGAGGCTGCTGTAGCCCAAATCCAGGGAACGGCGCTGCCAGTCTTCTGAGATTGACGTTCGGGCTGATGGAGCCAGGCTGTTCCAGGCATCCGAAACCTGGAGCACCAAACGGTTTTGCGCCGGTTGGGGAGTGGCGGATGCCAACAACCCTTCAGGGGCAGAACCATCCAGGAATAAGTCCATCAAGGGATTGAGATCCAGCACGGGAAGGGGAGGATCCTCAACGTCGAACAGCGTGGGTTCGGGCGCTAACGCTGGCTGCGGTTGCGGGGTGATCAGCGGTTCTGGGAGGAGTGGTTCTGGGAGGAGTGGTTCCGGGACAACCGTTTCCGGAAGGATGGCGTTAGGCACTCGCTGATTGATGGCCACTGCCGAAGGCTTTGATTCAGCAACGGGTGGATGGGCGCTCTGCCACCAGCGCAGGCCTGCCACAGGAACGCTGACGAGCAGCACAAAAACAAGAGGCCAAAAGATCGAAGCGAGGTTTCGCGGCCAAAAGCCTGGAACAGAGAGATCTCCCTCACGGTTCCGACGCCAAAGCTCTTGCGCCCTTAACTGCAGATCAGCCAACAACGCCCGCAGATTGCGCGCGAATTCCGACCATGGGCTGACGTAAGGAGCCGGGAGATTGCCCGGCTCCTTACGCGGCTCTGATTCGCTGCCAACCTGCACGCTCAATGGGGATTAACCAGACCGACGGCCAAATAGGCGGTTCAATGGGTTGCGACCGGGAGGCGTCATCGGCGCAGTGTTGGACGAGCTGGACGACTCCAGAGCGATCTGATCAGCTCGAGACGGGTCCGCCTCCTGGCCACGGGAGAACTGCTCAAGCAGCGCTGCGTCGGGGGTGGGTTCCTTGATGCCGCACACGTCTTTGTACATCAAGTCGTACTCCACAGCGGAACGATCCCAGCTGTAGTCCACGGTCATGCCGCGCTTCTGCAGGTCTCGCCAACTACGGCGATGGCGGAAGGCCTCCCAAGCACGCACCAGGGCTGTGTAGAAATCGACTGGCTCGAAACGGTCGAAGCAGAATCCAGTGCCGCTCTCGGCGTTGGGGTCGTGGGGGGGAACGGTGTCGACCAAACCACCCACTTTGCGCACTACAGGCACCGAGCCGTAACGCATCGCGTACAGCTGACTAATGCCGCAGGGCTCAAAGCGGCTCGGCATCAGGAACGCATCGCTGCCGGCGTAGATCAGACGGGAGAGATCGTCGTCGTAGGTGAGAAAGACAGCGCACCTACCGGGATAGCGGGAGGCCAACTGCCACAGGCCCGATTCCAGGCCACGATCGCCCGTTCCCAAGACCACAATTTGCGAATCGGTGTAGGAGAGCAAGCGGTCGGCGACTTGCAGAAGGAGGTCGACACCTTTCTGGTCCACCAGGCGGGTCACCATCCCGAGCAGGAACGCGTCATCGCGCACCTCCAAGCCCATCCGCTCTTGCAGCACCTGTTTGCAAACCGCCTTGCCAGTGAGGTCTGCGGCGCTGTAGTTCGCGGGGAGCGCCTGATCGGTGGCGGGATCCCACGCCTCGAGATCAATGCCGTTCAAGATGCCGCGCAATTTGCCCGACACAAAATTGAGCAGCCCGTCGAGACCTTCGCCGTATTCGGCGGTGCGGATCTCTTGGGCGTAAGTCGGCGATACAGCATTCACCCGATCTGCGTTGATCAGGGCAGCGGCCATGGTGTGATCACCCTGCATGTACCAAGGGCACCAGGTCATCCGGTCCAGCTTCCAGCGCCATGGACCTTGGTATTTGAGGTTATGGATCGTAAAAACTGTGCTGATGTCTGGGTCTTGATGCATCCAGACCGGAATCATGCCGGTGTGCCAGTCATGGCAATGCAGCACATGGGGCTTCCACACATTCCAGGAAAACTCCGCTGCAGCACTGGCAAAAAAGGTGAAGCGCCAATCCTCGTCTTCGCCGCCGTAGATGCGCTCTGGATCGAAAACAGGATGCCCCACCAAATAAATGGTCATGCCGTTGCTGGGGTGCTTCGCCTCATAGACGGCAAATTCAGTTCCCATGGTTTGAGCCCGCCAGATCGGCTCATCAGGGATTTGAAGCTTGCTCCAGAGCTTGCTGTAGCCCGGCATGATCAAACGCACGTCGTGGCCGAGCTTGGCCAGGGCCGGTGGCAAGGAGCCCACCACATCGCCCATTCCACCCACCTTGATCATCGGCGCGCATTCCGCGGCAGCGAACAGGATGCGCATGGATGAGTTACTGCATTAGCGCGGCGACTGTAAGGGGGATTTAGCGATCTGCTCCCGTCTCAAGGCAGCACAGTGACTGGCGTTCCCAGCTTCACTTGGCCGTAAAGGGTGCGCACATTTTCATTCAGGAGGCGAACACAGCCGTGGGACACCGCCCGACCCACCGTCCAGCGATGGGGTGTTCCATGAAATCCAGTGCTGGTGCAGCCCTTAATCGTGATCCATTGATCACCGTCATGGGCATCACGGCCACGGCAATCACGGTGAAACCCAATCCAGTGGCTGCCAAGGGGATTGGCGCTGCTCTGGTCGGCGACACGATCGCCCGACACTGGATGCACCCAGACCGGTTTGTCGATTTTCTGCAGCACTTTGAAGCGACCGGTGGGGGTCTCCCAGCCGGGCATGCCAATGGCCACAGGGAACGCTTGACGCAAGGCGCCGCTCTCGAGCAACAACAAGCGACGGCGGTCGCGCAACATCACCACGTGAAGGCCTGGCTGTTGACGCAGCTCCTTGGGCACAGCCACCAAAGCGGCCATCACGGTGTCCATCGACGCTGCCTGCAACAGCGGTATGGGCTCTGGCAATGGCGACGGAATCATTGAATCAAGGTAACCAGCCCGTCTTGCCGAAATCGGGAGCCCGTTTTTCAAGGAAGGCATCGCGCCCTTCCATCGCCTCATCCGTTCGATAAAAGAGGTGAGTGGCATTGCCGGCCAATTCCTGCAGGCCGGCCAGGCCGTCGGTTTCAGCGTTGAAGGCGGCCTTCAAGCAACGGATTGCGGTGGGGCTGTGTTGCATCACCTCCCGAGCCCAGCGCACCCCCTCCGCCTCGAGCTGATCCAGTGGCACCACGGCATTCACCAAACCCATCTCCAAGGCTTCCTTGGCGCCATAGCGCCGACACAGAAACCAGATTTCACGGGCTTTGCGCTGACCGACGACTCGGGCCAAATAACCAGCCCCAAACCCCCCATCGAAACTTCCCACCTTCGGGCCGGTTTGACCAAACACCGCGTTCTCAGCCGCGAGGCTGAGATCACACAACAGATGCAGCACCTGACCACCACCCATGGCGTAACCAGCCACCAGGGCGATCACCACCTTGGGCAGGCTGCGAATCATCCGCTGTAAATCCAACACGTTGAGCCGCGGCAGGCCGTCATCACCGATGTAACCGCCATCACCACGCACGCTCTGGTCACCCCCAGCGCAAAAGGCATGGGCTCCGTCCTCAGCCGGACCAACCCCCGTGAACAGCACCACGCCGATGGCACGGTCATCACGGATGCGGGTGAACGCATCACAGAGTTCATTCACCGTCTGAGGGCGAAAGGCATTGCGCTTGGCGGGGCGATTGATCGCGACCCTGGCGATTCCTTCAGCGGAACGGTCCACCAAGATGTCCTGGTAGGTGCCCCACGGCTGCCATTGCGTCAACGACGCTCCGGGCAGAACCTGTTGCGACTCAGCCATAGCTCCTAGACCCCAGCCTCAACATTCTGGGCAGCCAAACGCAGCTTGCGGCGAAATGCGGCATCGGCTTGGCGATCCGTGCACACCCGCAGCAGCACCGGACCTGGCTGCGCCAATCCCCAGGCGAGCGCCTCTGGTAGATCGTCGATCACAGCAATGGAACGTCCTGGCACTCCATGGGCCGCCGCCAGGGCGATGGGATTCACCGATTGGGGCATGGCAAACAATGCATCAAAGCGCTGGGGTGATGCTTGTTCAATCGGTAATTGTTGAAAGATGCCGCCCCCGCCGTTATCGATCAACAGCACCACCAGTGGAGGCCCATCCGATTGGCCATGCAGCCAACCGTTGCTGTCGTGAAGCAGGGCTATATCGCCTGTGATCAGAAGCATCGGACCCGTTTCGATGGCGAGACCCATGGCCAACGACAACGTGCCATCAATACCGGAGGCCCCTCGAAAGCTGAAACAGCGGCGGTCACTTCCGGCCCGGCCACTCCAGGTGAGCCAATCGCGCACGGGAGAACTGGCAGCAAGCATCACCGGAAGGCCAGGCGGCAACAGTTGTGCGAGCTGAAATGCCAAGGCGGGTTCACTGATGGGACCCTCGGCTGGCAACTGATCAGCAAGCCATAAACCGATCGCCTGATCCTGCTTCAACCAAGTCGAGGGCAGCAGAGGCGAGGGCGTCAGAGAGGAAGGATCCATCGTCTGCTTCGCGCACCAAGCCGCGACTCCACCGCTCCACTGCTGCGACAAACCCAAGGGATCCAAATGGCGCGGTTCCCCTTCCGTAATCAGAACTTGAACCCCTGCTTGGCGTTGCAGCCATGCCTCCAACCGACGACTCGCGGGCAAAGGGCCAAGCCGCAACACCTGCAAAGGCTCAGGGCTGGAGAGCTGCTCGATCTGCAAATCCCAATGCTGCAAGCGTCCTGGTAGGTCGACGGGCAAAGCAGCCAAGGGATCGGCCAATAGGGGCCAACCGCTGCACAACAACCAAGACCGAACGGCCTGCTGATAAACAGTGAGATCTTTGGCAAGACCACGCCACGGGCCAGCGATGACGACACCGGGCCGCGATGGGTCCAATCGGGGGGCATCGGGATTGGTCTGGGTCGTCGACGGCAGGAGGGGGAAAAGCGATGCTTCGTCGCGGGCTAAGACGGCATCCAAGAGGGGCTGATGCTCTTGGAGCGGTGCGTGAATCGGCTCTTCTACAGGAAGGTTGAGATGCACCGGCCCCGCTGCCGCTTGATCTGCCGCTCGATCTACCCCTTGATTCAACCCGTGGGCCTGGCTCCAGGCCAAAGCCGCGAGCTCAAGCACGGCGGAAGAAGCCATGGCATGCAAACCCTCAGGGGCACCGACGCCACACCAACGGCAGGCGGGACGCAAAAAGTCCTCCTGATTCACGGTTTGATTGGCGCCGCACTGCTTGAGTCGGATCGGACGATCGGCAGTGATGAGAAGCAAAGGCTGGCTGGAACGATCGGCTTCAATCACCGCCGGCAGCAGATTGGCCACAGCCGTTCCCGATGTGGTCACCACAGCCACACCAGTGCCTCCAGCGGTGGCCAGACCCAACGCCAAAAATGCTGCCGACCGTTCGTCAACGGCTGTGTTGAGCTGGAGCGACCCGGACGACGCCAGCAAACCCGCCGCGGTTGCCAACGATCCAGAGCGACTCCCAGGGCAGAGCACCAGACGCCGCAAACCACACTGGATCAACCCCTGCAACAGGGTTAAAGAGGCATGGAGGTTGTCGCGAGCAATCGACAGGGGAACAGGTCAAGCTTGTGCGATCTTCGGTCAACGATGACCAATCCCACGCCTCCGTCCAAGACTGACCCGAACAAAGGCTTCTGGCGCAGCTTGATTCTCTGGGCCGTTCTTGCCCTATTCCTGCGCTGGTACGTGGTGGAACCGCGTTGGATTCCATCCGGATCGATGTTGCCCACCCTGCAATTGCAGGATCGGATTTTGGTGGAGAAACTGCGTCCGCGAATTCAGCGGATCCAACACGGCCACCTGCATCGCAATGATGTGGTGGTGTTTGAACCGCCCGAGCAACTGATTGCCTCGGGGTACGACGCCAATGCTGCGTTGATCAAGCGCTTGGTGGGCCTGCCCGGCGATGTGCTGGCCGTTGAGGGGGGCGTGCTGATCCGAAACGGAGAGCCCGTGAATGAACCCTGGCTGTCGGAACGAATGGATTACGCCATGGAACCGATCACCGTGCCGGAGGACCAGCTCTGGGTGATGGGAGACAACCGCAATGCCAGCCTGGATTCCCATCTGTGGGGCACGCTGCCGGAAGAGAACGTGATCGGCACAGCGATCTGGCGCTACTGGCCCCTCAAACAGTTCGGTCCGATACGGTTCTCCCCCAGTTCAGATCGCGGCTGAAACCAAGGGCTTGGGTTAAGGTCTGGTTTGGATGCAGAGCACACGGGATGTTTAACCCCGAGTTCCTGGCCACAGACAACAGTGACGGACAAGCGGGAAACAGCCTGATTCAGTATTTGCAGGATCAGTCTCCTGACACCCTGCAACGTGTCGCGAAGTCTGCCAGCAACGACATTCAGGACATTATTCGCCACAACGTTCAAGGGTTGTTGGGTGTGTTGCCCGGTGAGCACTTTGAAGTGAAGGTGACGGCCAATCGCGACAACCTCGCGAACATGCTGGCCTCCGCGATGATGACTGGTTACTTCCTGCGTCAAATGGAGCAGCGCAAGGAGTTGGAAGAAACCCTGTTTGCTGATGAGCAAATGGCCGTCGACGACGACGAACTCAATCTTTGATGGTTTGCCTTTTTTAGGGCAACCCCATTCAAATCTTGTTTGGACCTGGGAGCGCTTGGGCAAGAACGGTTGTAAGGGCAGTATCAACGCTCAAAACTCGAGTGCCGAGATTGACGCGTTGGGCGATCGTTTTTTCCGCCAATTGGATTTCAAACGGAACAAAACCACCCTCCGGTCCGATCATCACCACCGCTGGGGTTGAAGAGCAATCTGATAGGGCCGTTGGGGCATCCATATCGGCAATCCAACAGGGGCGTCCAGCACAAATCTGCGTGAGCTGATCTTCCACAAACGGTCGAAATCGGGGGCACAAATAAACACGCGGCGCGATGGTATCCCGCGACCGTTCCATACCAGCGACCAAGGCTTGATCAATTGCATCGACTTTTAATAACGGACTCTGCCAATAACTTTTTTCCACCCTGGCACTGTTGATTAAGTAGAGATTTTGCACACCAAATTCAGCAACAGCTCGAAAAATTCGGCGCAACATTTTGGGCCGAGGCAGGGCTAAAACAAGATCAAAACGATGGCGAGGTGGAGGTGGATCGTGGAATTCAACGCTTAATTGCACCGCACCATCCTGGATCGATGTCACCTCGCCTTGGCCTTGCAGGCCATCTCTCAAACCAACACGCAGTTGGTCCCCCACGGTTGATTTCAAAACATCGCAAATATGGATGGCACGTTGATCACGAAGCAACACTGAATGATCATCCAGCCAGTGATCCTTAGGTGATAGCAGGATGATATTCATCAGATTATGGAACCACGCATGTGATCTAGATCTGTTTTGGAACAACCCCTAAATCAAGGAGTTGTTGATCAATCGAACCCAGAAATTCCCAACTACCGGTGCTGGGAGCCCAATCGCGTTGGGTTAATTGGTCGCGTAGTTCTTGGATGCGCTCAGGGGTGAAACTGAGTGGAGCGCTGTAGTGGGCGGGCACCAGCCAACGCAGTTCAGAACGTTGCGACAGTTGATCCAACCAGGCCAAAAGCGTGGCCCGAGCCCGTGGCAACACCAAGCGTTCGAGCACCGGCGCCACCTGGAGGTGCGGTTCCTGCTCCCCCATCAACGCGTTGGCGGCCGAACGCCAATCGGGCTCCCACTGGAACGGATAGAGGCCGAAATGGGCACGGGCGGAGCGCAAGCCAGGCTTCATCGCATGGCGTAAAACATCCGCAATCGAGGGAACCACCAAGGGTTGGGGCCTCAAATAGGACGCAAACAACACCCACCGAGCCCAGCCCGGGCGTCGGGCCTCCGGGCTGTCGGCCAAGGGTTCATCGCCCCGCTCGCGGGAATGAAACAGCACGGGGGTTGGAT
>JADHRU010000018.1 GCA_016777265.1 Synechococcus sp. BS30m-G31
AGCAGAAATCGATTGCTTTCAAACGATATTTAGGCTTTCGCTCAACTTGACGGCAGGTTGTCCAAGCTGAAGCGATAACCCCTTTGACGCACGGTGGTAATTCCACCGCCTTCGCCAAGACCCGCCTGCTCGAGCTTGCGCCGAAGCGTGAGGACTTGGGTGTCAACGGACCGTGGTCCACCACTAAACGGAGGCCATGCCATCCGGAGCAACTCCTGGCGACTGCGCACCAGCCCTGGGGGCATGAGTAAGGCACAAAGCAAGGCAAATTCCCTTGGACTGAGTTCCACAGGCTTGTCGCGGAGGGTCACCTGCCTCAGTAGGAGATGCACCTCGAGAGGACCGACGGTCACGCGCTCTTGAAGACCGCTATGTCCCCTTTTCAAGAGGGTCCGGCACCGTGCCGCCAACTCTTCCAGACCAAACGGCTTGCGCAACACATCGTCGGCCCCATCTTCCAGGAGGCCAACAACGGGTTCGGCACCGCTGCGGGCTGTCAACACGATGACTGGGCAGCGCAGTTGTCCTGCAAGGCGGAGGGCAGAACTCTGCTCAAGAATCTCGGCACTGACCAAAAGATCAGGAGACTGGTCCTGACAAACCTCCAGCGCTTCGACGGCTCTGCCCACAGCTGCTGTGAGATGCCCGTCTTGACGCAGACGTTGCACCAGAACAGTGCGCAGGGTTGGGTGTGGCTCAACCACCAGAACACGTGAGGGTTCCAGACCGCTTCCGGAGCCAGGCAAGGTCACGGCCTGGTCAGTGGGAGTGCTCGACTCAGTAAGTAAGTCTTGTGGCGTTGAGGTCACTGGATCGAACAATGCGCGACTAGGCTAGTACCAATTTCTTCAAGCGCTGGTAGCGAGAGCTGCCGTCTTCGTTCAATGACGTCACTTGATGACCCACAGGCCATCCGTCATTTCCAGTCCATTTGTGATGCGTGCCAAGAGCTCACGACGCGATTTCACACGCCCTCCGAGCTGCGTCTTTATGCAGACGGTTACCTGCATGCGCTTCGCAAAACCGGGTCACTCGATATCCGTGAGCAACATCGCCTAGAGCAGCTAATCGACCGCTGGATCTTGGATCCGTCGAGTTTCATTGGGCCGGATGGGGACGTCAGCACGCTGTACATGCAGCATCCCCACGGCTACTGAAACCAGCTAACTGGCCAAAGCCACTTCAAGTTTTTCTTTGAGTTCGCCGGAGTTGTACATCTCGATCAAAATGTCGGATCCACCCATGAATTCCCCCTTCACATAGATCTGAGGAATCGTTGGCCAACTCGAGAATTCTTTGATTCCCTGACGAATCTCCGGGTCGGAGAGCACATCAAAGGTCTCAAAAGTCACCCCGAGAGAGTGCAGAATTTGCACCACGTTGTTGGAGAAGCCGCATTGCGGCATCAACTTTGAGCCCTTCATAAAAACGAAGATTGGGCTCGTCGCGATCAAGCTATCGATGCGTGATTTGGTGGAAGCGTCCATGACGAGGAAGAGAGGTCTCGAGAACTAGGAAGGAACGGAGGTGTTGAGTGCCAAAGCATGAATGGCCTCACTGGCGAGCTCTTGTTGCAACGCTCCGTACACCATTTGGTGTTGCCGGATCCGCGACAGGCCACTGAAAGCGGAAGACACCACACTCACTTGGAGATGGTCTCCACCGCCAGTGAGGTCTTCAACGGTCACCGTTGCATCAGGAATGGCACGTTGGATCGCAGATTCGACCGCGGACGGCTGCACCATGACGAAAGCTCCCAATTCAATGATGTTGGCAGATCAACTCAGCTGCCTGGCCGTGATGCACCTTTGAACTCGGTTTCTACAAAACCAAGTTCGACAAGGCTTTGATAAGCCTTCTGACCTTGAGGTTTGGATGGTGTCATCAGCTTCACCACCTCAACGAGGACGGGAACGGCAACTTCTGGCTGGTTTTGACGACGGAAGAGAGCCGCCAATCGCAAATCTGATTCAGCCAGTAGGCCAAGGGCTTCGCGTCCTTTTTGGTCCATCTCCCGGGGGATGCGCGCATCCAGCCCGCGGAATGCGCCGCTCAAATCGCGATAAAACGACAAGAGCTGTTTCGACACTTTGCGAGCCTTGTCGTATTCGGTGCGAGCACTGGCAAGGTCTCCTCGAGCTGCGGCGGCATCGCCACGGGAGATCATCCCGCGAACGGCCGATGGATTAAAGCCACTGTCGGGTTGCGCTAAAACCTTGTCGCTGGGGGCCTGTTGAGCGAAGACTGGCGGAGCTGTGACGCCAAGGGTGGCAACCAGGGCGGCAGCCGTCAGCAGGGAGCGACAACCCATGGGGTCAATCGGAGCAATTTGGTGAAACTTTAGAAGGCTTTTAGTGGACGTCCAACAGCCTTGCGGGCCGCTTGTTCAGCCGTATGCATCGCAGCGGTGAGTTGGCTGTTGAATTGCTGTGCCGCATCTCGACCCGTTTCTGTGGGTACGTGCAAGGCCTCGCCAAAGCAGACCGCCGCACGACTGAACGGTCGTGGTGGGGCTTGGCTGTAGCCCAGACCAACTGGAATAACTGGAACTTGTACGCCTTGACTTTGGGCGAGCTGGGCAAGTCGCATCAGCCCACCACGCACCTGAATCGGTGCATCGGTGCGTTGAATTCGCCCTTCTGGAAACACCACCAGCTGTTGGCCGCTACCCAGTAGATCAATGGCAAGCCGCAGGGTGGTCATCGATGGGCGCCCTTGATTGACAGGGAAACAGCCCAAACGTTGCAGGAACCACCCCTGCAATCCTTTCATTTCAGTCGTCGTCACCATGAAGCGACAATCGCGGCCCGTCACCCGTCGGCCCGCTGCCATGGGTAGGAGCAGTGCATCCCAACGGGCTCGATGGGTTGGAGCCAACAGGACAGGGCCGTGATGTGGCAGTCGTTCGCGATGCAACACCAGTCGTTCCCGGAATTGCAATGGCAACGCCAGGTCTTGGGTGGCCAGCATGGCCAGGGGCGCCCAAAACCGGTCGATCCCGACCTTTAAAGCGCTTTCTCGAGTCGCCAGTGCCGCTGCCAACGGGGAGTAATCGTCAGAAAAACTCCGAGAATTTAAGGCCCGCCGGCCAACCTGCATAGGATTTGTTCATCGACACAAGCCTCTATGGCCAGCCTGGGCGTCAATATCGATCACATCGCCAACATTCGCGAAGCGCGTCGCACGGTGGAACCCGATCCAGTGCCGATGGCGATGCTTGCGGAATTGGGTGGTGCTGATGGGATCACGGTTCATCTCCGCGAAGACCGTCGACACATCCAAGATCGGGATGTTGAACTCCTACGGCAGACCGTTCGGTCTCGCCTGAACTTGGAGATGGCGGCAACGGCAGAGATGGTGGCCATTGCTCTAAAGGTGAAGCCCGACATGGTGACGCTGGTGCCAGAACATCGGCAAGAGGTGACCACGGAGGGTGGTTTGGATGTGGTGGCCCAGTTGTCGGAACTCACCGCAATGGTGAGCCAGCTTCAGGCCAGCGATATTCCGGTGAGTTTGTTCGTGGATCCTGTGACCACTCAGTTGCAGGGCTGTCGTGATTCCGGGGCGCGCTGGGTGGAACTCCACACCGGTCGGTATGCGGATGCCGGTTGGAAAGCCCAGCCCCATGAGTTGGCTCGGCTTACAGAAGGCACTGCCACGGCCCGTGTCATGGGTTTGCGGGTGAATGCAGGCCATGGGCTCACGTATCAGAACGTGGAGCCTGTAGCCGCGATCCCCGGAATGGAGGAACTGAATATCGGCCATACGATCGTGGCCCGTGCTGTTGTCGTTGGACTGCAACAGGCAGTGCGTGAAATGAAGGCGTTGATTCAGAATCCCCGGCGAGACCCCTTGTTTGGACAGGCACTCGAATGACCACTTATCACTTCGTTGCCGCCAGCGAGACGTTCCTCACGGTTGAAGAACCCCTCGAGGAGGTCCTCAAAGAGCGCCGGCGCCACTATGCCGAGACCAACCGAGAGATCGACTTTTGGTTGGTGATTCGTCCAGCATTTCTTCAAGCATCAGAGCTGGCCGAGCTGGCCAGCCAAGTGCCTCAACCGTCTGCTGCGGTTGTCTCTACAGATGAAAACTTCATTACATTTTTGAAATTACGGTTGGAATACGTTGCCGTGGGACGTTTTGAGGCTCCCTCGCCGTCCATCCCTGACCCTTTGTCTGGCAGCGTTTGATGGATCCAAGTTCATTGCCAGTGTCCAAGCGGATCACGTTGTTGGTTCGAGCCTTGAATGGTGCCGAAAAAACCAATCAGGCCCTCGCAACTTGTGCGGATGGCGATGCCATGGTGGATATTTTGTTGGGCGCATCAGCAAAGCTTGGTCTTCGTTTGACGCGACGCGATCTGACCGAAACACCGCCGATTCGGGATTGGATTTGGTTTAAAAACAATCAGCCCTTAATTACGATTGGTAAATAATCTGTGGGTTGATTGAATTCGTAGATGTCGATACAACAATTCTGAAAAAGCTTTTGAAGTTGAGGTTGTTTTAAATATCGCCAGTATGGTTGTTTGTTTGAATGACTCCTATTGCCCATCGTGGATGATCCGTGCTTATTTGGTTTAAATATAGTTGGAGGCGATCGCTGCATAAGTAGATCCGGTTTCATCTTGAGTGAGTATTTGATGGCTCTTGGGCCAGTTTGAATTAGCTGCAGAGCCGATGACTGGTTGGCAAATCTTTCCGTTTAATTTTTAATCTCTTGATTGTTCTGGGTGAAAAATTTTTCTATATCGATGTCGCTTGTTTTGTTCATGTGAGCCTTGTTGTTTGCGGCTTCAGGATCCAGCCCCACCGGGTCTGTCGTGGAGCCGTGATGGGGTGTCGCATCCCTTGATGTCTGTCACGCCAGGTGCTGATTATTTTGTGGGGGTAGGCCAGCCCAGCTTGAGCGGGTGCTTTTTGTTCTTACTGGTGATTCAGGACTTTGCTGACCCTCTACCGCAGCAACCGCGCTGAATTCCTCGCCCAGTTGCTGGCTCAGCAATTGATTGATCAGCAGCCGGGACCGTTGGAAACGCTAGAGGTGATGGTGAACACCTGGCCTACCAGCCGCTGGTTGGGGGAACAGCTTGCAGTAGCGAATGGAATTAGCTCGTTGGTTCGATTTCCCTTTCCGGGCAGTCGTTTTCGAGAGTTGGTTCGTCAGGTCTTAGAGCTTCCCGCGAAGGAAGCTGATCCCTGGCGGGCCAACCATCTGGTGTGGCCCGTGCTGGAACTCCTGCCGGACTTGCTCGAGCAGCCTGCCGCCTTGCCGCTTCAACGTTGGTTGGATGGTCGGGAGGGCGGTGGCCAGCACCAAGCATTGAGTCGTGATCGCTGGCAGCTGGCTCGGGTGATCGCTGATGCCTTCGACGATTACGCGCTGTATCGCGCTGATCAATTGGCTCTGTGGAGTTCATCCCCACAGTCAGCAGATTCCGGCTGGCAGCCGCTGCTTTGGCATCGCTTGGCGGACCGGTTGCCCCGTGCGCCCTTTGGCCTGCAGGTCCGTGAAGCTATCGACCGATTGCGGCGCGGTGTGGTGTCCGCTGACTCTCTTCCTGAGCGTCTGCGTTTGTTTGGAATCAGTGCCCTCGCCCCCGTGCAGGTGGAACTGATTCAGGCCCTCTCGGGTGTGCTTGATGTGGAGGTGTATCTCCTCACCCCCTGCCCCGATCTATGGCAACGCTGTGGCAGCCGTCGGGAGCTACTCCAGGAGGCTTGGTTGGAGCCCCCAGATGGCCATTGGCTTGAGGCGGCACCAAGGCTTGAAGCTAGTTTTGGTCGGATGGGAGCTGAGTTCCAGCAACTGTTGGAGGGATCGGGTGATGTGCAGTTGGGGGAGCGGCGCGAGGGTGATCTCTTTGCCTCCCCGGTGCAGATGGCTGAGCCGTCTCTGGGCTCCCCATCCCTTTTGGAACAGCTGCAGGAACAGCTGGTTGATCCGCATCAGTCCGTTGGACTGAACCGGTTCGCCGATGATCAATCGCTTTTATTTCAAGCAGCCCCTGGGCCCTGGCGCGAGGTTCAGCTGGTGCGTGATCGGATTCTCCAATGGCTAGCTGCGGATCCCGACCTCGCTCCACGCGATGTTCTGGTGATGACACCGCAGGTGGATCGTTATGCCCCGTTGCTGAATTCGTTGTTCAACGATTCCGATGCCATTGGTGTCGATCTCCCCTGGCGTCTGACCGACCGCAGTCAGCAAAGCAGTCCTGGACTGTCCATGGCCATGCTCAACTTGCTGGAGCTGGCGGCTGGTCGATTAACGGCTACTGGCTTAGAGCAATGGCTAGCTAATCCTGCGCTTCAAGACTTACAAGGGTTGTCGTCGGACGACTGCGTTCTGATGACCAGGGTTTTGCAGCGCACCGGTTTCCGCTGGGGGCTTGATGCAACGGAACGGGGTGGAGACGAAACCCATGGTTTGCGCTGGTGTTTAGACCGCTGGCTGTTGGGCCTGGTGTTGCCTGTAAGTGAAGGATTAGCCCTCGATGGTGCGGCACCGTTCCAGTGGGAACTCGATCCGGAGCGTTTAGTGCGTTGGTGGACGCTGCTGGATCGCATGGTTTGGATGATTGAGCAGTTCAGGCGACCACGCACCTGTGCTGCGTGGGTGACGTTGCTGCAGTCGGTGTTGCAGGAGTTGTTTGGGGATGGCCGCACTTGGAGTGGTGAATTACAAACCTGGACTGCAGCCCTTGAAGATTGGCGATTGCGGGCCATCGATTGCGCGCTGGAGCTTGATATCGCCGTTGTCTTGGAGGTGCTCAATGAAGCCCTGTCGGTGGATAGCGGTCGTTTCGGGCACCGCACTGGTTCGCTCACCATCAGCGCCTTGGAACCGATGCGGGCTATTCCCCACAAGGTGATTGTGTTGATGGGGCTCGATGGTGCCGTTTTTCCGCGTCCCAATCAACGCCCCGGATTTCATTTGCTTGAGCAGCAACGACGGCTTGGCGATCCCCGCGGTAGTGATCAAGACCGATACGTCTTGCTGGAGGCGTTGATGTCGGCACGACGCCACCTGTTGATCAGTTGGTGTGGTCGTAATGAACGCACCGGTGAGGCTCAACCTCCTGCCGCTCCGGTGGAGCAATGGTTGGCCCAACTCAATCAAGAGTTATCCACCAGCAGCACCGATGGGTTGTTGCTGACGCCGGCTGCCAACCCGCTAGCGCACAGCAACTTCGATATTGAGGCGCCTTTGAGCTGCGATCGTCGTCAGCTGGAGGCCCGGCGTTGGTTGGATCGTTCTCGACCGGAACCGCAGCAGGCCTTGGCGTGGCCGCTGGTTTGGCCATCCACTCAGGCTGATCCCAGCATTAGTTCCAACCCAGAAGAGCCGTTGGTGTTTGAAGAGCTTTTGCGCTGGATGCATCAACCCCAAGCGGCTTGGTTGCGTTCGAGGGGGCTTCGACCGGGCGAGGGGATCGATGCCGTCGAGGATCTCGACCCCCTCGAGCTGAATGCCCTTGAGCGTTATCAACTATTGGATCAAAACCTGGAACAGTTGCTTGCAGCCGGGACCTTGCCGGATTGGCGGTCGCTACTCGCTGGTCAGGGGGTGTTGCCGGCTGGCGCTGGCGCCGCCCTGGAGCAACAGGAGTTGGCAGATCGTTGGCAACGCCTCAGACGTCAGCTCGACAGCCTGGGTTCTTGCCGTCGCGAGAGCGTTGCGATCGAAGGTGTGCTCCGACCGATGGTGTTCGCTGGAGAGACCCAAGTGGTGGTTCAGGCCGGAATGCTTAGTGCGGCTGGTGTGATGCGTGGTTGGCTTCAACATCTCCACCTCTGCCGGTTGACTCCAACCCCCACAGCGGTAATCGCCCGCAGTACCCGTGCCATCGGTGCGGAGATTCATCTGCTCTGGACGGCGTTGCCAACGGACCAGGCGGAGCAGCAGCTGGCAATGCTGCAAGGACTGGCTCAGCAGGGAATGCATCAGTGCTGGCCCGTTCCCCCAAAAAGTGGTTGGCAGATGGTTTGGCATGAGCAGCGCAAACCAGGAACAGGCTTGGATCGTTTTCGAACCTGTTGGCAAGACGAGCGCCTATCGCCAGCGCTTCAGCTTTGCTTTGGAGCGGAGTTGGAGGCGGATGCATTGCTGCAGTCACCGGGTTTCGATGCCGCCTGCACGGCGCTTTATCAACCACTTTTTCGAGCGCGGCGGAGTTGATGGCAACCATGGCTGAGCGCTTTAACGCCAATACCTATCCACTTGAGCCTGGAATCCGTTTGTTGGAAGCCAGTGCTGGAACGGGCAAAACCTTCGCGCTGGCTCACCTCACCCTTCGTTTGATCACAGAGGCGGCTTACCCGTTTGAAGCACTGCTTGTTGTGACCTACACCGAGGCGGCCGCTGAGGAATTGCGGTCTCGGATTGGTCAGCGTTTGCAGCAGGCGCTGCTTGGCTTGGAGCAACTGGAGAACGAAACGCCCCCGCAGGCGCCCGATCCGGTCATGGCTGCATGGTTGGAGCAATGCACGGCATCTTCGGATCGACGCACCAGAATTCGACGGTTGCTGGTGGCACTCGAGCAACTCGATCGCGCTGACATCGCCACCATCCATGGTTTTTGTCGCCGCAGCTTGCGCCGTTTGGCCCTCGACAACGGGGCGGCGATCGAACCACAACTTGAGAGTGATGCAGCAGCGCTTCAGGCCGAGGTGGTGCAACAGCTGTGGCAGCAAGAGCTGTTGACCCTTCCCGATGACCAGTTTCAAGGCCTACGGCAGCGGGGGTTATCGCCGCAAAGCTTCGGCGCTGCCTTGGCTCGACTGGATGGAGATCCCAATCCTCGATTGGCTGGCGACCCAGCCGTTGTCGATGGGCAATCGCCGTTGCGTGATCAGCTTCCGTGCTGGATCGAACGCCTTTGGGACGTGTTTCAATCTCGATGGGAGCTTGAACATGCTGCCCTTGAGTCGGGCTTTCGGGCAGCTGCTGCGCAGTGGAAATCCCAGGGATGTGGCTCGACGTCGCCCTACAGCGCGAAGCCACGCACGGATCGCTGCGCCGTGATCAACCAATGGATCGCAGCGCAAAACGGTGTGCCGTCTCTTGCCG
This sequence comes from Synechococcus sp. BS30m-G31, assembly GCA_016777265.1. GTDB lineage: Bacteria > Cyanobacteriota > Cyanobacteriia > PCC-6307 > Cyanobiaceae > Parasynechococcus. Next base: position 9,073 of record JADHRU010000018.1, read on the forward strand.
CGATCGCCTCAGTCGAGAAACCCTTGAAGGAGTACTTCCATCCCGGCAGTTGGTGCCGCATGGCCCGAAAGTGCGGGGAGGAGGAGCCCAGTTTGGTGGCCTCGGCCTTGCAGACCGCGATTGGCGCCCTTTGGGATGAGCCATTGGAGCTGGTATGGCGATATCTGCTGGAGCGTGGTCTTCAGGAACTGCGGGAGCGTCGTCGTCGTAGCGGAGCGATCACTTTCGCTGGATTACTGGCGGCGATGGATCCTGGTGATGAACGGGTTGATTGGCTTGCACCGCTCCAGGAGCGCTATCGCGCCGTGATGGTGGATGAGTTCCAGGACACGGATCCGGTGCAGTGGCGTTTGCTGCAGCGGGCCTTCGGTGATCGCGTCAACCATCTCCTTTTATTGGTTGGTGATCCAAAGCAAGCGATTTATCGCTTTCGAGGCGGTGATCTCGGTACCTACATCAAGGCTCGTCAGCAGGTTGATCGCATCGATCACTTGCTCGATAACTTCCGCGCCACTGCCTCTTTGATGGAGGGGCTGAACACGTTGATGGAGCCAGGGATGCCTCGCTCTGGCTTGGCGATTCCTGCGGTGCGAGCCCAAGCTGTTGATCAGGTTTCTCCGACGACGGCTGCGCTCCAGCTGCTTGAGCTGGAGATGGACCCACCGGCATCACGGACCGCATTGGAGCAGCAGTTGCCCAGTCAGCTCGCTGCAGTGGTGTTTGAGATTTTGCAGGGTCCTGATCAACCCGACCCCGCCGATCTTTGTGTGCTGGTCAGTCGTCACCAGCAGGCGACCGATCTGCGCCGGGCCCTTGGCGCCTGTGGCATTCCGAGTCGGTTGGTCACCCAGGGCGATGTGTTGGAAAGCGAAGCCGCTCTGGTGGTCCAGCGCTTACTGGATGCCCTGGCAGACCCCGGAGATGATCGATGTTTGCGGCTGTTGGTGAGCTCCCCGCTCATGAATTGGTCCTTAGAAGCGATGGAGAATGAAGGGGCGTTGGATCAGCTGGCCGAGCAGCTGCGGGTTTGGCAACGGGTGCTACCCAAGCTCGGTTTGATGGGCTGTCTGGCCCAGCTTTTGGAGGGTCAGCGGACCGCTGATTTGTCGGAACGGGGTCGGATGTTGGGGGACCTGCAGCAGGTGGGTCGATTGGTGCAGGAGGCGATGCACCGTCAGGGATTGGACAGTGCAACGGCAGCGAATTGGTTGCGTCGTGAACGCTTGCATCCCACAACTCCAGTGCCAGAGGCTCGTCAGCCCCACAGCGACCAAGTCGATCGCGCCGTGGCCGTGGTGACTGTTCATCGCAGCAAAGGGCTGGAGTATCCGGTGGTGATTTGTCCCTATCTCTGGCAAGCCCCGCGCCAAGAAACTGGACCGCTATGGCGGGAAACGGGTGATGGTCGTTGGTTGATTGCGATCGATTCCCATTGGGGGAAAGGCCACCGTGCTGCGCAGCAAGCGGCTGATGACGCCATGGCGGAGGCGGAACGGTTGGCCTACGTCGCGATGACCCGTGCCCGTACCCAGTTGCTGGTGGTTTGGGTGCGTTCGGCTGGTCAAGAGGGCGCTCCACTGCCGTGTTGGCTGTTTGGTGCGGATGCCATCCACGATTCGGTGGATCGATTCAGCGATGAACGGCTCGACTTGGCTCTGTCCGAGCGGGGAGTGCCGATCCTGCGCCGCGCCCTTCCCGATCCTCTTCCCCAATCTCAGCGTTGGCGATCACGGCCCTGCGAGCAGCCGCTCGGCCTTGGTGACACCCCTGGGCGAATCGATCGCAGCTGGGGAAGGGCGAGTTACTCCGCCTGGATCTCAGCTCCTGTGGACCCTGTCGTGCATGAACAAGGTCGAGACCCTGATCCTGGAGCTGAAGAGTGCGGCCTCACCGGACCGGATCTCTGGCCGGAGCAAGGGCCCCTCGCCGATTTCCCCCGGGGGGCGGTGGCTGGTGATTGCCTGCATCGAATTCTCGAGCAGGTTCCCTTTCAGGCTGCGGAAGCCGACGACCAAGCCACACTCGACAGTTCCACACTCGACAGTTCCACTCTGGGGAGTCTTTGGGCGGATGTGATCGACACGGAACTCAGACGTGCTGGGTTGGATTGCAAGCTTCAGTCGATGGTGATGGAGGGGCTGGATTGTGTACTCAAGACCCCCCTTGGTGGCCCCTTGGCGCAGTTAAAGCTCAGCCAGTTGGGCCTGAAGCAACGCATCCATGAGTTGAGCTTTGATCTGCCAGTGAGCCATGTGCGCACCAAGGATCTCGTTCAGGCCTTTCGTTGTTCCCCTGACGCACGTTTTGGCGGGCGGTACATCGATCACCTCGCCACGTTGGGGGTGAATAGCCGTGGATTTCTCACCGGCTCGATCGACCTGGTGTTTTGCGACCCCCAACAGTCGCGCTGGTGGGTTTTGGACTGGAAGAGCAATTGGATCGGAGAACGTCGATCGGAGGGAAGCCCTGATCGATGCGGACCTCGTCACTATCACCAGGACGCGATGCAAGAGCAGATGATTCACCATCACTACCCCCTGCAAGCTCATCTTTATCTGGTGGCTCTACACCGACATTTGCGTTGGCGTCTGCCGGACTACAACCCCGAACAGCATCTTGGTGGGTACGTCTATGCCTTCTTAAGAGGGATGCCGGGGGATCAGCTTGTTTCCCCCGATGACTGCACAAGTGTTGGACCAGGACGTCTGGTGGAACCGGCTCCCTTGGAGCGGGTTTTGGCCCTGGATCGTGCCTTATCTGAGGTTGAGCGATGACCAGTTCTGGTTGGCCCGCATCCTTTGCCTCTGGCTTGCATGCTGCGTTGGTGCGCAGGATTCCACCACAGCGCAACTGTCCTGAGCTTGAGCAGCTCAGCCTTGCGTTGATGGAAGCGCTGGAGCAGGGCAACCTCTCGGTGCCGTTGTCTCCTGAACGCGAGCAGCTGGTGCGGGAGAGCGGTTGGCTGGAGGGCGGCGAGGCCTCGCCTTTGGTGTTGCAGGGCAATCGGCTGGGCTGGCGTCGTTGGATGCAGGCGATGGACGAGGTCGTGGAAGCGTTGGTGGAACGATCGATGCGTTCTGTTTCACCCAATCCCGATCCACCCCTTCCCGACCCATCACCTCCTGATCCCGCTTCGGGCTTGAACCGAGAGCAACAGCAGGCGGTTTTGGCGTTAGATCAAGGTTCAGTGGTGCTGCTCAGCGGCGGTCCGGGTACGGGCAAAACCAGCACCGTCGTCGACTTGTTGGCGCGGGTGCAGTTGCATCATCCCGGCCTCCGTCTGGGGTTGTCCGCACCCACCGGCAAGGCGGCTCGACGGTTGGGCGATGCCGTACGCCCCCGCATCCAGGGGTTGCCCTGCGGCACATTGCACCGCTGGCTTGAGGCTGGAGCCCATGGGTTTGCGCGGAACGCTGAGCGCCCCCTGGAGCTGGATCTCCTGGTGATTGATGAGATGTCGATGCTCGACTTGGCGTTGATGCAAGCGCTGTTGTCTGCTCTCCCTCCGGGCTGTCGGTTGGTGCTGGTTGGTGATCCGGCGCAATTGCCACCCGTGGGGAGTGGTGCGGTGTGGCATCGCCTGCAGCAATCCGATGTCAGAGAACGATTTGGCCCGGGTGCAATCCACTTAAAGCAGACGTATCGCAACCGTGGAGCCGTGGCTCAACTGGCCAGTGCCTTGCGGGATGGGGGGATGGAAGCGTTTGAGGGGCAACTCGCTGGGCTTGATGCCAAGGCGAATGTTCGGATCCACCGCGAACCCTCCCGCCGGTTGCCACCTTTAATTCGAAAGCATTGGCAAGCGCATCACAGCCAACTCCTGCAGTTGTCGGAGGGTCTTCTGACTTGTTCAGAGGCGGAGTTGAGCACTAAGGCTGAGCCTCTGTTGAGAGCCCTGGAGCAAAATCTGGTGTTGTGTCCCCGACGCCGTGGGCCATGGAGTCTTGAGGATGTGCACCGGTCTTTGTTGGGGGACGCGATTGCGGAGGATCCCCGCCGTTGGCCCAGTGGCCTTCCGGTGATTTGTGGGGGAAACCAGCCTGAACTGGGCCTCGCCAACGGCGATCTGGGAATCACGGTCGGAGCTGGGGACCAAAGCCGTTTGTTGTTTCGAGTGGCGACGGATGGTGGAGATGTTGGTGTGAAGCGTTTGCATCCAGCACGAATTCGCCGGCTGGAGCCAGCTGTGGCGCTCACCATCCATCGCGCCCAGGGAAGTGAGGCCGATGCCGTTTTTGTGCTGTGGCCACAACCTCTGGATTCACCTGATAGTTGCGACCACGATCGACGACTTCTCTATACAGCCATCACACGAGCCCGTGTCAGCCTGGATTTAATGATCGTGCCCTGATGCGCGTTGATCGACCCTGGGGTTGGTACGAACACTTGCAGTCGGGCAAGGGATACAAGCTGAAGCGGCTTTTGGTGTTCAAAGGCCAGCAATTGTCATTGCAGCGGCATCAGCATCGCAGTGAAAGTTGGACTGTGGTGTCAGGCGATGGTTTGCTCTTGTGCAACAACCAATGGGTTGAAGCCCATCCCGGAGTGATGCTGACGATCCCTGTTGGTGCAGTGCATCGGGCGCGGGGAGGCCATTGTGATTTGGTAATTATTGAGGTTCAACATGGCGATGATCTTCGTGAGGAGGACATCGAACGATTGCAGGATGATTACGGCCGGGTGATAGCTTTACCCTCAACCTTTGAAGCGTAGGCAACACAACCGGAGTGCAATCTGTTCGATTGCCGGGTGGTTGTGAGCCTGATTTCAGAGATCAATCAGGCCAGGGCCACCTTCCATGACTGAACAGCAGCAGCAGCTCGAGGATTCCTCGTGCGCGGTTGATCTTTCCGCATCCGCATTGCCAGAAGACAAGCCAGAAGACAAAAAAGACCAAGTCCAGGACGAAGTTTTCACCACCACAATCGAGGCCACACCCGAGGAGGCCAAGCAAGAGCCTCAATCGGGATTTGATTGCTTCGGCTTCAGTGAAGCTCTCTTGAAGACGCTTGCTGAAAAGGGGTATAGCGATCCTTCACCGATCCAAAAGGCAGCGTTTCCTGAACTGATGTTGGGCCGCGACCTTGTGGGTCAGGCTCAAACCGGCACCGGTAAGACGGCGGCTTTTGCATTGCCTCTTCTCGAACGGCTGGAGAGCGGTCGGAAGACGCCTCAGGTGTTGGTGCTTGCACCCACAAGAGAGCTGGCGATGCAGGTGGCTGATTCATTCAAGGCCTACGCCGCTGGTCATCCCCATCTCAAGGTCTTGGCTGTTTATGGAGGAACAGATTTTCGCTCCCAAATCAGCACATTGCGACGGGGCGTTGATGTGGTGGTGGGAACACCGGGCCGTGTGATGGATCACATGCGCCAGGGCACCCTCGACACATCTGGCCTCACGAGTTTGGTGCTCGATGAAGCCGATGAGATGTTGCGTATGGGCTTCATCGACGATGTGGAGTGGATTCTTGAACAGTTGCCCAAAGAACGGCAGGTGATTCTGTTCTCGGCAACGATGCCTTCGGAGATTCGTCGCTTGTCGAAGCGGTATCTCAACGATCCAGCTGAAGTCACGATCAAAACCAAAGATCAAGACGGAAAGCTGATCCGGCAACGGGCGATCACGGTGCCGATGAGCCACAAGCTTGAGGCCCTGCAAAGGGTGTTGGATGCTTGTGGTGGCGAGGGGGTGATCATTTTTGCTCGCACCAAAGTGATCACATTGACGGTGGCTGAAACCCTGGAAGCTGCGGGGCATCAAGTTGCTGTTTTGAATGGTGATGTTCCCCAAAACCAACGGGAACGCACGGTGGAACGTTTGCGCAGCGGCTCCGTTGATGTTTTGGTCGCGACGGACGTTGCGGCCCGTGGCTTGGATGTGGAGCGTATTGGCCTGGTGATCAATTACGACATGCCGTTCGATAGCGAGGCCTATGTGCACCGCATTGGACGAACAGGCCGGGCGGGTCGCACCGGTGAAGCCGTTTTGTTCATGACGCCGCGGGAACGTCGGTTCATCCGAAATCTCGAGCGAGCGACTGGTCAGCCCATCGAAATGATGGAGGTGCCTGGCAATACGGCGATCAACCAGGGTCGCTTGGATCGATTGCGGAAACGCCTCAGTGAGGCGGCCAATGAAGACGCAGCGAATCCTGAGGAAAGCGCACTGCTTCAAGAATTGCTGCAGCGGGTCTCGACGGAGCTGGAACTCACGCCAGAACAGATTGCGTTGGCGGCTCTCAATCTGGCCATCGGTCCCAATGGCCTGTTGCGCAAAGGCGATGACGACTGGATTCAGAACACTCAACGGATGGACCGCGACCGTGGTGACCGTGGTGATCGTGGAGATCGCCGAGGAGAGCGTCGCAGCGACCGCCCGGCACGGGCTCCTGAAGAAAACATGCAGCGTTATCGCGTTGCTGTTGGTCACCGTGATCGGGTGAAACCCGGCAATCTTGTTGGTGCCATTGCTGGAGAAACCGGATTAGATGGTCGCTCGATTGGTCGGATTCAAATTTTTGACAATCACAGCCTCGTCGATCTTCCTAAGGGGATGCCAGAGGACATCTTTAATAGTTTGCGAAGCCTTCGCGTGATGAATCGTGAGTTGCAAATCACTCAAGATTCTTGATGGTTGCATTACTGATGGCTGGTTTGATATCTGCTTCACCGGTCACGGCTCAAGACAACAACTTGCTCAAAAGTTTTTGTCTTGCAGCATTCAAGGCTGCTATGGCACAAGCTGGAGAAACCCCACCCTTAGGAATGGGTGAGGAAACATGCAATTGTTTCCTCGATGAGGTTGGCGGCGGCGCTGGGATCGACACAGCGCGCGAGACCTGCAAAGGCCGCGCTGCAGCGACATACAAGTCGAAGAGCTAACGCTCTTAGGACTCGCAAACTTGTGGTGTGAGCGTTGTTTGGGTTATCGCAATTCGTTCTACTGCTTTGATCAGCTCAATCTGAATCGTTGGGATGCATTGCGGGATCAGGGTGTTGAGGAGAGTTATGCGATCGGCGGGATGGAGCTCGCCGTCGGGGGTCCACTGCATGGACTGCAGTTGAAGGGGTGCCATCTCGCTCCTTTCGTCAGGATCTGCTGACAATGGGATCGATTGTTCGGATTTGGCCGTCTCTTCGGAATTGCTTTGGTTTTTTGTGTTGTTCCGTGCGGTACCCCTGTAACGTTTGCTGGTTAGCGCCTGACCACCGGCCCATTTCGTCTTCGTTTTCGGAACCGGCTCACGCGATCGATTTCATTCACGGTTCCACGGTCCATGACCATCTACATCGGCAATCTCTCGTTCCAGGCAGAACAAGAGCATCTTTCTGACCTGTTCGCTGAATACGGCGAAGTCAAAAGCTGCAGCCTTCCCCTAGACCGCGAAACAGGTCGCAAGCGCGGCTTTGCCTTCGTTGAGATGGTGAACGATGCCGAAGAGCAAAAGGCCATCGATGATCTTCAAGACGTCGAGTGGATGGGTCGGATGATTCGAGTCAGCAAAGCCACCCCACGTGAACGCTCTGGTGGTCCCCGTGGCGGCGGCGGCGGTTATCGCGATTGAGCTCTAAGCCTGGCCTTCGAGCAGTTCCATGAGGATGGCTTGATCGCTTAGGTGATCAAGCTTGTCTCGGCGTTGATTAACACCGCTGTTGATCGTCTTCTCCAGAGAATTCGATTGGGGCAAAACTGCTTTAAGACCATGGCGCTTTTGGCGCGCCAGGTACCGGTGAAAGCGGTTGAACGACCTGGAACGGTTCATTGCAACTCCTTCGGTTGTTCTCCCGTTGTACACCCACTGATGCGTTAAAAACCGTGGTGAAGACAACTCTCAGCGAAGCTTCAGTTCAAGCCGCTCCGTTGAGACGTCTGATTCGTCATCTCGAGCCCCAGCGTCGCTTGGTTTACGCGGCGATGGGCTGTTCGGTCCTCAACAAGCTGTTTGATCTCGCCCCACCAGCCCTGATCGGCCTGGCTGTGGATGTAGTGGTGCGAGGCAAGCAATCACTTCTTGCGGGTTACGGCATCCAAACGGTGTCGCATCAGCTGTGGGTGCTCGCTTTTCTTACGTTTCTGATTTGGGCTGCGGAGTCGATCTTTGAGTATCTGTACGACGTTCTTTGGCGCAACCTGGCTCAAAGCACCCAACACAGCCTGCGCCTCGAGGCCTACGACCATCTGCAGAAGCTTGAGCTGGCGTTTTTTGAGCACGACAGTAGTGGTCGCTTGCTCTCCGTTCTCAACGACGACATCAATCAACTCGAGCGTTTTCTCGACCGTGGTGCCAATCAGATCTTGCAGTTGATCACCACCGTTTCAGTGGTTGGGATTGGGATGGTGGTAGTTGCCCCAGACGTGGCGTTGTTCGCCTTTCTGCCCATTCCTGTGATCCTGTTGGGATCGATGCGGTTTCAACATCAGCTGGCCCCCCGCTATCGCGAGGTGCGAGCCCGGGCCGGTGATCTTTCAGCTCGCTTGGCGAACAATTTGGGCGGCATGCTCACGATCAAAAGTTTTACGGCCGAGCCCTTGGAGCTGGCACGGTTGTGCAGGGAAAGCGAGGCCTACCGCGATAGCAATGCCAAGGCGATTCGCTTGTCTGCGGCATTCATTCCTCTGATTCGCTTCGCGATTCTGTTTGCCTTCCTTGCCATTCTTTTGATCGGCGGCTTTCAGGCTGTTGCTGGTGAGTTAGCGGTGGGCACCTACAGCGTTTTGGTGTTCATCACCCAACGGCTGCTTTGGCCGCTCACCGCTTTGGGTCGCACCCTGGATGAGTACCAACGTTCCATGGCCTCAACCCAGCGAGTGCTGGATCTGATCGATGCTCCCGTCACCATTCATGGTGGTTCTATCGCTCTGCCCACCGCTGATGTGCGCGGTGATCTCCATTTTGAAAGCGTGCAGTTTGCCTACTCCGGGCGTGAGGCATTGCTCCATGGTTTTGATCTAACGGTTCCAGCTGGCACAACCTTGGGCATCGTCGGCTCGACGGGTTCTGGCAAGAGCACGGTGGTGAAATTGCTGCTGCGCCTCTATGAGCATTCCGGCGGACGCATCCTGTTGGATGGCCATCCGATTGAGTCGTTGCGGTTGGACGATCTGCGCCGAGCGATTGCCTTGGTGAGCCAAGACATTTACCTCTTTCACGGCACGGTGGCGGAGAACATCGCCTATGGAATGGCGGATCCGAATCTTGATGAGATTGAGCGAGCGGCACGCTTGGCGGAAGCTGCGGGCTTTATCGATGGATTGCCCCAGGGCTACAACACCTTGGTGGGAGAGCGGGGGCAACGCTTGTCGGGTGGTCAACGCCAGCGGATTGCCTTAGCGCGGGCCATTCTTAAAGATGCGCCCGTGTTGGTGCTGGATGAAGCCACCGCAGCGGTGGATAACGACACCGAAGCCGCGATTCAGCGGTCGTTGGAACGCATCACCAAGAACCGCACCACCGTGGTGATTGCCCATCGCCTAAGCACCGTGCGCCACGCCGATCGGATCGTGGTGATGGAGAACGGAACGATCGTGGAGCAGGGTTGCCACGACGAGTTGCTCGCCATGGGCGGGGTGTATCAAAACCTTTGGCAGGTGCAGGCGGGTGAACGGCTTTTCGCTTCCTAAAGGGAGCGTTGTGTCCAAGGGATAGGGGGAGCATGCTGGCGTTCTGATCGGCAACAAATCGATGGCCATGCAGGCATCGGTGGAGCACGTCTTCCACCATCCACTCGGAGTGTTTGCCCTCCTGGTTGCCATCAGTGCAGCCGTTCCACCGTTGATTCGGCGGGTGGGCCTACCCGATTTGGTGGGACTGCTGGCCGCAGGGATTTTGGTGGGACCCCATGCCTTGGGCTGGGTGGATAGCGGCAGTGAAACCGTGCGGTTGATGTCCGATCTCGGCGCGGTTTATTTGCTGTTCACGATGGGGTTGGAGATCGACCTTGAGGAGTTCAACCGGGTTAAGCGTCGATCGTTCATTTATGGCTTGTTGATCCTGCTGATCGGTATTGGTACGGGCGTCACGATTGGTCTTTTGGCTGGCTTTGCCTCGGTGTCGTGCCTACTCCTCGGTGCTCTGATGGCCACCCATACGCCGTTGGGCTATCCGATTGTGCGCAGCTATGGCGCCCAAAAGGATGAGGCGGTGGTGGTGAGTGTGGGCAGCACGATCTTCACCGACATCGTGGCTCTGTTGTTGCTGGCGGTGGGCCTGGGTTTAGGCCAAGGCAACCTCAGCGGCATGGATCTCAGCTTGTTGCTGTTGCGGATTGGTGGTTTTGCTCTGCTGGTGGTGGTGGCGATCCGCTGGCTGGGCCGACGTTTGCTGTTGCGGGGAATCAACGACGAGAACCGGATGGTGCTCGCGGTGATGGTGGCTCTTTTTCTCGCCTCCCTAGGCGCTGAACTTGCCGGCGTTGAAAAAATTGTTGGCGCCTTTCTGGCTGGTTTGGCGGTGAACTCCGTCTTGCCAGAAGGACGGGTGAAAGAGCAGGTGATCTTTCTCGGTGGTGTGCTGTTTATTCCGATCTTTTTCATCGATCTGGGCTTGCTGTTGGACCTCGGCAGCCTTGGTGAAAGCCTGAGTGATTTTCGCTTTACAGCGTTGATGCTCGGGGGTGCCATTGGTGGCAAGGGCTTGGCGTCGTGGATCAGTGGCAAGTTGTTCGGTTATCGGCGGCCTCAGATCCTGATGATGTGGTCGCTCACGATGCCGAAGGTGGCAGCAACCTTGGCGACGGCTTTCATTGGCTACCAGGCTGGTCTGCTGAATCAGACCGTGCTCAACAGCGTGTTGGCCGTGATGGTGGTGACGGCCACCTTGGGGCCGATCCTGACGGAACGCTCGGTGAAGCAGTTGATGGATGCTCCGCTCGGCATGGTTCCCACCAGCTTTGGTGAGGAAGCCGCCGTTCTGGATGGGGTGAGTGAGGTGGTGCAACGGCCGCTGCGGATTGTGGTGCCGGTTGCAAACCCAGGTACGGAACAGGGTTTGTTGGCGATGGCGGCCCGCTTGGTGCGGGGTTCTGCGGGGGGTGAGGGCTTGTTGTTGCCGTTGGCGTTGGTGAATCCCAGTCTTGAAGAGTTGCGGGGTGGTCTCACGCGTGCGGTGGCCGCGGCACGGGGCCGTCTAGCGACGGCCGAAGCCATTGGCACCGAGCTTGCTGTGCCAACACGAACCTTGCTGCGTCTCGACGAGGACATCCCGGGAGGGATGAGTCGGTCGGCGTTGGAGCAGGGGGCCGATTTGTTGTTGATTGGAGCGGGACGCACTGATCAACTGCGGGCTTGGTTAATGGGAGACATCGTGGATGGTGTTTGTCGCACCGCCCATTGCCCGGTTGTTGTCGTGAATGTGGGACGAGAACCCGAGCAACCGTTGGGACGAATTTTGGTGCCGATTAAAGATCTTTCCGCGAGTGCCCGCGAACAGTTTGAGTTAGCCCTGCGTGTGATTCATTCCGCCCCAAATTCACATCGAACGCGGATTACTCTGCTGCACGTCCATGATCCTCGGTCTGATCAACAAGATCGCACCTGGATGGAAGAGCAACTGATTCGTTGGCGACCAGCTGCGATTCCGGCAGAGCGCTTTCATACGGTGTTAGTGCGAGGGCCTGGTATTGATGGAGCCATTCACAGGCTCAGTCGCGAGCATGATTTGGTGATTTTGCGAACCCAACGCCGTCGCGTCGCAGGC
>JADHRU010000019.1 GCA_016777265.1 Synechococcus sp. BS30m-G31
ACGAACTGACACAGCGTGCAGCGTCCGAACAGGAACGTGTCCAAGGACCCACCAACGCCCAAGCCAACCTGCGTCTCTTCGGCCATGACCCAAACAGTGTGCAAGTCACACTGTTTAGAGACCATCACGCCTGGTGCCCTTACTGCCAAAAGATTTGGCTTTGGTTGGAGTTCAAGCGAATTCCCTACAAAATCCAAAAGGTGACCATGCGTTGCTATGGACCAAAGGAACCTTGGTTTCTAAAAAAAGTTCCCTCAGGCATGCTCCCTGCCCTGGAACTCAACGGGGAACTCATCACAGAAAGTGATGTGATTTTGCTTGCTCTTGAGCAACAGTTTGGCCCCCTTGGTGCTGCGATGACCGATCCAGATTCTTTGGAACTACGTGATTTAGAGCGCCTCTTGTTCCGCGCTTGGTGCATCTGGCTCTGTAGTCCAGGTCTCAATCCTCGCCAGCAAAATCAAGCAAAGGAACAATTCAGAGCGGTCGCCCAGCGCTTTGAACAGCAGCTCAACACCACAGCTGGACCTTGGCTACGCAGCGACCAACCCGAAACCGTCGACTTGTTGTTTGTCCCTTATGTGGAGCGGATGAACGCCTCATTGGCCTATTACAAGGGCTATCGATTGCGACGGGAGCACCCCAGCATTGATCGCTGGTTTCGTGCTCTTGAATCCCTGGAGACTTACCGCGGAACCCAGAGCGATATGCATACCCATGTCCATGACTTACCGCCACAAATGGGAGGTTGTTGGACGGACAACTCGGAACTTGCCACAGATCTTGCGGCAAAAATCGACCGTGGAGATGGACTCGGCGACGACGAAGCCGTTTGGCCCGACGAGAGCCTCAAAGGCCAAGCCCCCCTTGCCTTATCGAGGGTGTTACGCCATCGCCGCCAGCTGCTGCAACGCAGTCCATTAGGCCACAAGGGATTCGACCTGCCGTTGCGTTGCGCACTAACCCGACTGATCACCGGAGCAGCTTGTCAACCACCAAAAGGCTCTGCAGCATCGCTGCGCTATCTACGGGACCGCATCTCCATTCCGCGCGATATGCCCGTACCAGCAGGGCGTCTGCTTCGCCAAGCTCTAGAAGCCACGGCGGCCATGGATGGTTCACAACAAGCGGAACCTCTGGGGGTGCGAAATCGGTTCGACCAAGACCCCAGAGCTTTTTTGATTCGGCCATAGTGGTTTGAAGGCTCGCAAAAGAGGCGTGTCGCTCCGACTGTCCATTTCTCAGAACATTCCCTCGCCCACGCCAGAAACGCCGCTGGTGGAAGTTTCTATCGCAGCTCTGCACCCCACACAGTGGTGCGTTGGCTACGCCGAGGTCTGGGCCCGACAAGTTGATTTTTCCAGTGATAGTCGACAAACCCGCCTGGACTATCTGCGTAAAAAGCCTGTGCCGATGGTGCGTAATGCGGAGGGATCACTTTGGATGGTGGATCGTCATCACAGGTTGAGGTCTCTGCTCGGCATTGACCCTGAAGCCACCACATGGGGGTATGTGATTGCCGAGGTTGATGAGCAACATCCAACGGCGGCGATTAATTATCTGCAAAAGCAAGGCTGGCTTTATCTCTATGACAGCCGTGGGCAGGGTCCACGACATCCCAGCGAGCTACCACGTTCGTTGCTGACGTTGGAAGACGATCCCTACCGCAGCTTGGTCTGGAGACTGAAGCAGGAAGGCTTGATCAAACCCCAAGCCCACATCCCGTATCACGAATTCCGTTGGGCTGCCTGGCTCCGCCAACGGCCTCTACCACCGTTCAGTTCGCGTCAATTGGAGCCTGCACTCGCACCTGCCAGACGCTTGGTGTGCTCCGAAAGCGCACGGGATATGGCCGGTTGGAAAGGAGAAAAAACGTCTTACCAGTGAATCAGCGCTTGCTTCTTGAATCAATTTGCAGCAAGTCCCGCACCTTCTGCACTTGACCGGCCAGCTTCGGATCGGAAGCTAACTTTTTTTCGATTTGATCAATCGCATACATCACCGTGGTGTGGTCCTTACCCCCAAAGGTGTCGCCAATACGAGGAAGACTTAAATCTGTGCCCTGACGCATCAAGTACATCCCCACCTGACGAGCCTGGCTGACGGCACGACGGCGGGTACTGCTGCACATCTCCTCTGCGGTGACATCGAACACCTCGGAAACTTTCTCAATCACCTGCTGAGGTGACACCTCCACGCCTTGTCCGGTGGGATCAAGCATCGGCGCGACCGACTCCACCGTCATCGGCAGGCCTGTAATCGAAGCAAACGCCACCGCTCGGGTCAGAGCTCCCTCCAGCTCTCGAATATTGGAGGTAAAACGACCAGCGATGTACTGGATCAGATCCCGAGGCAAAGCCATCCGCTCTTGCTCCGCCTTCTTTTGAAGAATCGCCATCCGCGTCTCAAGGTCGGGGGATTGGATATCAGCAATCAGTCCCATCTGAAAACGAGAAATCAGCCGTTGTTGCAAGCGCGGGATCTGGCTGGGAGGGCGATCACTGGCAATCACCACCTGGCGTCCAGCCTCGTGCAAAGCGTTGAACGTGTGAAAAAACTCCTCCTGGGTGTACTCCTTGCCCTCAATGAATTGGATATCGTCCACCAGGATCAAATCAGCCGCGCGATAACGATCACGAAAGGCCTGCATGCCGTCCTTACGAATCGCTTGAATCAAATCATTGGTGAACGTTTCTGTAGACACGTACGCCACCCGAGCCCCCGGATCGATCTCGAGGCGGTAATGGCCAATGGCCTGCATCAGGTGGGTTTTTCCCAGGCCAACGCCACCACAAATGAACAAAGGATTGAATTCCCGCCCAGGGGCTTCTGCCACTGCCAAAGCAGCGGCGTGAGCCATTCGACTGTTCTGACCCACCACAAAACGACCGAACACATAACGGGGATTCAGCGCTGGCAAATAGCGGCGCTGCCCACTAGGGCGTGCTGGGGCTGAGTGTCGAGGTGGTTCAGCTATATCGGCACTGTCCACAGGAGCCGCATTGGTAGCGATCTCCGACTTGGGCAGTGCAGTTTCTGCCAAGACCGTGACTTGAACAGATCGACCACTGATGCTGGTCGCAATTTCAGCGATGGTGGGCAGCAGCTGCTCCCGCAGTCGAATACTGGTGAAAGGGTTAGGAGCCAACAACTTCAATTCACCATTGTTGAAGCTGCTGCAGCCCGTTGGCCGAATGAACGTCTCAAAGGTGGGCTTGGAGAGCTTGTCCTGTAATCCCTTTCGAACCTTGGTCCAGAGCTCGTCTCCCGTCTCCACGAAATCGCCGCGCTCCTGGAGGCTGAATCTACGCATGTTGTGAGGCTGCGGCATTCTTAGGTTCATCAGCATCGAAAAAACCGTGATGCCAACTTTCATTCGTTGGATCGGACTGGCCCTGGTCGGTACAAGCCTGTCCTCATGCGGTTTGATCAAGTCCCAATTGGGATTGGGTCCCAAACCCCCTCAACTGGCTCCACCCGTTGTCAATGACCAACCTCGAAGTGCGCCACTCCAGGCTCGAGAGAATGTGATTGTGAAAGCGGTGGACAGGGTGGGCCCGGCCGTTGTGCGCATTGATGTGGTGAAGAAAGTGAATAATCCGCTGGGCGGGATTTTTGGAATCGGCCCTTCGACCCAGCGACAGCAAGGACAAGGCTCAGGCTTCATCACGCGAAGCAATGGATTGATTTTCACCAATGAACATGTCGTTCGAGGGGCCGACGAGGTGGCCGTCACCCTTCCAGATGGACGCAGCTTCAAGGGCAAGGTGCTCGGAGGTGACCCCTTAACCGACGTTGCAGTGGTGAAGGTGGTCGCCGAAAACCTACCGGTGGCATCCCTTGGCAACTCTGATGATTTGAAGCCTGGTGAATGGGCCATCGCCATTGGCAATCCCTTTGGCCTCAACAACACGGTGACGGCTGGCATTATCAGCGCCGTCGACCGAACCAACGCCGTTGGTGAAGGTCAACGCGTTCCTTATATCCAAACGGATGCAGCCGTCAATCCAGGCAACAGTGGCGGGCCGCTCATCAATGCCGCGGGCCAGGTGATCGGCATCAACACGGCGATCAGAACAGCACCAGGGGGAGGACTCAGCTTTGCCGTACCCGTCAATCTGGCGAAGCGAATCGCCCAACAGATTGTGAGCACGGGGGAAGCCTCACATCCCTTCATCGGGGTTCAGCTGCGGAGCCTGACCCCCCAACTCGCCCGAGAGATCAATGCCACCGGCAGCAGCTGCACCGTGCCAGAACTCAACGGTGTCTTGGTGGTGGAGGTTGTACCCAACACCCCTGCTGCGGAGGCGGACATCCGCCAATGCGATCTGATTCTTGATGTGGATGGCGAATCAGTGCAAAACCCCACAGAAGTTCAGCTCGCCGTTGACCGCGGTGAGGTGGGACAACCCATGCAGCTCAAACTGAGACGCGATGGCGATGAAATCTCAGTTGAAGTGCGGCCAAAAGAATTACCCCGTCAGAATTGAGATGTCACGCATCGTGGTGATGGCCCGTTGGCCATCACCCAACCGGTGTAAACAACGCCTTAAGCATGACCTGAACCACTGCGCTGGAATGGGCCATGCCGGGGAAAGCGCAATGCGAATCCAGCGTGAACTCACCCTTCATACGGCCCGTGTGGTGGCGTCGATGGAAACGGCGCACCACATCACAGCAACATTGGCCGTTGAAGGCCTTGGCCCCAAAGCGGCCCGGCGCTGGGGAGAGCAACTCGGCCTAACAAAAGTGAACTTGCAAGGGACCGGCAACTTGGGCTGCCGGATGAAACGCCAGCTTCTGTTACGCCAAAGCAATGAACTCAGCACCCTGTTCATTGGCACTGACCTTCCGGACCTGAACGCCATCGACCTTCAATCGGCAATCACCAGCCTTCAAAGCCACGATCTTGTGCTCGGTCCTGCGGAGGACGGCGGCTACTGGCTGATTGGCTTCAGTCCGAAACTGCTTCGACGCCCGCACGATTGGCCCCTGGAGGGAATTCCCTGGGGGACATCAAATGTGCTGGAACAAACCACAGCTAAAGCAACACAAAACCAACTGAGCACAGCACTCATCGCGCAGCGGAATGATCTCGATCACCTCTCAGACCTAAGGCCGTGGCAGGGTTAAGCGTGGCAGGGTTAAGCGTGGTGGTTCCCGCCCTTAACGAAGCGCGGCACCTTCCCTCTCTCCTGGCAGATCTCCAGAGGTGGCCAGATGCTCTCCAGATTGTTGTTGTGGATGGTGGCAGTACAGACAAAACCATTCAGGTGGCCCATCAAGGAGGTGCCCGTGTTTTGCAAAGCCCCGTTCAGGGACGGGGACAGCAACTCCAACTGGGTCTGCAGTGCTCACAACACGCCTGGTTGCTGATCTTGCATGCCGATAGTCGGCTCAGCCAGAACTGGGTCGACCACGTCCAAAGGGTTCACACCATGGCGCACGGACGGCAGCAGGCTTGGGCCTTCGACTTTCGCGTCGATGAACGCCGGCCAATGTTGAGGCTGCTGGAATGGTGTGTGGGTCTTCGCAGCCGCTGGGGACAAATGCCCTATGGAGACCAAGGACTGCTGATCCACCGCAGCCTGTATGACCGTGTTGGGGGCTATCGCTCTTTAGCTCTCATGGAAGATCTCGATCTCATCCAACGGCTTCGACAGATCAGTCGGATCGGTGCCCTGGGGTGCGCCCTCACCACAAGTTCACGCCGTTGGAGCCGTCGCAGCGTTTTGAACCAAGCTTGGAAGAATGCTCAGCTCAGACGACGCTGGAGAAACGGCGTGAACGCCGAACAGTTAATCCAAACCTATCGACGTTGATCCATCAATCAATTGGAGTACCAAAAAGCACAACGATGCGCTTGAGGCTCAAGATCCCACCCCTGACGCTGATAGAAATTCACCACCCCGGGATCAGCAAACAGGCTCACCCGTTCCGTACCCATCTGGTTCAGGACCTCAAGGACATAAATCATCATTTGTTTGCCCAAGCCATTGCCTTGATAGAGAGGGTGCACAGCCACATCCCACACGGTGGCCTCAAAAATGCCATCTCCCGTACATCGGGCGAACCCAACAAGCCGGGGAACCCTTGGGTCATGGCGCCATAAACCCACCTTCAGAAGACTGTTTGACAAAGCTTTGCGCACACGACGGGCAGGGCGCCGACTCCAGCCCACAGCTTCGAGCAACTGCTCAAGCTCAATGAGATCAAACGGCTGGGACTGACTGAACACCAAGGTGAGCTGATCATTCGCGCAGTGACACAACCTTGCGTCCTCGCCGTATTGCTTCAGTAGAGGCTCTGCAGGCACTTGCAACGAGGGCATCACAGCTTGGCAAGCCCCCGTTCTTGAAGGTCAGCTAACTGGGCATACAAACCACCATTGGCTCGCAACTCCACATGGGTGCCCTGCTCAATCAACTCTCCAGCTTTCAAAACCAGGATGCGATCTGAAGCCTCGACAGTGGCGAGACGATGGGCAATCACCACTGCCGTCCGCTTTTGCAACAACCGATCGAGATCACGCTGCAAGGTTGCCTCTGTGGAGGGATCCATGAAAGCAGTGGCCTCGTCCATCACCAAAACTGTTGGGTTGCGGATCGCCACCCTCGCAACGGCCAACAACTGCCTTTCTCCGGAGGAGAGGTTGCCTCCCCGCTCACGCAACTCAGTTTCGAGCCCCTGAGGAAGCCGCCGAAGCAGCTCATCCAGTCCGAGATCAGAGCAGATTCTTTGAAGCTGTTCATCGCTGACATCAGCATCAAGACGCAGATTGTCAGCGACATTGCCACTGAACAAAAACGTGTCCTGAAGCACCACGCCCAACTGGCGACGGAGATCCGCCGTTGAAATCGACCGGATATCGCGGCCATCCAGCAGTATTCGCCCCTCCTGGGGTTCGTATAAGCGACACAACAATCGAATCACGGTGGATTTTCCCGACCCTGTGGGACCCACAAGGGCTACATGCTCTCCGGGAGCAATCCGAAAGGACAGATTCCGCAGGATTGGGTCGTCCGGTCGATACGAAAAACTGACATTTTCGAAAATCAATTCACCACCACCCACCGCATTTAAGGGCTGAGGGTCATCGGCTTCAACAATCTCCAAGGGCTTTTCCATCAACTCCCCAATCCGTTCCACCGCCGTCAGTCCCCCCTGAATCTGAGTAAATCGTTCCGCTAGCTGTCGCAGGGGATCAAACAATCGCTGGGCATAAATGATGAACGTGGTGAGTGTGCCCAACCCCATGGCTCCGCTGGTCACCATCCAGCCGCCCAGGGCCAGCACCAAGGCAACGGCTCCGAGGCTCACCCATTCCAGGAACGCGGAGATGCTGCTGTCAAAGAAAATCGTTCCATTCACCGCACTGCGATAAGCGGCACCGGTGCGGGAGAAGCGGCGGCTATTGACCTGCTCCCGGCGGTACATCTGAACAACCTCAAGTCCCTGAAGATTTTCCTGAAAATCAGCATTGAGCTGGGACAGCTCTTCACGGACCATGTAATTCGCTTTCCGGTAACGCCCCTGCAGCCACAACACAAACAAAGTGACGGGGACTTGGGTGACAAGGAGCAACAAACCGAGGCGCCACTCAATCAGCAGCATGGTGGTGGCAATCACGGTCAAGCTCACCAAATCGCCGAGCACCCCGACAGCTCCGCTCCCAAAAACCTCAGCTAAGGCATCCACATCGTTGGTCAACCTGGTGAGCAACTTGCCCACCGGCATGCTGTCGTGGAAACGAAGGGAAAGCGAAAGGGCGTGACGAAAAAGATCGTCTCGAATTCGAGCCGTGAGCCGTTGACCAACGGCCTGAATGTTGAACGTCTGAATCCCCTGAAGGGCGAGGCGCAACAACACGGAGATCAACAGGAGACCCACGATCGTTTGGATCGCCTGAGGAATCGACAATCCAGACAGCCAAGGAAGGCTTGGCTCACGGCGCAGAACGCTGATCGCCTGACCAACCAGCAAGGGCTGGATTGACCCTGCCAGTGCAAGTGGCACGAGCAAAGCGAGGGTGACGAAGAGACGCCGGCGATCACGAGCCAAATAGCGACCAAGACGCCGAACGCGTTTCCAATCAGCTCCAGCTCCCATTAAGCCTCTCCCTTCGGTGCAGTGACGGTGCGAATCGCCGTAACGATCTCGGACAACGCACCGTCATCGAGGCGCATGGACAGGGGGTGCCCCACCAATCGAGCCGACGAGCGAAACAGTTCTTCTATTTCGATGAGGCCGTTATCCCGCAACGTGCGACCCGTTGCAACGAGATCAACAATCGCTTCAGACATCCCTGTAATCGGGCCGAGTTCAACGGAACCGTTCAAATGAACCAGCTCAACTGGAAGGTCGAGTGCATCAAAATATTCCCTAGCGCAATGCGTGAACTTGCTGGCAACTCGGCAGTGGGCGGGGAGATCCAAGGCTCGTTGGTATCCGCTAGTGGCTTTAACAGCAACGGACATCCGACATCCACCAAAACCAAGGTCGACCAACTGCGCGACTGGCAACTGGTGCTCCTTTAAGACGTCGTATCCGACAACGCCGAGCTGAGCTTGTCCATAGGACACGTAGGTGGGCACATCACCATTTCGAACCAACAGGGCTCGTGCCCGTCCACACGGGGTCGGGACCATTAATTGTCGATTGTCCTTATCCAGCACGGCCGAAAAGTCGAGACCCGCTGCAGCGAAACGCGCCACGGAGTCCTTGAGAAGCGCACCTTTTGCCAACGCGACGGTAATCATGGATCCAGCGTTGACCGGGACACCAGAAAGGACTTTAACGATGCACTCCACTCTTCATGCCTTGCCAGTCCTACAGGACAACGTGATTTGGATCTGGGTCCGCGGCAAAAACGCCGTCGTCGTGGATCCAGCAGTGGCTGATCCAGTGAATCATTGGCTCAAGACCCACGGGATATGTCTGACCGCAATCCTTCAAACCCACCATCACGCCGATCACATCGGTGGGACCCCAGAACTGTTGCGCGAATGGCCTCAGGCAGAAGTCGTAGCAGCGGCTGCCGATCGGCTCAGGATCCCTTTTCAAACAATGGGCGTTTCCGATGGTGATGCGATCAACGTTCTGGGTCGACGCGTTGAAGTGATTGATGTAGCGGCCCACACCTCCGCCCACATCGCATTCATCCTTCGGGACGACGCAGAAAAGGACCCAAACTTGGGACCACTGGTGTTTTGTGGCGACACACTCTTTGCCGGTGGTTGCGGGCGGTTGTTTGAGGGCTCGGCACAAGACATGTATCGAGCACTTCAACGCTTAGCTGCGTTGCCGGATGAAACTCTTGTCTGCTGCGCCCATGAATACACAGAAGCCAATTTGCGCTGGGCCACAGAGCAACGTCCCAACAACGTCGAAATCACCTCGCGCTACCAGACCGTGAAGGAGCGCCGTTGCCGCGGGGATCTGAGTCTTCCCTCAAGCATTGGTGCAGAGAAACGCACGAACTTATTTATGCAGGCGGAATCGGTCGAACAACTCGCCGAGCTCAGGAGCCATAAGGATCACTGGCGCTCAAACTGATGCGTTGGGGAAACAACATGGCCTTGGCGCCCTTGCGGAAACCAAGACGACAGCGTGTACCTCTGTCGTAGTCGTTCTCCAGGGGCTGGGTGACACGAATCTGATGTTCAGCGGCTTGGATCCTTAGTTGCCATGCATGGCCTTGAAATTCTCGTCCCATCACACAGGCCTCAGACTCGGGCTCAGGCTCCAATGAGATCGCGGCTGGATCCACCAGAACACTCGCGTCGTCGGGCCAAGACTCCAAGGACAGCTGCGGCGGCACAGAAAGGCTGCCAAGGCAACAGTGCAAGCGGTTGTCTGCCTCTGGCCAAACAGGAATCAAATTCGCCTGGAGAACAAAACGCCCAACGAAGGAAGTAGCGGGATCATCAACGAGATCTCTCGGTGTTGCGCACTGGTGCAACACCCCATCTCGCATCACAGCAATACGATCGCAGATGGCAAGAGCTTCGCCAGGGTCGTGGGTCACCAACAGTCCACTGGCTCCGCAAACCTGCAACACCGAAGCCAGTTCACTGCGAAGACGGAGGCGCACCTCCACATCGAGATTGGAAAAAGGCTCGTCAAGGAGCACCACCTGAGGGGCTGGAGCCAAAGCACGGGCTAAAGCAAGGCGTTGACGTTGTCCACCAGACAATTGATGGGGATAGCGCTGCTCAAGCCCCTGGAGGCCTAAGAGATCAAGCAACCAGGTGGCACGACTGTTGTCTTGACCTGGACGAAGGCCAAAGCAAGCGTTTTGCCACGCTGTGAGGTGGGGGAACAGGGCATAGTCCTGGAACACCATCCCAATTCCGCGGCGCTCAGGGGGGATCCAGTGCGCCCCCCCCGCCACGAGGCGGTGTTGAAGATGGACGGATCCCTGCTCAGGCCGCTCAAAGCCTGCAATCAAGCGAAGCAGCGTCGTCTTTCCACAACCTGAGGGTCCCAACAAACCCACAAGCTCTCCAGCTTGGAGCTCAAGATTGATGCCACGGAGGGTCCAGTCGCTCGACGACTCCTTGTAGCGATGCCAAAGGCCACGAATTTCAACCGGTCCTGGGACCCTGTCCAACAGTAAAAAGCGATGATCTAAAAACCATTTTGCTCTGCTGTCCAGCCATGCCGCATCAAGCCATCACCACCACAGCTGCCCCAGCACCTGTTGGTCCGTACAACCAAGCAGTCTTGGCTGGGGGGTGGTTGTATTGCTCGGGGCAGATCCCTCTCGACCCAGCCACAGGAGCCATGGTGGGGAATGGCGATGTTGCGGCCGAGACCCATCAAGTCTTGAAAAATTTAAAGGCCGTACTTACTGAAGCTGGAGCATCTGCGGAACAGGTGGTTCGCACCACCGTTTTCTTAGCTGATCTAGCCGATTTTGGAACGGTAAATGCTATTTATGCGGAGATGTTTGGTGGCGGAATTAGCCCCGCCCGCGCCTGCGTTCAAGTAGCAGCGCTCCCGAAAGGTGCAAGGGTGGAGATCGATTGCGTTGCCTGGATGGGATGACGATTGAAATGAACCACTGAAATTCAAAACCAGCAGGGGTGCGGATGGATCAAGCACGCCATGCACGCCCCTCGTCAAGAAGAAAAACAGGTTCACTTTTTAGGAAGGACGAACACATAAGTTGTACTGGTGGATGAGAAGGTTCGATGCCTCAGGCAAAACTCACCATCGGTGAACTCGAGGCTGGCTATCCCATGTACTGCAAGGCACTAAGGCGCTTGCTTCAACAAGGGAAATCAGCCAAAGAAATTGAACGCACGGTGTGTTGGGGTCATCTAGAAACCCTGAATCGTTGCTTGCCGACCCGTTACAAATCCCCCTCGTATCTTCTGGCACTGATCCGCCGCGACATTGAAAAACCTGAATCGTCTGGTTGATTCTCAGACAATTCAAACTATTTTCACAGCTGCGGCAAAGCCCAGCTTCGATGTCTTTCCCTAAAGCTATGGAAACTGTTTTAGGTCCGTAATGACACGCTGTATTTTCCGACAAACCAAACGTCATCACGGCTGGAGGTTGCTTCCTCTCATCATTATTTTTGTAAGCACCGTTGTTACTCTTGAGCAACAGCCGAAAACCCAACCACACTGGGAAGGCAATTCGAACCTAGCAACTGGAATCATGCTCACAAGCAAAAACTAATTTCAGAGAAGATATCTGTTAAAATCAAGTTTATTGTGAGAGCACGATGATCAAAGCAATTGCTTACGCAATAGTTGGCCTAGCGACAACTGGGACTGGTTCTTTAGCGGCAGAATGTTTCACAATCATCTCACCAACCAATCCAAATCAAGAACAATGCAAAGAAGTCGCACGAACCCCAGATCGACAGAGAATCTACAAATGCTGCCGATAAGTAACTGAAATCATCATTTTCGCGGCCCCATACAAACAACTAGCGAATTCAACCTCAAAGCACTTTGCAGATAACTTGACCACCTCGTTATACAAATACAATAATCAATACGAAATGGCAATATAAAGATCAATCTTGACGCTAATCGATTAGGATTAAAACGGTTCATCAATCTCCCCATGGCAGACACGAGCTCTTTCAACACTGCCATTGAATTCGCCATAAGCACTGGCAAAATCCAATCAGCTTCAGACATCGATTTATCAAAAAGCACAACTGGAATTGATGCCGTTATTCTGAGAAATCAGCAAGGTATTACTGTGGCGAGTATTTCCAAAAGAGTCTTGAAAGAACGTGCTGAAAATGATGCTGTTGCCAAATTAAAATCTGAGCAGGCAGATCAATAAGCGTGCCCACCAAGATCTTTAACCATGGCATCTAGATTGATTGATATTTTAGATTCACAAATAATCCACCAAGACATTAATAAAATGACAAAAGGGTGTCGATGATCCCGTCAAACAGCGATTCCATCAGCATGAACCTCACAACATCGTCCTGGTTTGGTCACATTCCTTGATTTGAGACATCATCCTGAGCCAAACATGAAGAGTTGAAATCAATCTCCATGGCACGTCGTCTTCAGGCTTCGCAAAATCAAGGACAACAGGCTGAGCTAGCAGCGTGGACAGCTGTCGTCTTTGCATCCATTACGGCGCTAGCTCTATGGGGAGTAGCAAATGCCTACTCGCTGTAATGATTAAGACCGTTAAGCATTAATTTGATATTTGAGCATTTCAGACATCATCTCTGGAATGCTTGAAATCCCCAAAAAAAGCAAGTTACCGATCTAGAAGTGAAAATTATTTAAAAATCTGAATCAACCAAAGCGACGATCAATCCATTGTGTTAGGGCATAGACAGCCAGAAACATCGGAAGATATGCAATCCACATACTTGGAAGCTCTAGATTGCTATTGTTTATTAAAACAAGGCCTAAGTAGCTGACTGATCCATAGATAGAAGCACGACGAATAGGTCCTATCGCTTTGTTCATGACGTATCCTAAAAGATAACTTTACAAGACAACAATTTTCTCAGGGCACCCAATACGTGGGGAAAACCCACCCTGCACATTGATCCATCAGCGAGCCTTGATACGGCGGCGAAGCCGCGGAATCACCAGAAAATCCATTACAGCAAATACGGCGAGGGAGGGGAAAAATCCACGCTCTACAAGCCGACAAGCAGCACGCGAATCATCAAGCTGACAGACTAGAAACTCAATCACAAAAAATAGAATCACCTTCAGCGCAAAACCTTTAAGAGCAAACCTAATTTCAGACGATGTCAAAAAGAATATTCTCATATGGCAGATAGATTCTTTTACAACGCCAAAAAGCATGAAAACATAATAATTGAATGGAGCACTCTGTCAACAAAAACGATTCAACCGCAACGTCATGTGAAATAACTCCAATCAACACCCAAGGCAAAATTTGATGATACCCAAATCAAACCACACTATCCTAATTCGAAGGAACCTATCTGCACGCTCAAAGAGTCAATCGAGAGACTTAGATCATTGAATCAAAAACAAACGATGAAAGCAAAGCCAAGATCTATTGTTTATCCCAAAAATGAACAAAACATATTAATTACTCACCGTAATCTCACGCAGTCCAGCCATCCTCACCCAGCCAGCCAATGCATCAATGTCAGTACGGCTTGGGATACAGATACATCCGGTGCCTGGATAACAACGGTGAATACCTAAGGCACTGCGCGTGGTCTCAAAACGAGGCTGAAGATCGAACCAAAGGTCATCCCCCCAAGGTTCCGGCGCACCAAGTCGATAGGTTCCAGCCGGTAACGGAGAAGCATTTCCAGGACTCCACAAGCGATCAGCGGTTTGACGTTGCGCAATCCCACTGGCCGCTGTCCAACGGGCTAGGAGGGATGCATCCCCATGCAATTCCACCAGCCAAACACGATTGCCATCAGGGAAGAGGTTATTGGTTCTTCGCATGGTTAAGCGCAGGGTTTCGCCCTCAGGACGGTCGAATATGGGCCCCGCTTGACCGGGCAGAACAACAGATTTCGGGCCCTGATCGTGTTGGACTTTGACCACTTGCGGAGATCGCGTTTCGGCTGACTGCGTGCAACCAACAACACACAGAACAGCAACCAAGAATGCCGATCGGATCGAGACCATCAACATGGACAGCAAGACGTGTCTAAAGCTGGCACGATGCGTTGAAAACATGAAACAGGCCCATGGAGGTTGTTGATCTTTTCCCACGTTCCATTCTTAAGGGCGAGTTGCCAACTCCACTGCTGAAGGAGCTTCTGGTATTGGGAAGAAAGGTGTTGAAAAACCCGGAAGCCAATCCTGATGCGTCCTTAAAACTGGCCGGTCAGCTCAGTCAACAGCGTGAGCTGAAACGTGAGCAACCAGGAGTGCAGCGACTGATCGACGATCACCTTCTGCCTGGATGCGAACGTTGGATCCGCCATGTCATCGACCGCCAGCCCCCTCAGGGTCGCGGACCATGGGGGTTTGGGAAATACCAGCTGAAATTGATCGATCTTTGGTTGAATTGCCAAATTGCTGGGGATTACAACCCCACCCATACCCACGGCGGCAGCTTCTCGGGAGTGATTTTCTTAAAAACTCCTCCCCAAATCAACGCCAACAGTTTCGACGGACAACTGTGTTTTCACGGGCCCGAAGAGTGGCATTTGCAGTCGTTCCGAACAGGAATGGCCCATTACGTTCTTCCTATACCTGGTGAGTTTTATATCTTCCCGGCTTGGCAACCCCATTCCGTGATGCCCTTTCGTGGGGATGGTGAACGGTGGTCTCTAGCCTTCAATGCAACAGCCATTCCTGGTCCACCAAGACCTCAAGTCATGGGAAATATCTCGCTATCCAATCAACGACCAATGGTGCAGGGTTTTTAAGGAATCTGTCAAAATGACTGTGTGAAAAGATTCGAAACAATGGAATCAAACAGTCCTCTGACCGAGGCTCGCCAGATTGCCGAGACCATCGAACATCTCGCGAATCAATTGAAGCCTGATGTCATACGCGCAGCACGAAAAGAGCAGGAAGGACGAGTTTATTTAGAACGCATCGAATATGCCCTTGGCACCATCGGCAAGGCATTAATCCTCACTGATTACACCATTGATGAGGAGAAAGATATCGACAAACTTGAAGCATTCCGAGAGTCGCAACAGCGCATGGATTAAACGCAATTACTGCATAACCTCATCGTCGTTTTCAACGATCTGCCGCCAACCACTGCACCAGTGATCGGCATCGTTGAGGTCACGCCACAAAACACGTTCTCGATGGGCTGGTTCAAGAACGGCAGATAGCTCAACCCAGCGTTGATCGCCCTGTCCGCCTTGGGTCACGAGCTGAAAATGTCGATACCCCCCAACCCCCCGTTGGCTCGTCCAAGCCTTCGCTGGAAACCAAGCCATTAGGCATCCACAAAAACCTGATGAACCGTGCTCTCCAATACATGTCCTGATGCGGCAATCGTGTCTTTGTGATCATCCATAAACTGAGCCATCACACCGGGTTTGGCCTGCATCACGGCACAAATTTTGGTGGGGTCATCCGGACTTACCCCGCGATAAAGCGATGTAATGCCAGCCATTTTTTGGAGAGGACGCGAGGCGTCATAGGTCTTGAGCCACTCGCTGAACGGTTTCGTGATGGTGAATGTGAGCACATGGGTTTCCATCCAGCCAAAAACGAACGAACGTTCGGACCGTATCACCGAGTAATGAAGGCATCAACCACCCCTCAACGCCCGATTAGAGAAGCCAATGTGTCAACAAGGCGAGTGGGCTTAATAGTGGTGCGGACTCTCATTAGTCGTTACTATTGAGAAAAGCTGGTCGACTTTGCGTGTTGCCGACCTCAGTGCCTAGTCCTGACAACGGATCCCTCGAAGTTGGGCTTCATCAAGACGGACGACGTCTCACTCCCCAGCGCAAACGGGTGCTGGGATTGTTTGAACGGCGCGGTTCAGGCTGCCACCTCAGTGCAGAAGAGGTTCATCAGCAACTGGTGGATCTCAAATTAAAGGTATCGCTGGCCACGGTGTATCGCACCCTGCGACTGCTAGCCGACATGGGTTTTCTGCAGGAGCTGGAACTCAGCGAAGGAGGGCGCCGGTTTGAGTTAGCAGACGACGATCACAGGGACCACCACCACGTGGTTTGTATCCGTTGTGGACGTACCGAAGAATTTGAAAGTGATTCAGTGCTTGCCGCCGGTGCAGAAGCCGCTCAAAAATTCAATTTCAAATTGATTGAATCAAGCTTGAACGTCAGAGCCATCTGCGCTGATTGTCAGAACTGAAATCAACTGATTACTGCGGATGCTCGTTGCATGGCATCCAGTAACGGTCGCCCATGCGGTGGACACCCTTGCATCCGAGTTTTCCTGCCTGTTCTTCGGCTTGCTCCGGTGAGGGATAGGCGAGATAGCGGGGATTTGTGGTCGAACGGATTTGAATCAAGCCCATGCTCATCGGTCCCGCGGTTAAGACGCCCATGGTGTTGAACCCCACCGCGATCAAACCCATACCCACAATTGCGGCGTTGAACACACCCATGGCAACCACACCAATCGACACCACCCCCATGGGCACCACGCCAATCGAGATCACTCCCATCGGCACAATGCCGATGGCAATGGTTCCCATCGGTGCAATACCGATGGCAATGCACTTTCGATTGCTAGCGCAATCACCATCCCGTTTCATTGAATCAATGTCCGTGATGTGTATTGGCATCGGTGTGCTTCACGCATACCATCCACATCTCCCCCATGCGATGGGCGCCTTCACAACCAAACCCCGGGGCAGCAGCTTTGGCCTCAGCTTCGGTTTTAAACATCGCCTGCTTGGGCTGATCGTTCTGGGCATTCACGGCTGCACTGAGGAGTACCAAAGCGCAGGCACTGATCATCAGTCGGAGGGACACCATGCGTTGAACGTCTTCTTCAATCAACCATCATGCCCAGCTGGGTTGGTCAGGCCTGAAGAGCACCGCCACAGCTTGAGCCGGCACCAGCCGTACAGCCGAAACAATGGCGGCCGGTGTGAATGGAATCGCCACTGAGGTTCACCTCATCATCAAGCAGGTCACGCAAATGACGGATCACGCCTGGGCGAGGCAATGAGAGCTGTTGGTTGAAGTCGCAGTCATACAGGGAACCCTCCCAATCAACGCTCACCAGCTGTCTGCACATCACCGTCTCAAGATTGGTGGGATTGTGCGCCTGCTCGAGCACTTGCCAATAGTCATCCAATTCACCGTTGAGTTCCAGTTGGCGGGCAAAGCGCTGGATCGGCATGTTGGCCAACGTGAGGAGTCGATCAAATCGAATACCGAGTTGCGCTAGCTCTCGCTTGTAATCGGCTTCCAAGCTGGCTTGGGGTGGAGGGAGTGCAGCGCCAAGCGGGTTGTACACCAAATCAAGTTGCCGTTCTGGATCGCCACTGCCGTAGCCCAGAGCATTGAGTTGATGGAGACCCTGAATACTCCGATCGAAGACACCCTCACCGCGTTGACGATCGACGTTGTCTGCGGTGTAGCAGGGCAAAGATGCCGTCACGGCCACACCCTGCTCCGCCAAAAATTCAGCGAGGTCATCGTGGCCTGGTTCATTCAGGATCGTGAGATTGCAGCGGTCGATGACCACCACCCCAGCCGACCGCGCCTCGGTTACCAGCTTCCGAAAGCCAGGGTGTAATTCCGGAGCCCCGCCGGTGAGATCCAAACAGGCAATGCCATGCCGACGAAGCACCAAGGGGATGAGCTCTAACAGCTCTGCCGTCATCATTTCGGTGCGGGTAGGCCCAGCATTGACATGGCAATGGGCACAGCTTTGATTGCAGCGGTAGCCCAAATTGACCTGAAGTGTGGTCAAAGCAGCCCGTTGCAATGGTGGAAACAGTGCAGGGCTAACGGTCAATGGGGCCTCACTCCTAAGGAGCTGATCTTTTTAGATCGTGGCAGGACTTGGGGAGCGTTGAGCGGCTAATTGGCAGAACCAGTTGATGTATTGCTCCGGCCCTGCCGTCATCAACACATCAATCCGCAGCGGGTCGTCGGGATCTGAAATACCCGTAAGGGCTGGATCAGACAGGCTTGG
The DNA here is from genome assembly GCA_016777265.1 of Synechococcus sp. BS30m-G31. GTDB lineage: Bacteria > Cyanobacteriota > Cyanobacteriia > PCC-6307 > Cyanobiaceae > Parasynechococcus. Next base: position 18,087 of record JADHRU010000019.1, read on the forward strand.
GCGGTCCACTTCGCCATGGCTACTGTCGACCAAAACCACACGATTTTCACTACCGCTCCAGGTCCCCAACGCTTGAAGCAAGGTTAGAAATCCACGATCGCTTCCTCCCCGTAACCGGGTAGCACCGTCGGCTGAAGAATTGGAGGTGACCGTGTCACCCACCCCAACAAGCAAGGGCATCCGCTCCGCTGGAATTCGATCCTGCACAAGCTTCAACAACGCGTCATGGTCCTGAGGAGCAACGCGAACATTGAAATCGTCTCCGAAGGGGACCTCCCCATAGCGACGTGCCATGTGCTGATTCAGCAGCACCAACAAGCCGGCTTCTTTAATCGAGCCACTCAGCATGAACTGAATATCAGTGGTGCCCACATCACCATCCATCGCTGGCTTCAGACGCTCCATACCGTCGGCACTGCGCCCAAGGTTGGGAGCCACATGTAGAAAAAATGACCCCGCAAGATCCTGCTGCACCGCATCGGCCAGCAGCGTTTCCATCAAGCGCTGGAGCAGGGTCTGCATCATCCGCTGCTTCTCGACGTCCCCTGGAATCAAGGCGAAGATCCCATTGAGATTCACCGTCGGAGACACCTGGGTGTCCAGGACCGCGGTGTGGGCGAGCTGAGCGATCTGCTCCAACGAGTGCAGGGGAAAGATCTCTGGCAAGCCGTCTTTCAGCAACGCTTCCATTCGTAAGGGAGCCGCGGACAAAAACGCGATCTCGGCCTCACTCACCCCCGGATGGCTGAGCTGGCCATAGCGATCCTGGAACTGGACACCACCAGCGGCTAGTCCACGCAGATACAACCCGGCTTGCGCTGGATCATGGTCTCCATGAAGCGCCTGTTCTACGAGCCGATTGACGCCCCGGCGCCCTTCATGCTCACCATTGGTGAGCACTGCAAAAGAATCCCCCAGCTGACCCGCGGCCATCACATAAGCCCCATTCATCTGCCGCGTCAGCGGATCATTCACCAGCTGCATGCAGACCCCGTCGAGGTCTTGGACGATCAAAAGATCCTCAACACCACAGAGCTCCTGCAGCAGTTGATCGGGGCTGAGGCGCTGCACGGCACTCGCGGCATCGGACCGTCACCTTCCCACGGTTGTCGCACGAGGCCAAGTCGCACGAGGCCAAGTCGCACCAAGCCAAAGCGAGCGCGATCATGACCGTCCTGGAAGGACGATTTGATGCACTCCACTTGGACACAACAGTGGTGGCCGATCGCCTATCTCCAGGATCTGGATCGCAGCCAACCCAACCGCTTCACACTGCTAGAGCGAGACCTGGTGATCTGGTGGGACACACAAGCTGCACAACGCTGCTGGCGCGTGTTCCCCGATGTTTGCCCCCACAGGCTTGTGCCCCTGAGCGAGGGCAGGATTAACGACGAGGGGCTCCTGGAATGTCCTTATCACGGCTGGAGTTTCGATGGAGAGGGGCACTGCCGCTCCATGCCGCAAGCAACCGACAACACCAAACCAGAAGCACGCCGATCACGCTGCTCCAGCCTCCCCACAGCGACTGGGCAGGGCCTTCTATTCGTTTGGACGGGAGAGCCAGATGCGGCCAATCAGCATCCCTTACCCCTCGTACCAGCCCTAGAGGAGGACCCTTCCAGCTGGACGCTGCAGGACACCTTTCGCGACCTCCCCATGGATGCGGTGACCCTGCTGGAAAACGTGCTGGACGTGAGCCATGTTCCATTCACACACCACAAGACCGTCGGCAATCGAGGCAATGCAGCGCCGGTTTTGGCCACGATCACCCGAGAGGCTGAAGACGGCTTTGACGCCTTTTGGGAGGAGGGGCCCCGTCGAGGAAAACTCGGGTCCCAAACCACACGTTTTCAGGCCCCCCAGCTGATGTGGCATGACCTCACCGCGAAAGGTTTCGCCCGAATCCTCACGGTGGTTTACGCGGTGCCGATCCGTCGCGGTGAATGCCGCTTATTTGCCCGCTTTCCCTTTCAATTTCAGTCGGCCGCCCCAAAACTCCTCATCGGTCTACGACCGCGATGGCTCCAACACAT
>JADHRU010000020.1 GCA_016777265.1 Synechococcus sp. BS30m-G31
CTGCCTACAGGTTTGGCTTCCCTGGGTGCCACGGGTCAACTCGTGGCGGTGTTGTTTTTTGGATTGGCTTTTCTTGCCGCGATTACATCGGCCGTGTCGCTGCTTGAGGTGCCCGTGGCGTGCCTGATGGATCGCTTGAATTGGACCCGCTCCCGTGCCGTGTGGGTCTCTACCGCTGTCGTCTTTGTGCTGGGGTTGCCCGCTGCAACATCCCTGGGCGTTTTGGGATGGATGGACTCGGTGTTTGGTGGTTTGCTGCTGATCCTGGGGGGGTTGCTGTTGGCTCTTTTGCTCGGCTGGGTGGTGCCTCGCCGCTTCTCAGACGATTTGGCTCAGTCGTCCACTCCCCCTGCCTTGCGCCGTTTCTTGCTGGTGTTGTTGCGCTGGGTGTCGCCGCCGATCGTGGCTACGGGCCTGGTGATCAGCGTGATCGACCTGGTGCAGGGCTGAGCTGGAGCGTTATTTCAGGACTCGGGATCGTTGGGTTGATTCAGCATCGATTCCATCTTGCGGATGCGTACCAGCATCTTTTGCCACACCTCGAGTTTCCAGACCTGCTCTGCGTCCTTGGTTTGCTCCGCCAAACGCTGTTGATCCTTGAGCTTGACGTCGAGATCTTCACCAGCATCAAGAGCCTTCATCAGCTCCATCTCCAGCTTTGCTGTCTCCATGAAGTTCAGCTTCTTAAGCCAGAGCATGCCGTTGAGATGTGATCACTTCTATGCAGTTTGACGGGCTTAGCGGCGAATCCACTCCGTGATGCCCCCCGGTTTATCGATGAGTTCGATTCCTTGAGCCCTGAGCTCATCGCGGATGCGATCAGCCTCGGCGTAATTCTTGGTGGATTTGGCGGTGATTCGGGCATCGATCGCGGCTTGAATTTCAACCTGGTTGGTGCTGTCATCTGCACTGCCTGTGGTTTCGGAGTCCGCTTCGCAGCGAAGGCCGAGGACCGCAGCGAGATCACGCAGCAACTGCCAGCGCAGGGCTAGGGCAACGACCTCGTCCGCCGGTCGATCGGCACCATCGCCTCGGTCAAGACGGTTGGCTAACGCACGCAGGGGCTTGGCCAAATCAAACAGCACCGCAAGGGCTCCGGAGCTGTTGAGGTCGTCGTCCATCGCATCGATGAACCGTTGTTGGAGGGGTCCCAAGGTTTCGGATGGATCGTTGGTTGTTCCCACCAATGCTTCTGGCGCTAAGGCCGGTGTTGCGGGCCATCCCAACGACTGGCCATGGCGCTCACCCAAGCCCAAGGCTGCATTCAGCCCTTTCCAGCCGGTGGCGGCTGCATCAAGGGCATCAGCGGTGAAATCCAGGGGCTTGCGGTAGTGCGCCTGGAGCACAAACAAACGCAGGGTCATGGGCGAAACACCGCTCTCGAGCAGCGCTCGGATTGTGGTGAAGTTGCCGAGCGACTTGCTCATCTTTTGGCCGCCCACATTCACCATCCCGTTGTGCATCCACACCTGGGCGAGCTCTTTCCCGGTAGCGGCTTCGGATTGAGCAATTTCGTTCTCGTGATGCGGGAACACCAAGTCGGCTCCACCGAGATGAATATCAATCGTGTCGCCGAGTTCGGCTCGCACCATGGCTGAACATTCGATGTGCCAACCGGGTCGGCCGGCGCCCCACGGCGATGGGAAGCTGGGCTCCCCCTCTTTGGCACCTTTCCAGAGGGCAAAGTCGAAGGGGTGTTGTTTGCGCGCTCCCTCGGCATCAGCGACGCGACCGCCGGCGTTCTCTTGTTGTTCGCTTAAATCTCGGCCGCTCAGTTTTCCGTAACCGGAGTGCTTCATCACTGCGAAGTACACGTCTCCATCGGCGCTGTAGGCAGCGCCTTTCGCTTCGAGTTCGCCAATGAGAGCACGAATCCCATCAAGGCACTGGGTGGCCCTAGGCATGCTGTCGGGTCGCAGGATTCCTAGGGAATCCATGTCTGTATGGAAGGCGTCAATGTTCCGCTCGCTGACGGCGGTCATCGATGAGTTTTCTTCCGAAGCCCGTTTGAGAATCTTGTCGTCGATGTCGGTGAAGTTCTGAACGAAGCTCACGTCCAGTCCGCTCCAGATCAGATAGCGACGCAGCACATCCCAATTGATGTAGCTGCGGGCATGACCGAGATGGCAAAGGTCATAGACCGTGACGCCGCAGCAATAAATGCTCGCCTTGCCAGAACGCAATGGCGTGAACAGTTCCGTGCGGCGGGTCAGGGTATTGGTGAGCCGCAGGGTCAAAACAGCCGATCAAGCGCTGAATCTGAGGTTACGGCCTGCTGGGGACGAATTATTTCGCTTCCATCCAGTCGCAGCCGCTACCGGTTTCCACCACGAGGGGCACGCTGAGCTTGATGGCATTTTCCATGGTGTTCACCACAAGGTTTCGTGTGGTGTCCAACGCTTCTGTGGCCACTTCGAGGACGAGTTCGTCATGCACCTGCAGGAGCAGGCGGGCGGGAATCCCTTGGCCCAGAAGCAACGCCTGTAATTGCACCATGGCCACTTTGATGATGTCGGCGCTGGAGCCCTGAATGGGAGCGTTGGCGGCAGCACGCAGTTGTTGCGCTTCCATCCCCCCCCGTCGTGCCACATCGAGATCAATCTCGAGTGGATCCTTGCCTAGTAAGCGGCCGAGGCCGTTGCGATCGAAATGGAATGGGCGACGACGACCCAAGATTGTTTCCACATAGCCGCGGCTGAGGGCGAGCCGTTCCTGCAGCTCAAGGAAGGCAAACACCTTGGGGTAGCGCTGTTTGTATTTGATCAGAAACTCTTTGGCCTCGGCCGAGCTCACGCCTGTTTCCCGCGCAAAGCGTTGGGCGCCCATGCCGTAGATCACCCCGAAATTGATCGTTTTGCCGAGCCGGCGTTCATCGGCACTCACCTCGTCCTTGTCCAGTAGCAAGCGTGCTGTGAGTGCGTGTACGTCATCGCCCGTGCTGTAGGCCTCCTGCAGTACGGCTTCTCCGGAGAGGTGGGTGAGGATTCTCAATTCGATTTGGGAGTAGTCGGCGCTGAGCAATGTCCAGCCCTCCTGGGGAAGGAACGCCTTGCGGATGCGGCGGCTGTATTCCGTGCGAACGGGAATGTTTTGCAAGTTGGGGTTGCTGCTGCTCAAACGGCCCGTCGCCGTTACGGCTTGGTTGAAGTCGGTGTGGACGCGGCCGGTTTCCGCTTCGACGAGTTGGGGCAGAGCATCCACGTAGGTGCTTTTGAGCTTGCTCAGCACGCGGTGCTCAAGCACGAGGGGAACGACGGGATGGTCGTGTTCGAGTTTTTCGAGAACGGTGGCATCCGTGCTGAACCCCGTTTTTGTTCGCCTCGACTTCTTGCGATCCAGTCCAAGCGTGTCGAACAACAACTCGCCGAGTTGCTTTGGAGAGGCGAGGTTGAACTCCACCCCAGCGGCAGCCTTGGCGTCGGTTTCTAACCGTTGCAGGGTGGTGCCTAATTCGTCCGACAGTGTTTTGAGATAGGGCACATCGATGCGGATGCCGGTGGCTTCCATTTGGGCCAAAACGGGTTCCAACGGTTGCTCCACCCCTTCCAGGAGAGGCAGGAGCTGGGGGCCCATGTCATGCAAGGTTTGGCGCAGTTGCAAGGCCAATCGCCTGGTGACGTGCACGTCCATGCCGCAGTAGAGGCTGGCAGGCAGGATGTCCACATCGGCGAAGGTTTGTTTCTTGCCAACAAGGTCGCTGTAGGCCGTGGGACTAAAGCCGAACTCTCGTTCGGTCATCAGGTCCAAACCATGTTTGGCCGCGGCATCCCGCAAGTAATCCGCCAGCAGGGTGTCGATCACGACGCCGTTGAGGCTGAGCCCATGGCGCATCAGGATGAGCCGATCGTATTTGGCGTTTTGTAGAGCCTTGGGATGCTGCGGGCTCGCTAGCCAAGGCGAAAGCGCCATCAGCACCGTTTCGAGTGGAAGCTGCTGTGGCGGGGTTGTCTCGGTGAGTTCGCTGGGGGGCTTGTGACCGATGGGGATGTAAGCAAGCGCATCGTTGGCTTCGCCCCAACAAACCCCTACCCCCACCAGTTCGGCCTTGAACGGGTTGAGATCTGTGGTTTCGGTGTCGACGGCGATCGGCGCTTTGGGATCGGTGCAGTCCATCAGCCGTTGCACAAGGGCTTGCAGGGCTTCGCTGCTTTCGATCAGCTGCGGTTGGAGGGCAGGGATTGCTCCGCCTTCCGATTCCGTTGAAGCCTGGCTCTGTGAGCCCACGCTCTCGGTTGGGTTGGCGGAATCAGGGTTCGGTTTCGCTGGGGAGCGTTTGGGGGGCTTCTCAGCTTCGCGACTGGCATTGGCGCCATATCCACCGCTGGAAAAGGCCGCAACGAATCCACCCACTTGACGGACGAGGCTGTTGAGCTCGAGATCCTCGAGGCGATGGCTCAATCCTTCAGCATCAACCTGCTGTAAGCCGAGTTCTGGATCGGTGGGGAGAGGAATGTCCACCAAAATTTCAGCCAGCATCCTCGAGAGGTAGGCGTTGTCGCGATCGGTGCGCAGCTTGACTTTCAGGGCACCCTTGATCGCACCACGGCTGGCCTTCGGACCTTCCGCTTCCACCTCCGCCAATGTCGCGTACACCGCGTCGAGGTCGATGTTGTCCTTCAGCAGGTTGATGGCTGTTTTTGGACCAACCCCCCGGACTCCCGGGATGTTGTCGGAGCTGTCTCCGGTGAGGGCCTTGAGGTCCACCACCTTGTCGGGCATGACCCCCAGCTTGCTCACCACGCCGTCTTCTTGGATCAGCGTTGGTCCGCTGCCTTTTGCATAAGGTCCGCCACCCATGTAGAGCACCGCGATGTCGCGGTTGTTGTCCACGAGCTGAAACAGATCGCGGTCTCCCGAGAGGATTCGAACACCCCAACCCGCGTCGGCGGCTCGGTTGGCAAGGGTGCCAAGCACGTCATCGGCTTCGTATCCCGGTGCGATGCACAGGGGCAACTTCATTTGATCGTTGAGGATCTGCCGCAGCTGATCGAGGTCTTGGAAGAACACCTCTGGCGCCACGTCCCGGTGGGCTTTGTAATTCGTGTCGGCTTTGTGGCGGAATGTGGGCTCTGCGGTGTCGAAAGCAATCACGACGCCCTGGGGCTTGAATGTTTTGCCGGTTTCAAGCAGCGACTTCAAAAAGCCGTAGGTGACACTGGTTGGCCGCCCATCTTTGGTGGCCAGGCCCCCTTCGCCGCCCTTGCTGAAGGCGTAAAAACTGCGAAAGGCCAAGGAATGGCCATCCACAAGCAAGAGGAGGGGCTTGGTGACGGCCTCAGGCATGACGGGAGCGGTTATGGATAGGGGGTTAGTCGCGGTTTCGATTGGCCCAGGGGGGCAGGTCGATGAACAAACGCGTTCCCGCATCAAGCCCATCCAGAATTGCAGTCTGTGCATCACTACTGCTGCCGAGTTCCACCTCCTGGAAGACCGGTTGCTGCTGTTGATCCACCACAAGCACCCCGGTTTTGCCGCCTTCTGTCACGATCGCAACGGTGGGGACGAGGGTTTTTATCGCACTGCGGCCTGTTTTGAAGTCCACGTCGGTGGTCATCCCGATCAGCAATTTCTTGGGGGGATTCAGGAGCGCGAGTTTCACCTCGAAGGAAATCACGTTGTCTTGTTTCACAGCTCTCGGTGCGATCTCACTCACCCGGGCTTGGAAACGTTCATCGGGAAAGGCGTCCACGCGGATTTGTGCGGCTTGGCCGATGGCGATGCGTCCGATGTCGCTTTCGGGAACGCGAGCCGATATTTCGAGCCCCTGGGACAGCTCCACGATTGATGAACTGGTGGCACCCGCGGTGGCTGAGGCGGCGGTGGTCGGGGTGACGAACGCCCCTGGTTCTGCGTAACGGGCCGTGATCGTTCCAGCGAAGGGGGCGCGAATGTCGAGCTCTTGGTTCTCATGCTCAAGCTGCTCGACCCGCTCTTGTGCTGCCGTCATGGCCGCCTGTCGAGACAGCATCTCGTTTTGCACAGTGCTGAAGTCGTCGGCGCTGATCACCGCCATCGCGAACAGCTTGTTGCGGCGCTCGTATTCCTGTTTTTTGATCGTGTATTGCGCTTTGGCTTGTTTGAGCAGGGCTTGACGTTCTTGCAGACGGTCGTCGAGATCACCACGATCCATCACCGCCAAAATTTGGTTGGCCTTCACCACATCACCTTCATCCACGAACAACTGCTGGAGAACCCCCTGCTGTCGAGGACTCACGTTCACTTTTTGGATGGCCTGTAGTTCGCCGCTGGCGGTGACGACTCCGGAAAGGGCGCCTCGCTCGGCGGTTGTGACGTAGGGCGTGAGGTCTCGTTTTGGATTCCAAGGGGCAAACCTTGCCAGTAGCACCCCCCCGCCTAGAAGGGCGAGTAGGGCAATCGCAATGGTTTTTTGGCTCGGACGCCAGCGAGGAGCTGACTCCTTGGACATCCCGTCAGGAGAGCTGGTCGGTGCGGACGAGGAAGAGGGGGTGGGCAAAGTTGTGCGGGGTCGTCGCTGGGACTGCGGCATTACCGCACAAAAGTTAACAACACCTTTGCTGTCGGCCGGTAGATTCCGCCTCATGCTTAAAGCCGGAATTGTTGGATTGCCCAATGTGGGCAAGTCCACGTTGTTCAACGCACTGGTGGCCAACGCTCAAGCGCAGGCTGCCAATTTTCCGTTCTGCACGATCGAGCCCAATGTGGGCACGGTGTCGGTTCCGGACGACCGTCTCACGTTGCTGACGGACCTCAGCAAAAGTCAAAACACCGTTCCAACGCGAATGGAGTTTGTTGATATCGCTGGTTTGGTGAAGGGGGCAAGCCAGGGAGAAGGCCTGGGCAACAAATTTCTGTCCAATATCCGCGAAGTCGACGCCATCGTGCATGTGGTGCGCTGCTTTGAAGATGATGATGTGATTCATGTCTCCGGCTCCGTGGGGCCGGCACGAGATGCCGAGGTGGTCAATCTGGAGTTGGGCCTCGCTGATCTATCGCAAATCGAGAAGCGACGTGAACGCCTGAAAAAGCAGATGCGTACCAGTGCAGAGGCGCAGGTCGAAGATGCTGCTTTGGAGCGGATTCAGCAGGTGTTGGAGCAGGGAGGTGCAGCACGCAGTGTGGAAATCACCGCAGAGGAGGAGGGAATGATCAAACCTCTGGGTCTGCTCACGGCGAAACCGATCATCTATGCCACCAATGTGAGTGAAAACGACCTGGCCGATGGCAATCGTTATTGCTCTGAAGTGATCGCTCTTGCCGAACAGGAAGGGGCTGAAACGGTACGAATTTCAGCCCAAGTGGAAGCGGAACTCGTTGAACTTGGCGATGAGGAACGTGCCGACTATCTCGAAGGATTAGGGGTGAATGAAGGGGGGCTGCGCAGTTTGATTCGGGCGACCTATCGGCTTCTTGGGTTGCGGACGTATTTCACGACAGGCGAAAAAGAAACCCGGGCTTGGACGTTTAAATCAGGGATGACAGCACCGCAAACGGCCGGTGTGATTCATACCGACTTTGAACGTGGGTTCATCCGAGCTCAGACGATTGGCTGTGAGAAGTTGCTTGAAGCAGGCTCTCTGGTGGAAGCACGAAGCAAAGGTTGGTTGCGCAGTGAAGGAAAGGACTATGTGGTAGCTGAAGGGGACGTCATGGAGTTTTTATTCAACGTTTAAGCGTCTTCACGATGCCTTGATGCGTTGGATGGCCCGAAGGGTGATCGAAGGTGACAGAAGGCTCGCGATTCGCTCTGCTGGATCTGTAATTTGATTCACCAAACTAGGTTTGATTTGGTGGCGTATTCGGCGTAAAAGGTGGATTACGATTGCATGCATTGTTTCTTCTTCTTCAACGGATTGGGGCTGAAAGATTTGTTTTTTTTGTTTTTGAAGTTCAATATCATCGGGGAATGAGGTAGACCAGCTCGTACCCCATGCGGCCTTGGCAAATTTATCATTGTCATTTTTGAAGTGTCGGATCACTTGATTTTTTAAACGTCTGGAATAACCCCAAAAAGCTGGATCATTCCAGCGTCGCTGTTGTTCTTCCCGAAGAATGATCTGTGAGGAATTGTCGATTGATCGTGTGGAGATTTTGTACTCCTTCAGCTTTTGGCTGAGTAGGCGTGCCATCCACACGCCGCGTGTGCCAGGGCTGCGGTTGAAGTGTCGGCCCGCGCATTTTTTCCAGGCTTGGTTGGGGGATGCCCCAATCGCTGAAATCAGATCGTGGAAGGGATCGTTGCCGCTCTGTTTGAACGGGATGAAGCTCACCCTTAGTCCAGATTTCTTGGCCTCTAAGAGTGGCTGGAAGTACGTCCAAAAATTGAAAACATCTTGTCGGCGTTGGATTCGACCGCGCTGTTGCCGTTCGCTGTGCATTTCACCTGCAAGGGCATTGGCGACAAATTCTTCAAAGGTTTGACAGTGATAAAACCTTCTTAAAGAATAAATGTAGCGTGAATTAATGTAATCAAGCTGGCTTCGGATGAAGATTACGATGTGCAGCTTGAGACCAAAAGATTTAGCAATCTCTTCGAGATGTTCAATGCATTTTTGATCGGTTAATGGAACAGAGAATTGTTCTGCGCTTAAAAGGATGTGTTGTCCTTGTTTGTGGTTGGAGAGCATCCTTCTCCAGCGTTTTTCGCGGTGTTTACACAATTCCCCCGCAAGTTTTTTTGCCTTCGGGCGATCGCAGCAAGGATCCTGGTAAACGATCGATTGTTGCTTAAGCAAGTCGCGGTTGAGATGCAAGCGTTCTTGGATGTAAGTCGAGGCTGTTTTATGGGTTCCGGCATGCAGGATCAAAAGGGGTTGGTCCCTGCTCTTGCTCGTACTGTTTTGAAATCCTGCGTCTGACGTCATGGGTGAATTAGGTCGGACTTGGTGGATGTGGGGTGTCTTGCTCGGTTTGGGTTCGCCGAACGCCCATGCCGTGACCTACACGCTGCATCGCTCAACCATTCTGACTTCACAGCCAAGTTTTGAAATGCGGTATCGGGTTGAACTCGACCCGTTAGACGTCACCGTGAAGGGACCTGCACGCGAGCAGAACGGCCAGTTTTGTCTTTACGAATTGATGAATCGCCGGCTAGAGCCCATTGAACCCAAACTGGCGTGGACGCCCTGTTACAGCATCGATAAGGTTTTTTCCGCCCCTTGAGCTTCGGGGTCCAGCTCGGAAGACGACCCATCCGCTGTAAAGCGTGGACGCAAGGTGCGAAGTGTCGGAAGCATCACCAGGCAAGCTCCCCCCATCAAGAGCCAAAGCAATAAACCGTTGTTGAGGTGATCCAACATGGCGCCACCGAGAAGGGGCGCAACGATCGCACTCACCGTGAAGCACTGAGAGAACAGTGCCATCGCGAAACCCCGATGTTCCGGCGGTGTCTCTTCGATGACGGCTTCTGTGGCTGTGGGAAGGAAGGCTGCTTGGGCAAAGGCCATGGGCAGCAGGCTCACCAATACAAGGGCTGTTCCGGCTTCAAACAGGGAAGACAAAGCGATTAACACGCATCCCAAGCTGAAGCTGGCGAGGCTGATGCTTAAACCGAAGCCAACGCTGCGGTTCGATAACCATCGACCGACGGGCCATTGAAGGCTGACGAGAAGGATTAATTGCAGGGCAATCAGAGCACTGCTGTGGCTCTCTGTGAGGCTGGGTCGCTGCAGGCTGCCTTGGACAAGATCGAGGGGTAGAGCGCTTTGTTGAAGGGCAAGGATGCCTGTTGCCACAATGCTGGTGGCCAGGACAGGCAACAACGGCATCAGCCAGGTTGGCGTTGTCGGACCTCTGCGCACTGGTGAGCTGGTGGCGCTTGGGCTTGAACCCTGGACAGGGCGATCGTCTTGAAGTGGGCGAAGACTGATCAAAATCAAGACTGCAGCCATGCAAAGGGCTTCAACGCCGTAGACAATCCGCAAGGCCCCCTGGGTGGAAGCCAATGTTCCAATCAAGGCTCCACACCCGATTCCGAGGGCATCAGCACTGCGCACGAGGGCATATCCCCGGCCTGAGGGCACTTCGGCGCAGCTCAGAGGAACGGCGAGCTCAATCGCTGGCCAGTAAAGGCCTGCAGCGCAGCCCAGCAGCACTTGACCAAGCAGAAAGTGGGAATAATCGATCGCCTGCACCAAGATCACGTCGCCAGCGATGGCCAGCAGGGTGGTCAACCGGATGGGCCATGAGCAGCGCAATCCTCTGTCGATCAGAACACCACTGATCAAGCGCACCAGCGTGCCGATCAGCGCTGCAACAGCCAGGCCGCTTCCGACCTGACTGGCGGAGAAATTGATCGCATGAAAGATCAATGGGGTCATGAAGATGACACCACCAGCCCCGATCGAAGCCAGCAGCCTGATCCGGGTGACATTTCTCAGCGCTAGTGGAAACTGGTTCCACCACCGCAGAGGGTCTGGCATTGCTGCGCGGATGCTTAACAGGACGATGCATCGCAATGGGCTTGACGGGCAGTCTGCTGCTCTTGTCGGTCGGATCGTGGCCTGCGCGTGCGACTGACCGACTGGAAGTGGAAATCGACGGCATCGTTCTGCCGGTGTTGGTGGAGGATCTCAGGTCGTTTGGGCGCCTTGGAAACCGCAGCCGAAGTGAGTTGGCCGCGTGGTTAAACCTGTTGGACCCCGCCAGCCGTGAGGGGTTGGCGCGTTTGCTTAATGCGCCAGTGCTCACCCGTAGCAGCCTTGGGCAACAGCTCCTCAGCAGTTGGGGTGCTGGCGCTTTGATCGATGCCTTAGGGGCCTTGGTTCGTGTGGAAGGTGGTGGACATATCAGTAGTGCTGAGGTGCTTCCAACCTTGGAGCGGTTGTTGGATCAACAGGAGAAAGTCTCCACACTCGACGTTTTGCAGGCCTTGCCCAACGAGCAGTTGCGGTTGGATCTCAATGCTTTGCTGAAGGCGGCGAGCCATTGGCGACAGCAGCTCGAGCGCCACAACAACTTGATGGCTGTTCTTGCCGCTGAACCGAGTACGCGGCAGGCCAATCCCCAACGGGTGAAGACTGCCCGATTGGAGCGGTCGCAATCCAATGGCCCCGAGCTGATGGACTTGTTGGTGCGCCATCGCGAGTCGCCGATCCAGATCCAAACGTGGTCTGCGTCGGTGTTTTCAGAATCGGTGTCTTCAGCGTCATCTGAAGCGCCATCGGATCGGCCTTGGCTGCTGTTTATGCCTGGCTTGGGCGGAGATCCGGAGCATTTTCACTGGTTGGCCGAAGCACTCACTGAGGCGGGTTGGAACGTCGTGATCATTGAACATCCAGGCAGTGATGCTGAAGCGATTCAAGCTTTGTTGGATGGGCGTCAATCGTTTGACGGCGCGAGAGCTTTGCGTCAAAGACTCTTGGATCTTGATGCGGTGCTGGAGGCGCAGCGCAAGGGTCGTATTCCTGTGGAGGGAACGAATGTGGTGCTGGTGGGCCACTCCCTTGGCGGCCTCGCCGCATTGTTGGCTGCGGGGGCTGATCCTGTCCCTGGTGTCGACCGCCGTTGTCGTCAGTCACTTGCTGCGATCCCGCTCACCAATTTGTCCGAGCTTTTGCAATGCGAATTAGCCGATAGTCGAGCGCTCAACACAGCTCCGATGGATCCGCAGCCCACTGCGGTGGTGGGTTTAAACAGTTTTGGTGGGTTGATTTGGCCGAGTGGCAAGCAAACACGACCGCTGGTGATGCCGTTGCTGCTGTTTGGTGGAACCCTTGACTTGATTACGCCACCTTTGGATGAGCAAATCCCTCTGCTGCGAGGGCTCGGCCACCATCCATTAAGTCGGGTGGTGGTTGTGGAAGGTGCCAGTCACTTCTCGCCAATTCGCATTGAGAGTCAAGCGGGCTCACTCCAGGGAAATGATCTCTTTCAACTCGGAGAAGAGTTGGTGGGCGTGAATCCACTGACGGTTCAAACCCTGATTGCTCAAGAGATCATTCGATTTCTCGAGCAACTTGAAACGAAGTCTCCAACTGCCGCTGTGGGGCACTTCGATGCGGGAACAACCCGTTGGCATCGTTTAAATCGCAGCGCAGCCAATCAGCTCACCGGTGATCTCTAGTAGCGCACGCGCGGATCAAGGGCGGCTACTAAAAGATCGACCGCAACGCTGACCAGCACAACGAGTGCAGCGATGACGACGACGATGCCCTGCACGACGGGGTAGTCCCGTTGGTTGATCGCTTCTTGCAGCCGTAAGGCGATGCCGGGCCATGAAAACGTCACTTCGATGAGTAGTGCGCCGCCAATGAGGGACGCCACCGTGATGCCGGCAATGGTGAGCACGGGAAGCAGAGCATTGGGCAAGGCGTGATGCAAGATCACCTGGCGCTCGCTCAGCCCTCGGCTGCGGGCTGCTTCGACGTAGTCCCCTCGAAGGGTGCGTCGCAGGTTGAGCCTCAGTGCGGTGGTGAAGGTTCCACTCAGCAGTAGTGCCAGCGTTGCGGCTGGGAGCACGAGGTGTCGGATGCTTCCCGCGAAGGCCGGCCAATTCCCTGAAACAAGGCTGTCCCAAAGAAAGAAGCCGCTGCCTTCTGGTGGGAGCAGGCTGGGGGGAAAGCGGCCACCTACAGGGAACCAGCCCAAGCTCACAGCGAAGACCAGCTGAATCAACATGGCCACCCAGAACGGGGGCAGTGCATAGGTGCCTAGTCCGTAGAGCCTCCCGCTGAAATCGATGCTTCCTTCCGGTCGAGCAATGCCGCTGAACCCAATACTCAGGCCAACAATGGCCGCTGCAATCAGGGCAATCACACTCAATTCCAGGCTTGCGGGCAGGGTGTTCCCGATGATTTTGCTTACCGGTTCCTGGTTGATCAGAGCTTGCCCAAGATCTCCATGGACGAGCCCATTGAGATAACTCAAATACTGGTCAAAGAGTGATTGATCCAAGCCCAGACGAGCCCGCATGGCGGCCTTGGCTGCAGCGGGGGCTCGGCTGCCAAGGACGGCATCCACCGGATCGCCGGGAGCAACTCGCAGGAGCAGAAACACCAGCGTGGCAATGAGCCACAGCATCAATGGTGCAAGCCCAAGGCGGGTCGCGCTGTAGCGGAACAGATCGCGAGCGCGTCCCATCAGTCGTCCCCCTGCTTTTGGGAGACCCGTTGCAGTTGAGCAAGTCGAAGAAAGCCGCTGCGGTCGTATTCAGGTGGATTCAAGCTGCGTTGACTCCACGACCTGGGGGATTCGAGCCATACGGGGATGTATGCCGCTCCGTCAACGGTGAGCTTTTCAATGGCGTTCAGAACCTCCATGCGCGGCGTGCCCCGAAGTGAGTCGCTTTGTTGAAGGGCTTTTTGTAGTCCAGGTGCGCTCCAGAAGCTTCCGCTGATGGCGGCTTCTCCATCCCGACAAACATGGCCTTCCGCGTCTGAACAACTCAGCAAAGGATTGAGATAGGCCTCGGGGTCGGGATAGCTCCCGAGCCAATCGAGGATCACAGCCTTGAACGCCCCTTCCCCAAGCTGGCGATACACGGTGGTTGATTCCACGCCATCGAGCTTGAGCACCATGCAATCAGCAAGATCCCGCTGTACTTGGGCTTGCCATGTCAGGGCCAACAGTTTGTCGGCGGGCACATTGGAGCGGAATGTGAGAGGCACTTCGAGTTGGGTTCCTTGGCAGTATCCCGACTGCCTCAGCAGCGTTTTGGCTTGCGTAGGGTTGTGCCTTGGCCATGAGGCCACTCCTCCCCCTGGGAGGCTCGGTGGAATCAAGGCGCGCAATGGCCGACGTAATCCGTAGCTAACGCGTTCGCTTGCTTCGTCGCGATTCAGACTCAAAGCAATGGCTTGCCGAAGGCGTTGATCGCTGAGAGGTGCGGTGTTACTTAACAGAGTGACGTAGCCGATTTCCATCGCTGGACCAACCGTTTCATTCAAGTCCCCTCGCTGCGCTTGCTGGTTCAAGGCATGGCGTTGATCTTCGTCAATGGACGCTGAGAGCAGCACATCCACTTCGCCGCTGCGAAGAGCACCAAAGAGAGCGGTGGAGTTGCTGAGGCTGATCAGATCAAGACCGTTATTTCTTGGTGGTTCTCCCCAGTACTGCTCAAAGGGTTCAAGCCGTTGCTGTTTTTCGTTGAATTTGGTGAGGCGGTATGGACCTGTGCCGACAAAATTGTCATGCAGGAAGCTGTCTTTGTGCTTGGCGTAGGCCCGAGGGGATAGGGGGGTGAGATTGATTGATGTGAGCAGTCCCTCTAGGGAGGTGGAGCGTCTATTGAGCGTCAGCCTCAGGGTGTGAGGGGCTGCAACCTCCACCGCTTTGATCCGATCTCCCACCACGTAGCTCAGGGTTCCAATTCGGAGAAACCGGCGCAAGCTGAAGGCCATGGCTTCCGCATCAAAGCGGGTGCCGTCGTGAAAACGAACATCCGTTCTCAGCGGGATCGTGACGAGCCGACCATCGGCGCTGATCGTTGGTTTCGATGCTGCTAAGCGGGGTAGCAGGCTTCCGTCATCGTTCAGGCTGTAGAGCGGATCACCAATGGCGGTGAGCAACTGCAAGCTATGAACAGTGCTGACTTGTGCCGGGTCAAGGGAGCTGATCGAACCTGCCGAAGCAACGGTGATGCGCTGGCTCGGTGAGGATGGCTGACAACCGACTTGAGTAAACGCTGCCATGAACAAAGCAGCGGCTAAAGATATTGACGACCTGAGGGATTGATTGGCTCGCTTCAAAGCGATGCTCAGGCAAAGACGAAACTATTGAACATCCCGTTAGCCCAAATTGCGGATTTGATTGAGGGAGATTTCAAAAACTGGAGATCCACCCTGCGGTTCAATCGGCCAACGACGCAGCCAGCAGCGGTCGTGATCTCCATCAATGCCAATCACTTGGTAGGTGTTCTCGTCGCGATCGAGATTGACGCAATCACCTTGATGAATACTCATCGCGTTCGGGGAGTCTTGGAGAAGACAGCCTTGATGAGGTGACGTTTGGGTGAGGTTCGGCATGAACCGTTAGATGCACGAATTAGCGTTTGCTAATCCAAGCAGCGAAAGATATTTATATTTTGACGCATGGAAGGACCCTCATGCAGGAGTGGACACTCGGAGTTGGTTAGGGCCTAGAGGCATCCCAGGTGGGCGGCAAGACCCGAAACTTCTGGCAAGGCTTGGATCGATGTGAGCGCGTCTTCCATCTTTTTCTGGCTCACTTCGTGGGTGATCACAACGATTTCAGCACCGGCTTTGCTGGCGTTGAATTGAACGATCGATTGGATCGACACCCCACCATCTCCGAAGCAACCCCCAATGCGACCGATCACGCCGGGAGCATCCTGTGTGTGGAAGCGAACGTAATGGCGCTGACGAATCTCGCCTTGATCCACCAACACGCAACGCCGCCAGCTGCTCGCTGCAAGCAGGGGGTCCAAGCAATTGCTGCCTTGGCTGGCCTGGCTGATTCCAGCGATGTTAAGGATGTCGGCCACCACGGCTGATGCGGTCGGTCCTGCTCCGGCCCCTGGTCCGTAAAACATCACGCGGCCGATGGGGTCACCTTCCACAAGGATGGCGTTGTTTACGCCGTTCACACCCGCCAACGGATGATCGTTTGGCACCAGGGTGGGTTGCACTCGGAGCGAGAGGGGTAGTGGCTCCCCTGACTGCTTCATTCGTTCCGCCACTGCGAGCAGTTTGACGCCATAGCCAAGTTGTTTGGCGTAATCCACATCTCGCCCTTGCAATTGGCTGATGCCAGCAGTGGGAACTGCACTGCGTTCGACGCTGCCTCCAAAGGCCAAATTCGCCAAAATCGCAATTTTGTCGGCGGCATCTAAACCATCCACATCGGCGGCGGGGTCTGCCTCTGCATACCCCAATTCTTGGGCATCTTTCAAAACGCTCTCGTAAGCAGCGCCTTCATTGGCCATCCGGGTGAGGATGTAGTTCGTCGTGCCATTGATGATTCCGCTGACCCGGTTGATCCGGTTCGCCCCTAGCGATTGCTTCAGGGGCTCAATGATCGGGATGCCTCCACCAACGGCGGCTTCGATGAGCACGTAGACCCCAGCTTTGGCGGCGGCAGCAGCAATTTCTTCGCCGTGACGCGCGATCACCGCCTTGTTGGCTGTGACGACGGATTTGCCGGAGGCGATGGCCTGCAAGATCAAGCTTCGAGCTGGCTCGATCCCACCGATCAATTCCACCACCACATCCACGGCAGGGTCGTTGACAACGTCGGATGGATCGGTTGTCAGGATCTCTTTGGGGAGCTCGACCGACCGTGGTCGGTTCAGGTCGCGAACCGCGACGCGTATGAGTTTCAGATCAGCGACAAGGGGATGGCGCTCATCCGGGCTTTGCAGGATCGAAGCCACACCGCCGCCAACTGTTCCCAGCCCGAGCAGACCAATTCCGATCCTTGAACTCATTCCCCTTGAAACCCTTGGTGACTCGTCATTCGACAACTCTATGAATCCATGGGGGCGGTGTTTGTATCAAGCTGGCTCGCTTGAGCTTGCATGGCCCGCAAAATGTTGAGGAATCCGTTGGCACGGGATGGAGTCAAGCTGGTTTGGAGGCCCGTGGCCGCGATGAACGCAGGGTCGACGGCTTGCACTTCTTTTGGGCTTAGGCCATTGAGCCCCTGGATCAAGAGAGCCAACAATCCTTTGGTGATTAGAGCGTCGGAATCGCCTTGCCAGAGCATCACTCCGTCAGCGAGGGTGCCGCGCACGAAAACCTGCGACACACAGCCTTTCACTTTGATGTCGTCGGTTTGTTGATCGGTCGGGAAGGGCTCCAGTTTTTTCGCGAGCCAGAGCACGTATTCGTAGCGACGTTTCGGATCTGTTGTTCCGCCCAAGCGCTCCACCATCCGATCGAGGGCCTCACTGCCGGTACTGGTGGCCATCCCGTTCGTCAGTTCTTACGACGTGGCACGCTAACCAGAAGGCCTAAAAGTACAAGGCTCACCGGTAGGGAAACCACCTCATCAAGCTTCACTTGCCCTGCCTGGACAGGCATTTCGAGGTAATCACGATGACCAGGGCCACCGTCGATTTGCAGATCGACGACTCCATCTCGAACGGTGTCGAGATTGAGAGTGAGGCGACCGGTTTGGTCGGTGCGACCCAATTCTTGGCCTGCGCTGCCATCGGCGTTGAGCAGACGGACCACGGCGCCTTTCGTTGGTTCTCCATTGGAGAAGCTGCTGCTGAGCTCAAGTTCTCCATTGAGGTAATGAAGGGCACTTTCGATTTGATGGGCCTGGGTTGGGATCGCCCCGAGACCACCAAAGAGCAGTAGGGACGCCAAAAAACGAACCATGGTCTGCGCACTTCAATGACGCTCATGATGCGCTGGGTCTCAACACCTGGCCAGGCCCCTTTTCGGTAATCCAACCGTCAAAAGGCACATCCCATGAATCCCGCGGTAACGCAGAGGGGTGAACGCAGTTCGATGGCAGCACGACCCAAGCAGGAACGTTGGCCCAGAGAGGGTCTGAGCGCAATCGGTCGTAGTAGCCCCCGCCATACCCGAGGCGGATCCCGGATGAATCCACGGCAAGGGCTGGCACGAGCAACAGGCTGATCTCATCTGCTCGAAGGTTGCTGCCGTTGGTTGGCGCGGGAATACCGCAGCCATCTTTTTCAAGGTCTTGGCCAGTCCAACGTTTGTAATGCAAACAACCGTTGCCGTCGGCCTGGGGCAGGGCCATGGGATTGCGTAATTGTGTGCGCAGGGGGCGAAGGTCAACCTCGTTGGCGAGGGGCCAATACAAACCCACCACGGATGTTTCTGCGGTTGTACGACGAACGAACTGCAGTGCTGCTCCGCAGATCACTTCATGGACGGCCTGATTTGTTCGTCGAAGCTGCTGATAGTGGCGACGAAGGCTTGGTTTGTCGCGCATGGGTTCAGCCTCGGTGCTCTGCGGCAGCAGTGATCGACAACAGTGATCGACGAGTGCATATAAAAAAGCGGACGCCCACGTCCGCGTTCTCTTTATACAAACAATTGTGGGGAAAGCATGCACTTCTCTCTCAACGTCTTGGCTTCAGGAGAGGGTCCGATCCGGTCCATTTTTGATAATCCTTAATCGTGATGTCTTTGGTGTTCTGCTGGTGGGATGTCGTTGCACCACGATCGGATTTGGGTCCAAACAATCGACCTCTCCTTTTGGCTGCCGAACAATCGTTGTTTAGATGAATGGGACGCATCGGATCCTGGAGAGCGGTGTCGAATGCGTGTGCTTGATCCGACCGATTACGACACCCCTGCGTGTTCTGCTTTTGGGATATGCAGTCCTAGGAGTGATGCATTGATGTTCCGAGGCTGTCTTTAGTGAATGTCGACCCAACGGCAACTGTTGCATGCAGAGATCGTCCGTGATCAGTGCGAGATGTTGTTGGTCACTACCCATAAAAAAAGCCCTGTCGTGGAGACAGGGCAGCCATATTTGAAGGTTCGGCTATGCCGACTCAATCACTCTTCAACGCCTTCAGCGCCTTCGCTGTGCGTTGCGGCAGCACCAGTTGGGAGCAGACGAATCGCCTTCTTACCCAGCTTGATTTCAAATTCATCACCTGGTTCCAGGTTCAGCATGGCTGTGTAAGCCTTGCCGATCAGCAAGTTGCCGTTGCCTTGAACTTTTGCGATGTAGCTCAGTTTGCGACCACCCTTGCCAATTGCAGCTCCACCACCGGTGAGATTTACCCCTTTAGCGTCGAGCAGAGCCTCGTAGAACGCAGTGAAGTTCAGGCGTTCGCTGCCATCCTTCTTTGTAGATACATATCCGCAAGCCCTTACCAAATCAGACTTTGAAACGTCACCGAGATCTTTGACTTTTGCGAGAAGGTCTGAACCTGTAAGCATTGGTTTGGTGCTCATTGATAGCCAAAATATATTTGAATTACTTGTCACCTGTCAACAAATAGGCGTGGAAAAGCATCGCTTGATCCGTATGCCCGGATTGTTTTCTGCACCCTGTCTGCATTTGGTAAGCCGTTTTTGAAGTGGTGCATTGCTCTGCGCATCTTTTGCGCTGAAGCCATTCAGTTTCTGAAATCCGTCGATTTTTTGTTGATCGCTGCTCGATCTCTTCTGAGACGCGATCGCTAACCCTTTATTGGATATGGCAAAGGCTCTGATCTTGGTGGTGGGGATCTTGATCAATCCCCATCGTTGTGGGCCGTCTTGATGGCGTATGAGGCGTCGTGTTTTGGAGCTGACGGATGCCACGAATGATGTGGGTATGTTGCTTCCTTTGCTCCCTATTTCAGCGTTGCTTCACCTGCACTTCCTGCGGAAGCTTCATCGCGGACATCCGTTTTTTCAAACTGTGTTCTGTGCGGAATTCAAGCGTCGTTAGGTTTTGATGAAGACCAACCGATTGAGGGCAGCTGAGGGAGATGAGTTACAACCAAGATGTGGTTTTTTTGTGCACGATCAAAGGAACTCTCAACGGACTTTTAAAGCAAGCCACCCGAGAAGACCTGAACGAGTTGCTCTCAACGGATGCGGGCCGTGAGCATTTTCTCAACAGGCTTGAGATCAAAGAGATGAATGAAATCGATGTGGTGGAAGCTGTTCAAGACGCAAGCCTCGACGCTTGAAGCGGCAATCGATCCTTGGTTTGCCTTGTGGCGAATGGGGTTGAGGCTGGCCGAACGCGCACCAAGGCTGTTGTTTCCTTGCGTCTATCGTTGAAACCATGCCGTTAGTGCCACGGCGAGCGCATCAGCCGCGTCATCGGGCCTAGGGGGATCGGTGAGGTTGAGTTCTCGCATCACCGCTTCCAGAACTTCATCTTTTTCGGCATGGCCGAATCCAGCAAGGGCGAGCTTGATTTGCATCGGTGGAAATTCCACCGCGGGCACTTTGAAGCGCGCCAGGGTCATCATCACAACCCCTCGGGCCTGGACCACGCTGATTGTGGTGCTCGA
>JADHRU010000021.1 GCA_016777265.1 Synechococcus sp. BS30m-G31
TGGAGCCCTCGTCTTGGGCTTTGAGGTGGTGCTGCCCGTTAGGCCGAATCATTTTGACCGGTTTAAACTCTGAAAACGTTGTTGATCTGAGATGGGATTAAGGGCATCTGCGCGTCAATTGCTGAAACGTGTCATTGGGGAGTCGTCCTATGAAAACCTCAGACACGCCCTGCGTGTTAGGCCTTATGGCGGCTTAAAAGGAGCCCGCACCCTGTCTCGCTCTTCGACCAGAGCTGCCACTCCGCTTTTTGAGCGATTCAAGGGCTCCAAAGCTGATCTGCCGCTGGCCTCGGGAGTTCAGCGCACAACAGTCGAGATTGAGGCAACCAACAAAAGCCCGATCTGTTGCAATAAGTTTCTCGTCTCAGATACTCTACAGATCAATTACGTCAGCAAAACAGGTGAATCATCGTCCCGGATGATTCGAACTGAAGAAGTGTACGAATATGACGATGGAGTTTTGGTTTTAAGGGCATGGTGCTTCCTCCGCAAAGACTACAGAACCTTCGTTAGCTCTCGCATTCAGTCATGTTGGGATGCGTTCAGTCATGAACGCGTCGATGACGTGTTGGCCCGTCTTAAGAAATCGTCGTTGTCGGATCCGGGAAATGTTGCCCATGAGGTGCTCAGCCACTGCTCCCTAGAAATTCCGATCGCTATCAACTCTCTGATGAAATCATCAGGCGATAAAAGCTATGACAAGCGATTTGTTCAAGGGGCAAAGAAGCGTGCCTTAGTCCGCTGGGTGCTTGGTAAACCAAGAGCGTTATCGCTGCTTCAAACATTGCCGATGGAACAGCGCGAGGATGTTGAGGAGATTGTTGAGCGGGCGATTGCAGACACCAAGGTGACCACCAGTACGTATCGCTCTTGTGTGGGTGCTTTGCAAAAGACGCGATACACATCCCATCTTGAGTTCAGGCGTGAAGAACTGATTCTGTTTATCGCTGAGGCGATGGTTGGTGATCGCGCGAAAGATTCTGTTGTGAATGCCTTAAAACAGGATTTACTTGATCCCTCATTTCGGATCAAGCCTGGTTTGGATGACCTTGCAGAGTTTCATAAAGAGTTCAAGAAACTCAAAAAAGATTCCGATAAAGCAAAGAAGAAATATAAATGCAAGGACAAGCCCAAGACTGTCTCGTCGAACTACCGCCGCTACGAGAGAGGACAGCCCGTCCGCGTCTTGGCGATTGACGAGGCACTGCGGCAGCTCAAGGTTTGTGTTGAGTCCGAGCGTTTTCTGCTCGGTAAAGTGGAGTTTGAGCAGCGGGTGATGGATGTTGTTTCTGCTGAGTTCACGACAGACGAAGTTGAGAGTAAAATGTTTTCTAAACGTCTTGGAGAAGGGCTAAGTACGGCATACTGTGCGTTCGGACTTCGCAAATACAATTCGTCTTGGTTCAAGGATTCCTATGGGAAAGAATGGCTCGATTTGAAGACTCGCTCTGGTTCGTAGATATTGATGATATTACAAATGTTGAAAGCCAATCACTTGGCTGGCGTGGTGTTTAGAGACTTTGCTGTGATGATTAAGAATTGAAATGTCAAACAAACCATTTCATCGGATCTATCTTCAACCAACCCAGTCCCGCTTCTTCTTTTCATTTGTTACCTATACTCCGCAAACAAGGGAGCAAATGATTTGCTCTGGAGACTTGCAGGATTGTGAGGAATATATCAATCAAGTTGTTTGTGATTTCCTCCTTTTTATTGCGGAAGGGATTCTTGATGTGAGATTTACAAGTGATTTCCCAATTCAATACGATGATGTGATGATTATTTGCTCTCGACAGCGTGGTCGAGGTGTTCAGCATGAGTATCTTCTTGGCATTCAATCTGACAGGTTGACCGATTCTGGGTGGAGGCTGCTTGATCTTTTAAAAAATTTGCTTTCAAGCCCTCTATGGAATGGATCTGTGAAACAAAGAGATTGAAAGAAATGTCCTTATCTTAAGGAAATGATTAGATAGAAGGTTAACATCAGTGCAGTAAATCCTCCAAGCCAATACGTTGCGACGATGAGCAAGTGCTTTTTCATTGCGCGTCAGGATTCTCAGTTCTGAGTGGTCTGTTGTCCTTCTTTGTATCGGATTCTTTCAGTGCTGGTTTGGTCTCTGGTGAGATCACTTCAGCTGCACTGCGAAGCAGTTGTCCGGTAATACGTCTTGCTTGAGGTGACGTGAAGAGTAGATATCCAAGGACGACGCCAATGAAAATTTTCAACATCCTGGCTAGTTTGCTGTGTTGATCATTGTTGAAGTTGTGCAGAGGGTGGTCTCTATTCGTCCATTATCCCATTGTGAATCAAGCGTGTATTTGTCAGAATAGTTGTGATCGTCATTTTGATTGGGATGACTGCTGAACAGCCGAAGGGTAAGGCGTATTGGATGGACGAAATTGCCTTTCTTGAAGCCCGTTTGAATGGTGGTCAGGGGGATATTGATTCTGACGATCGCAAGGCCTGTGAAGAGGCATTGAAGCTGGCAAAAGTGAATCTTTCCGCAAGGGGGTAGTGGATGGACGCCCACTGGATATGTGGTGATTCGATCACGATTCCAATCGCTTGGTAGTCCGTCTAGCTCTGCACCCCAGCGTCAGGGCGTTATGGATCATCAGCGCTGGAGAAAAGATGTTCCCTGCTTGGGATCCAATGGCTGGCAGGTTGATGGTGTGGCTTGGTCGATCGCGTTGATGCTTCTGTTGGACATGGCCCTGGCTTGCGTCACCTCAAGAGTGAAAGAGAAGAACAAGTCCTTGTTCCACTTGATGAAATTCGCGCTCTTCTCTGCTGAGATCCAAGCCCACTGTCAATCCTTCTTGGAGGGCATCCTCAAAGGGTGGAGTGCTCGGTGTATTGCTTTCCGTCCATAGGGCAGCGATTCCGATGGCAGTTGCATGCCATCGGAATCGGCTTGTCGTGCCGATGTCCGGTTCGTTCAACGCCTCCTCGAGGAGGGTGTTGATCGTTAGGTTCGAGCTGTACATGTTCACCAGCATCGTGAGCTCGTTCTGAACCTGCAACGAGCTGAGAGAATTTGTATGGATACTTCGTCAATGATCATGTCGCCGGCCTCCGATGCGTTGCCCCGGCGCATCGCTCTCGCTCATGAATGGTTCACCCCCAGATCGACGGGTGGTGCTGAGCTTGTGGTTGAGGCCTTGGATCGCTTGCTGACCGACCTCGATCGGCAACCGATTTTGGCGGCTCTTGTTGATGGTGAAAGCGGACGCCGAGGCAGTTGGCTGTCGGGCCGGTCGATCCGCACCAGTCCGATTCAGCATTTGCCCTGGGGAGTGAGTCATGTGCAGCAATATTTGCCACTCCTTCCCATGGCCATTGAGCAGATCGATCTTGGCGATGCTGATTTGGTGATCAGCAGCAGTCATCTCGTCGGCAAAGGAGTGCTCACCTCGCCTGACCAACTTCATATCAGTTATGTGCACACACCGGTCCGTTACGCCTGGGATCAGATGCATGCCTACCTCCGTCGCTCAGCCTTGGCCCGACGGGGGCTAGGTCCACTCATTCGTTGGCAATTGCATGTGTTGAGGCAATGGGATCAACTCAGCGCCCAGCGGGTGGATCATCTCATTGCTAATTCCCGCTTCACCGCTCGACGGATTCGCAAGTTCTGGGGACGGGAGGCTGAAGTGATTCATCCCCCCGTCGATGTGTCGCGCTTTCGATGGCAGTCCGCTCGCGATGACAGCTTTCTCTGTGTTTGCCGACTGGTTCCTTACAAACGTGTCGATTTGGTCATTGAGGCGTTCAATCGGCTTGGCCTTCCGTTGTTGGTTGTTGGCGATGGCCCAGAGCGCCTGCGATTGGAGGCGCTCGCCGGAGCCAACGTCACGCTTTTAGGGCGTCAATCCCAGGCACAGGTGGAGACGTTGATGGCGCGCTGTCGCGCTTTTGTGTATGCGGGGCTCGAGGACTTTGGGATTGCCCCGGTCGAAGCCATGGCAGCAGGCGCTCCAGTCATCGGTCTCGGTCGTGGGGGTTTGCTCGACACGGTGCGCTGCGCTGCGGCTGGCTGTTCACAGCCCACAGGTGTGCTCTTCCCCGACCAATCAGTGGAATCGGTCGTTCAGGCCGTTGAGTGGTTTCAGCAGCAGCAACGGTTGAAGCCGTTCAGTTCAGACAGCATCAGGTTGTGGGCTGAACGCTTTCGGCCTGAGGCTTTTTCCGCCCGTTTTGAGGCGTCCATGCGGCGGTCATGGGGCAACCATCAGGCTGGCTGTGCCGTTGCGGCGAGTGACCCCGCCGAGGTGCCAGGGCTGTTGTCCTGACGTTGAGTGTGTTGAGACGCAAACTGAGCCTTTGACGACGGCCCCCCGGCCCTCTCTGCGTAAAACCACCGGTTTGGGGATCGGTAGGGGGGCTTATCGGCCCCATTTGGCTGTGATTTCAGCTCCACCCTCCACCCTCACTGCTGGAACATTGATTCGTCAGCAGAGCAGAAGAGGACGAGGACTGAAGCGCACGGGTGATGTGGTGTTTTCCCTCGCTGTTTTGGGCTTGGGATCGCCAGTGCTTCTTCTCTTGGCCTGTTTGATCAAACTCAGCTCACCTGGCCCTGTTTTCTACGTTCAGCGTCGTGTTGGTCGGGATTACCGACGGTTTGGTTGCATCAAGTTCCGCACCATGCGGCCTGATGCGGATGTGGTGCTTGCGAAGGTTTTGTCCGAAGATCCAGAGCTCAGAGCTGAGTACGAACGTGATTTCAAGCTCAAGAGCGACCCGCGGATTACATGGGTTGGAAAGTTTTTAAGACGTTCGAGCCTCGACGAATTACCGCAGTTCATCAATGTGTTGCGTGGAGAGATGAGTGTGGTTGGACCTCGGCCGATTGTCGACAAGGAATTAGCTCGTTACGGGCCATATATGGATGAAGTGGCGGCTGTGCGTCCTGGCCTTACTGGGATCTGGCAAGTTAGTGGCCGAAATAATCTCAGCTATAAGAAGCGCGTCAAGCTCGATTTGGCTTATGCCCGAGGCCGGTCATTCGCCCTGGATTGCGCCATTATTTTGAGAACTTTTGGAGTGTTGTTACTCCCGATGGATCGTGGTGCTTACTGAAAAGCTGATTTCATCGATAAGACCATCAAAATCACTGCAGTGCAGACCACAATCCAGAGTTGGAGCAACCGTTGGCTCAGTCGCTGCAAATCCTTGATTTTGGTGTGGTCTGGACACAGGTATTGACCTGCCAAAACGGGCTTGTCTACCCACTTGGTTCCATATTTGTTAGCGCCTCCCATTTTGATGCCTGTGCAGTGGGCATAAATCGCCTCTGATCGCCCCGCATTTGGAGAAGGATCAAATCGTCCATCGGTCTCGGCGGCATGGATGAGATGAGCCCACCTCCAAAAGGGGTGGCTAACCATCGGCAAGCTCACCATCACCAGTCGGCACGGCAACCAGGTCATCAGATCATCGAGTCGAGCTCCTGCTGTGCCAAGCCACCTCAGCTTTCCCCTGCGGTAACCAAGCATCGAGTCGAGTGTGCTGGACGCTTTAAAGGCCCAGGCCAGTGCCAGTGGACCGGGTAACTCTGAATTGATCATCCATAGAAGTGCACCGACCCACATCCAGAACAAGGGGGCAAAGAGGCCATCCACAGCGTTTTCACTGGAGGTTTCGGCGCAAGCACGCAGGATCTGTTCACCATTCAACGCACGCGTATCTCGTCCAACAATCCATGCCAAGGCCTGACGTGCTGGGCGTACATCGTCGTTAGGCGGCTTTGGCAAGCTCATCAGCACCGTGTTGACAGCCTGCTCAAGGCTTCTCCCTGCTAAGGCGCTGGCTAGTGCCGTGGTGAGCAGCGCGACCCCCATGAACTTGGTTGTCCAGCTGTTCTGCGCAACGGCCCATCGAGCAACGCCTTCGATGACTTGGCCGAACAGAAGTGAGCCCCCAACAAGCCCAATCGTGATGCCTAACCCTGCCCATCTCAAGGCTTGTTGGTGGCTGAGGTGGCGTTCTGTGATTCGCTGCAGTTTGCTGATGCACCACCCCATCACCACGACGGGATGAATCCAACCCGGTGGGTCTCCAATGATTCGATCCAACAGAGAAGCCAAAAGGATGCTGCTGCTCAGCAGCAGATTTGCTGTCTCTTCGGCATTCAACACAATGTGCTCATGCAGTCGCTTGAAGCGTTGGTGGTTGCCGCAAATGGAGCAGAGCTAACGAGAACAAGCCAACGCAAACCACTGGTAATGCCCAAGTCAAACCAAAAATTTGACAGAACAGTCCCAGCCCGATGCTGCCAATGAATCCGCCAATGGCGCTTGAGCTTTCCAAGATGCGCCATCGATTTGCAGAGTCTTTTACCTTGGTGAGACCGTTGATCAGATTCAGTTCACTGGAGCTAATCAGAGCTCCGATCGGAATAAACAGGGCAACCGAAAGCCAGCTCACTGGGCTGATCTGACTCACGATCAGTAAAAGAATCAAAAGCCAGTACCGGGTCGATGCTGTGATGTTTGGCATCCACACCATTAGGGGGCGCCCTAGTCGGTACGCTGCCAGCACCATCGCGAAATCAAAGCATTTACCCCCGTCGATCTCGCGAACCCATAAGGCGAGTAGGGCAAAGAGAGATCCAATGACCAGGCCTTGTAAACAGCAAAGACCATGAAGCGGCGGACGTTCCTGCGCCGGGATGGGTTGGGATCCCTGAGGGTTGTTATTCAGAGAGCTGGTCATTGGCAGTAAAAGCAGAAAACCTGGCAAAAATTGACGGATGGCAGGAAACAGCATCGCTGTTATTAAATTGCCTATAAAAAAGCCGAGATCTTGACCTACGCGGAGCTTTTCTGAACTGGAACCAGGCCGATCAAGAAGGTCTTTCTTCAGTGAAAGACTCGAGAGCGCCTTCCCGGTCCCATGCAGAAACAAGGCTATAAAAGTGCCCACTAAAACGATTGATTTTGATTGGCCTGATTCGATCGGTAGCCAAGCAAGTCCAATCAGCAGGCATGCACTAATGATCTGGAAGAAATAGCCATTTCTATTTTGCTTCAGTCCCAAGAAAAGGGGAATGATCCCAAGGGCCGGCAACATCCCATTGAGTAGTGGTGAGCCACTCAAACCACTCACCATCCAGCCACTAGAGGCGAGGAGAATGGTGTTCCCCGCCTGACTGCTTCCCCAGAGGATTGAGCCAGGAATGCGTGTTTGCCAAGATGACAGGCGAAACGCTCCTAACTCTGAATCGCTTCGGGGCTGCTGCTTCATGGGAGTGCAATCAGCTGTCTTTCAGCCAGCTGAACATCGACCGAAGTCCTTTCCCAACCTTTTCGATTGGGTGCTGGGCATCGCGATCGCGGATCTTTTTCATTTCAGGTTTTCCGGCATCGCACTCCGCAACGAAGTTCCTTGCGAAGGTGCCGTCTTGGATGTCCGCGAGCACACGCTTCATTTCGGCTTTGGTGTCGGCCGTAATCAGCCGTGGTCCGCTCACGTAGTCGCCGTATTCCGCGGTGTTGGAGATGGAATCTCTCATGGAAGTGAGACCGCCTTTCACCATCAGGTCGACAATCAGCTTCACTTCATGCATGCACTCGAAGTAAGCCAGTTCAGGCTGATATCCCGCTTCGACCAACGTTTCAAAGCCAGCCTTGACCAGCTCTGAAAGGCCTCCACAGAGCACGGCTTGCTCACCGAAGAGGTCGGTTTCTGTTTCTTCCTTGAAGTTGGTTTCGAGAATGCCGGCCCGCGTTCCACCAATGCCCTTGGCGTAGGCCATGGCCAGCCCTCGAGCATTGCCAGTGGAATCCTGTTCGATCGCAAAGAGGGCCGGGACTCCCTGCCCGTTTTGATACTCCCAGCGCACGGTGTGACCTGGACCCTTGGGCGCGATCATCACCACATCGACATCAGCCGGGGGCTTGATCAGCTCGAAACGGATGTTGAATCCGTGGGCGAAGCTCAGAATTTTGCCGCTCTTGAGGTGGGGAGCGATCTCTTTCTCGTAAACGTCCTTCTGGAATTCATCAGGAAGCAGCACCATGATCCAGTCCGCCTTGGCGGAGGCCTCTGCGACCGTTAACACTTCAAGCCCGTCGGCCTTGGCTTTCTCCGCCGATCGGCTGCCCTCATACAGACCCACGACGACGTTGACACCACTGTCCTTGAGGTTGAGGGCGTGGGCGTGGCCTTGGGAGCCATAACCAATGATCGCAACGGTCTTGCCGTTCAGCAGACCAAGGTCGGCATCGGAATCGTAAAAGAGCTGGGCCATCCGGGGCGCGTTTGCAGAGCGGAGCAGTGCAAAAAGCTTACGCAGTGGCCCGTCTCCCTTGGATCAGGCTTCGGTCGGATGAGAGATCACTCGGTCGATTAGGCCGTAATCCATGGCTTCTTGAGCGCTCAAGAAGTAGTCGCGGTCAGTGTCTTTTTCGATTTTTTCGAAAGTCTGGCCACTCATATCCGCCAGGGAGTGATTGAGCATGTCCTTCATTCGAAGGATTTCACGGGCCTCAATTTCGATGTCGCTGGCCTGACGACGACTCGTGCCGCCCAAGGGTTGGTGGATCATGATCCGGCTATGGGGCAGCGCGACCCGCTTTCCCTTTGTCCCGGCTGCTAGTAAGAAGGCGCCCATCGAGGCAGCGAGTCCTACGCAGATGGTGACCACCTCACTTTTCACGTATTGGATGGTGTCGAAGATCGCTAGACCTGCGGTGACGGATCCACCGGGAGAGTTGATGTACAGGTAGATCGGTTTGCTGCTGTCTTCAGAGTCGAGATACAGCATTTGGGCAACGAGGCTGTTGGCGATTCCGTCGTTGACCTCTGATCCGAGGAAAAGGATGCGCTCTACACCGAGACGCGTGTAGATGTCGACCCAGCGCTCCATTTGGCTGCCGGGAAGACGATAAGGAACGCTGGGGGTACCGATCGGCATGGTTTAAGTCAGAGAAGTGGTGAAAAAAATGGTCGACGAAAACGATCAGTTGGCTTTGGAGCCGGGGAGGTCTTTACGGCTGCTCAAAACCCGGTCGATGAGGCCGAATTCAACGGCTTCATAGGGGGTGAGATAGCTCATCCTGTCGGAGTTTTTGCTCAGCTCTTCAACGGAGCGCCCCGTGTTGTTAGAGAGAATCTCGAGCATGGCTTGCTTGTTGTGCAAAACCTCTTTGGCTCGGATTTGTATATCGGTGGCTTGACCTTGAGCGCCACTGCGTGGCTGATGCAAAACAATGGAGGAATGGGGCAGCGCAGCCCGCTGGCCTTTGGTCCCGGCAGACAGGATCACTGCAGCGGTTCCCATCGCCTGGCCGATGCAGATCGTGTGAACGGGAGGCTTCACATACCGGAGGGTGTCGCAAATAGCGAAGGCTTCGGTTTCAAACCCAATGGCATCACCGGAGTACCAACTTGTGCCCGTTGAGTTGATGTAAAAGTAAATTGGTTTCTCTGGATCATCAAATTCCAGAAAAAGCAATTGGGCGATGATTAATTCAGTAACGTCAATTCCCATCTGACGTTTTGCATCGTCATCTGAAAAGAGTGGCAACCCCAAATAAACAATCCGTTCTTTGAGAAGCAAAGAAGGAAGATCGGGAGGAGGCGTTCTCATTGCGGCGCCATCGCCGTAATAAGGAGCGGATGTGGTCATTTCCACGCATCATCTCGAGTTAAAAAATCCTAGCGGGGGTCGATGCGTCGTTGAGCAGTGGTTCGATCGGTGGTTTGATCGGTCTTGGCTTTGGCCTCGGCCTTGACTTGACTTTTTCCCTTGTGACTGGTCTTCGTTTCTTTGTTGGTATCGAGCCGACCAAACACCATGCGACCTGTCGGTGTTTGCAGGGCACCAGTCACCACGACTGGACGACGCTGACCAATCAGTTCACGCGCATCGTTGACGACCACCATCGTGCCGTCTTCGAGGTAACCCACTCCTTGGCTGGCTTCTTTGCCCTCCCGAACGATTTTCAAATTGAGTTCATCACCGGGTTGCACTTCTGGACGCAGCGCAATGACTAACTCACTCAGATTCATTACCTTGAGGGACTTCACTTGGGCCACTTGGGCCAGGTTGAAGTCTGTTGTCACCAAGGTTCCGCCGGTGTCTCCTGCGAGCTGAAGCAATCGGTCATCGGTGCCTTTGCCGTCGTACCGGGTGCTGTTGATCACCAACCTGCGGCCATAGGTTTCACGTAAATCTCTCAATAATTTGAGTCCACGCCGCCCTTTGGCCCGTTTTTCGATGTTTGTGGAATCCGACAGTTGCTGCATCTCATCAATGACAGATTCCGCAACGATCACCTGACCCTCCAAGAGGCCACAGGCAAGCATTCCCCGAATCCGCCCATCGATGATCACGCTCGTGTCAAGGATTTTGGCGGTAGCAGGAGTGAGCACCCCATCGGCCACCAGGAGTGCTTCGGTACTGGCTGGATTGAACAGTCGAAGCAGGGTGCGGCCATGCACCTCCGCAAGGTTGCTCCCCAAAATCCCGAAAAACACATTGCTGACGACCGCAAGGAGTGGCTTGATCAGCGCTGCTCCGCCGGAGAACGGCAGCAGCAACACCGGAAGCAGCAATAAGTTGGCGACCAACAAGCCCAGGATTAACCCCAAGGCTCTGCTCACAAGCAGATCGGTCGGCATCGTGCGGACCTGCTGCATCAGGCTCACCCGCAGCCTTTTGAAGACCAATCCAGCAATCAATCCGATGCCACCGCCTGATGCCGTCAGGATCAAGCGAAGTTGTTCCGCATCAGTCGTTTCGTTGACGACTCCGATCGGGAGTAGATGAATTCCCATCCATCCAGCGGCCGAGCCGGAGAGGATGAATAGCAGCAGGATGAGCGGATCCACCATGGGCTCAGGTCGCGGCAGCTCAATCCGAATAATCGAAGCATGCCTTATCCCGCTCCACCTCGCAGCGCCTACCTCCACATTCCCTTCTGCCACCGTCGCTGTTACTACTGCGACTTTGCTGTTGTTCCCCTTGGAGATCGGGCCCGCGGTGCACAGGGGCCAGGTAGTGCATCAATCCAAAGTTATCTCCAGGTCTTGCATCGTGAGATCGCCTCTGCGCCAACGGGTCCACCGCTTTCTACGGTGTACTTCGGTGGCGGAACTCCATCGCTTTTAAGCCCAGCTCAGATCGCTGATTTGCTCGATCAACTTCGAGCGCGATACGGCTTGCAAGAAGGTGCGGAAATCACCCTTGAGATGGATCCAGCCAGTTTTGATCAGCATCAGCTGAAGCAGGTTTTGTCCCTTGGTGTGAATCGGATCAGCCTTGGAGGGCAAAGCTTCGACGATGGGGTCTTGGAGCAATTAGGTCGACGACATTGCTCCAAAGATCTTTTAGAGGCCTGTGAATGGATGGACGAGGCCTATCGATCAGGTGAACTGAGGTCGTGGAGCTTGGATTTGATACAGAGCCTTCCTGGCCAGACCTTGGAGGGCTGGAACCATCAATTGGATCAGACCATCGCGACTGGATCTCCCCACGTCTCGATTTACGACCTTTCTGTGGAACCTGGAACTGTGTTCCATCACAGGCTCAACAAAGGTGATTTGACCTTGCTGGAAGACGATCTCTCGTGCGATCTGATGGCACTGACATCGGCCCGTTTGTCCGAAGCGGGTTTCCGTCGTTACGAGATTTCGAACCATGCCAGGCCTGGGCATGCGTCGCGGCATAACCGGGTGTATTGGAGCGGAGCGGGTTGGTGGGGATTTGGCATGGGGGCGACATCGGCCCCATGGGGACAACGCTTGGCTCGACCGCGCACCCGTGAGGCTTATGCAGCGTGGTTGGACAATCCCCGTGAAACAGAGTGCGGACTCGGAGTTCCCCTCGATGAGCAGTTGCTGGTGGGATTACGGCGTGAGGAGGGAATGGATTTGAGTGCGTTCAATTTGAGCCCTGCTCAGATCAAAGCCTTGGAAAAGCGATGGGCTCCATTTCTTGTCGATGGATTGATGCAGCGTCGCGCGGGGCGCTGGTGTTTAAAAGATCCGGAGGGGATGGCTCTCAGCAATCGGGTTCTGCTGGAGGTGGTGTTGTGGTGGGAGAGCCAGTGCGGTGCTGCTGAATCCAGCCTGTTAGAGCATCAATAAAGAGCTGGCGTCCATTCAACAAAGGTGGGCTGAACGGAGGTTGCTGTGGGGTCATGCCAAGCAAATCAGCGGTGACACGCACCTGCCCGTCGCAGTTGTCTCCGGCGCCGATGCCGATCACGGGAATACCAAGCTCATGCCTTGCTCGTAGTGCTAGTTCGGCGGGAATATGCTCCAGCACAAGGGCAAAACAGCCGGTTTTTTCCAAGGTTTTGGCTTGTTCAATCAGACGGTCTTGACTGACTGGATCGAGGGCTTGGCGTCTGTACCCCAAACGATGCACGGCTTGCGGCGTTAAGCCCAAGTGACCCATGACAGGGATGCCCATTCGAACCAGCCGGTCCACCACCGCAACAATCTCGGGATCCGCCCCCTCTAATTTCACAGCCGCGGCAGACGATTCTTTGAGCAGTTTCCCTGCGGCTGCCACAGCTAGGTCTGGCCCGCACTGATAGCTCAGGAAGGGCAGGTCACAAACGAGCAGCGGCTGCCGATCAGGAGATGCCGTAAACCCTCTGGCCACGGCCAGGGTGTGGTGCAGCATCTGATCGAGGGTGACTGGCAGCGTCGTGGCATGGCCCAACGCCACCATCCCTAAAGAATCACCCACCAAAACAACGTCGGCACCAGCCGCCTCAACGAGGGCCGCCGACAAGCAATCCCATGCTGTCAGCATTGTGATCTGGCGTCCGCTCTGCTTGAAACGGATCAGGTCGAACGGTCGCATGAAGCTTTCGATCTACCCATCACTTGATTGCTAGCATTGCAGTGACTCGGACCCATGCGGTTCTGACGCCCAAATTTGGTCAGGACCGGAAGGTAGCAGCCACACGGGATGCTCAGGACAGGCGTGGAATCCGGGTCACCAAACAATGCTGATATCAGCTCTGGTTTTCGGTTTCCTGTTGCCGGCGTCTTAAAAACTCAGGAATCCGGGCTCCATTTTCCTCCGCGATTTGCGGCGATAAAGGATTGCTTGAGACGCGATTCGTGCGTTCAGAGCGATAGGTCTTGTTGTTTTCGAAGCCTGTGGCGATCACGGTGACGTGAATTTCTCCTTCAAGCGCTTCATCAACGACGGCACCAACAATGATGTTGGCTTCTGGGTCCACCACGTCGTAAATCACTTCAGAGGCTGTGGTCATGTCCTCAAGGGTCATGTCCTTGCCACCGCTGATGTTGATCACACAGCCCTTCGCTCCATCGATGCGTTCTGTTTCCAGAAGTGGGCTGGCGATTGCCGCTTGTGCTGCCTCGATCGCACGGGAGCGACCGGACCCGATGCCAATGCCGAGGAGTGCTGTGCCTGCTTCGGTCATCACCGAGCGGACATCGGCAAAGTCAACGTTGACAAGGCCGGGGCAAGTAATGATGTCGCTAATGCCTTTGACACCCATCCGCAAAACGTCGTCAGCGCTGCGAAATGCTTCTTGAAGAGGTGAACCGGCGATGGCATCTCGGAGGCGATCGTTCGGAATCACGATCAGGGTGTCGACATGCTCTGCAAGTCGAGCAATACCTTCATCGGCTTGGCGCATGCGTCGACGCCCTTCGAAGCTGAACGGCTTCGTGACGATGCCAACGGTGAGGGCACCAATTTCGCGGGCGACTTCCGCGACGACGGGGGCAGCACCCGTTCCAGTTCCGCCGCCCATGCCGGCCGCGATAAAAACCAGATCAGCGCCTTGGAGCGAATCATGCAGATCCGTTCGGGATTCTTCTGCGGCTTTTTGTCCGATGGTGGGGTTGCCGCCTGCACCCAAGCCTCGGGTGAGGGTTTGGCCGAGTTGTAAGCGGTTTTTGGATTGCGACTGGATGAGTGCTTGCGCATCGGTATTCAGCACGCGATAAGCGACACCTTCGAGATCGCTAAGGATCATGCGGTTCACCGCATTGCTTCCACCACCACCGACGCCGATCACCTCGATGCGAGCCGACTGGCTGGGTTGAATCCCAGCACTTTCTTGGGAGGTACTACCGCTCGCCATCTCCATCGCTTAGGCAGATTGAGTGAAGTGTGGCTGCATTATGTATCTGAGAGCAGTTATTGGCTCGAATTGGCCTCAACTAAAGACAGGTTGATCGACTTTGAGGGTTCGCAGCATCTTTCATTCAAAGGGTGGTAGCGGTTGCGGGAGGAACTGATATCACGGGTAGCTGAAGCTCGGGGCGGTCGGGATTTGTGAGATCCAGGTACCCCTGATTCGGCTTTAGCAAGTGGGGAGGGAGGCTTTGTCTCAGTTGAACGATGGCGTCAATTTGTTCATTCAATCGTCCGCGATCTTGTCCAAGGTCGATTCGACCGGTGTTGCTTGTGCCCAAGCTGATTCCTCCATCGGGATGCACCGTGATGGTTTGGAGCTTGCCTTGGAATCGGTCGCGAGCTTGAAGAAGTTTGGCGATGGCAGGTCGTTGAGAGATCCTCCAGCCATGCACCGTGATGGCCGATAACGGCATGGGCATTGTTGATTTGGCACTGAGTGGAATCCAACGACCGTCGGCATCCACCATTCCGCGTTCCCGTGATCCCGCCTGCTGCCGGGTCGCGCGAGCGATTGGCGTTTGTCGCAGCAAATGAACTTCGATGCGGGCTGGATGGAGGCGCCGTTCTACGGACGCCGATTGCACAGGCAGGTCGCGGAGAAGCTGGCGCTCCAACTCCGTTGGACTCATCGCAAACAGCGGCTGGGGAAAGGACAGCTGACCCGATTGGGCCACTTGTTTGGCGCTTAGCCCTGAATCGCCGCTGATCAAAATCCGATCGACGCTGTCCATGGTCCATCCATGGCGCAGCAACAACCACCCCAAGCCGCTGCCGAGCAGAAGACAAATGACAATGCGCCATGTTTGAACAGCAAGCTCTCGGCGTTTGTGCCGACGTAGTTCTCTGCGCCGCGCGAGTTGCGGCGAGAGAGGGCGTTCTGATCGTTCAGTACGGGGTGTCACGGTGTGGCGTCACGGTGGGATTTCACGGTGAGGGAGCACGGTGTCAAAACACGGTGTCAAAACACAGTGCGAACGACTCAGGGCTCAAAGATCGCAGCGAGCTTGTGCCATCAGTTGAGCTCCCCAGTTTCTGGCCCGTTCTGCATCGGCAAACGGCACATCCATCTGCAACCCTTTGCCAACCAGTCTCAGGCGACAGGGGCCTTGGGATTCATCGGTGAGGGGTGCATCGCCCGAAGCGAGCGCCATGAGTTCAACCAATTCGAGTTTGCAAACATCGAAGCTTCCCTGATCTTGAAATCGACCCGCTTCAAAGCTGCTCCACTGCAGCTGCCCATTTCTGAGCTGTGCTCCGCCGCTGCCATCAAGTTTGGCGAGCTCTGACCCCTTGGCCCAGCTGCGGAACATGGTCTGACGACGGCGTTCCAACCAACCAAGGGACGCCAACAGGACGAAGGCGAATAGCAGTGGAAGCCAGAGCAGTCCGTGACTCATCGGGACATTGGGGACGCTGCGTTCATTCTCCTGCTGATTGAACCAGTTTGTGCACGAGCTGGTCGAGTGTTACTCCACTGGCCTCCCAGAGCATGGGGTACATGCTCTGACTTGTGAAGCCGGGCAGGGTGTTGATCTCATTGATCCAGAGTTGCTGGCTGGTGTTGTCGTAGAAAAAATCAACGCGGGCCATTCCGATAACACCCAGTGCAGCACAGGCTTCTAGGGATTGCTTTTGAACACGCTCTGCCACACCATCTGGCAGTTCAGCGGGGATCACCGTTGTGCTCAGCCCAGCTGTGTATTTCGTGGTGTAGTCATACCAATCCGCATCGAAGCGCACTTCTCCAACAACAGACGATCGAAGTTGATCACGCCCTAAAACAGCGCACTCCAATTCTCTGGCGCTAACGCCTTCCTCCACCACCAGCCGAGGATCGAGTTGCGCCGCCTTGTCTAGGCCTGCTTCCAGCTCATGTCTGTTGCGCACTTTGCTGATCCCTACTGAAGAGCCGAGATTGGCTGGTTTCACAAAGCATGGGTAATCCAGCTCGGCTTCGATCCGCTCCAAGACGCGTTCACGACGGGCTGAATCATGGAGATCGGAGGCATGGAGTCCGACGTAGGGCACTTGAGACAGCCCAACGCCTGCGAATGCTGCTTTCATCGCAAGTTTGTCCATGCTCACCGCTGATCCAAGGACTCCTGCACCAACGAAGGGTTGACGCATCAGCTGAAACAAGCCCTGAACAGTTCCGTCTTCTCCGTTGGGTCCATGCAAAACCGGATACCAAACCTGAACGGTTTCACTGCCCTCTGGGAGTCCTCTAAATCCTCTGGCCTCGACGGGGTCAGGTTGATCGATTGGCTTTTGAGTGGCCAAAACTCGATCGGCTAAGTCCTCCCCCCACCAGCGGCCCTCCCGATCGATATAAAAAGGAATCACGCGGTAGCGCTGACGATTGTCGCCGCTGCGTAGGCCACCTAAGACGGTGGCCGCTGAACGAATGGAGACCTCGTGCTCGCCGGAGCACCCGCCAAAGACAAGACCAACCGTTGTGGGGCGCGACACCATGGCTTGGGCTGACCCCGCGAAACAAGAGCGCCAAACGTATCAGCGCACTGGGTTGCTGGGCAGGGGTGTTCCACTTAGAGAAAAGGAACGCACCGCATCGATGCGAACGTTCACAAGATCACCAGGTTGGTAGTGATGCCCATCGGCCGATGTGGCACTGAAAAAGGTGAGCCGGTTGGTGCGCGTACGACCCATGAGTTGTTGAGCGTCCTTGGAATTGATGCCCTCTGCGAGAACCTCTTCTGTGCGACCTAAGTAACGGGCATTGCGTTCGCGGGCGTTGCGTTCAACTAACGCATTAATTTCCTTCAGCCGCTCGACCTTCACGGCTTCTGGGAGCTGATTGTCCCAAGTCGCAGCAGGGGTATTTGGCCTTGGTGAATAAGCGGCTGTGTTCACCTGATCGAAGGCGATCTCGTCGATGAGATCCAGGGTTCGTCGGTATTGGGCGTCTGTTTCGCCTGGAAAACCCACAATCACGTCAGCACTGATCGATGCGTCAGGCATCCGATGACGGATTCGATCGATGATCCTTCGATAGCGCTCCACGGTGTAACCGCGGGCCATTGACTTCAGAAGTTCGTTGTCACCGCTTTGAAAAGGGATATGAAAGTGTTCGCATACTTTGGGGAGGTCAGCGCAGGCATCAATTAATCGTTCGGTGAAATATCTCGGGTGACTCGTGGCAAAACGCAGGCGTTCAATCCCTTCCACGTCATGAACATGGTGGAGGAGATCCGTGAGGGTGTTTTGACGACGTCCTTCCTGAGTGATGCCAGGTAAATCACGCCCATAAGCATCAATGTTTTGCCCCAGAAGAGTGATCTCTTTAAATCCTTGGGCAGCTAAGCCTTCCATCTCAAGGCAGATTGCCTCAGGTAGACGAGATTGTTCTTGTCCACGTACGGATGGCACAACGCAGTAGGTGCAGCGTTCATTGCATCCATAAATCACATTGACCCAGCCGCAGATGGCGCTGTCGCGCCGGGCCGTTGTGATGTCTTCAAGAATGTGATGTTCTTCTGTGGCGACAACCTGTTGTCCGCTGTCCACCTGCTGAAGAAGGGTCTCTAATCGATTGGCATGCTGCGGTCCCATCACGAGATCCAGCTCAGGCACGCGACGGAGTAGCGATTCACCTTCTTGTTGTGCGACGCAACCCGCCACCACAAGGGTGAGGTTGGGGTTGTCCCGTTTTCGCTGAGCTTGGCGACCCAAGTAGCTGTAAACCTTCTGTTCGGCGTTATCTCGGATGGTGCAGGTGTTGTAAAGCACCAAATCCGCGTCGAATTCTCCCGTCGCTTCGTCGTACCCCATCGACTCGAGGATTCCTGCCATTCGCTCGGAGTCGGCCTTGTTCATCTGGCAGCCAAAGGTGGTGATCCAATAGCTGCGACGAATTTGATCCAGTCCCGGTTCAGACGGTGGGGTTAACGGTCTTAGGGATGTCGCTGTCATCCTTCCATTTTGTGATGTGGAGGTGAAAGGTGCTACTCCGTCGAGCGAAACCACCTGGGCTGGTCTGCAACGACTCAGTTCTTTTGTGATTGATCCCAGACTTCATCCCATCGGTTTGGAATAAACCGGTGGAGACCGTGCTGAAAGTTGAGGGCGGATGAGGGGATTCGAACCCCCGGATGGCGGCACCACAAGCCGCTGCCTTAACCACTTGGCGACACCCGCCGTGTCGGTAAGAATCTACCAATTCGTGCCACGGCTCACCAGGTGTTCCGTTTTTTCACTCGTCAGCGTCTGCCTGTGACGGCATTACTCGCAGCGAGCTTTGGCGTTGCGGGGGCCCTTGCGCTCGCTTGGACCAACCCTTCCTTTGATGATTACGAGGCTCATGCCGGTGATCAGTTGGTGCTGCTCGCTTCCGAGGAACTGTGCAATGAAAATGCGTTGTCGATGTTGCTGCGGTTATGGGTCAAGGATTGTTCCGCTCTTGTGGAATCGCAGCGAGAGGCTCTTGCTGATTTGGCCGGTCGATTCACAACGCGCTGGAACTTTGGACTTGGCAGCTTCTATCAGACTGAAATTGGAGCTAGGGCCTTGCTGCCTGGTTTGAGCCTCCCGGATGTGGAGGTTTTGAGCCTCGGGTTGGCGGGTCGGTTTGTCATCCTGCGGGCTGAAACGAATCAGGGTGTGAGGAGTGAGTGAGGCCCTCCATCAGTCCGACTCTCTTCAAGCCTGGATCCCGCGGGGATTGCTTGAGTTGTCCCCTCAGCATCGAGTTCCTGCTTGCACGCTGGAAGGCCTCACCCCTGTTCAGCTCCACTGGCGAGAGGGTGTCTTAGACGATGTACGACCTCTGGATGCGGATCAATCGTCACCAGAGCAAGTGGTGCTGCCACGGTTCGTTGATGCCCATGTGCATCTCGATAAAACCTTTACTTGGCAAGACCATCCCAATCTTCTTGGCACCTATGAGGGAGCCTTAAAGGCCAATCTGGTGGAGCACCAATCTCGATCGACCGAGGTTGTGTTGTCCCGCGGTGAACGGGCCCTGCAGCAAGCATTCAGGTGTGGGTTGAGGGCTGTACGGAGCCACATTGATACTGGTGGCCCTGGAGCTGAGTCGAGTTGGGAGGCGCTTCAGGTTCTCCAACGGCGTTGGCATGGTCGGGTGGGGCTGCAACTTGTCGCTCTTGCACCTCTTGCCTTCTGGACGAGCGCTGAGGCGGAATCGATGGCCGAGCGTCTCTCGACGTGCGGAGGGTTACTGGGCGGTGTGCTGGATCCATCGATGAGTGGGCCAGCTATTGATCAGCAGTTAAAGGTGTTGCTTCGCCTTGCTGACCGTCATGGCCTTGCCGTGGATTTGCACATTGATGAAGCCGACCATGCACCGGCACAAGGGGTGAAGCAGTTGCTTCGGGCTCTGCAGATCAGTCCTGTAG
>JADHRU010000022.1 GCA_016777265.1 Synechococcus sp. BS30m-G31
TGCCCTACGTCGCTGTCACCACAACTCTTGGTGCAGCTGGTGGCGCCATTGGCGCGACGGTGATCTCCACGATCACCTCCAAAAAGCCTGATCTCACCATGATCATCAACGGCATCTTGGCCGGACTGGTGAGCGTGACCGCCGGTTGCGGCAACCTCACCCTTCCAGGCTCTTGGGTG
The DNA here is from genome assembly GCA_016777265.1 of Synechococcus sp. BS30m-G31. GTDB lineage: Bacteria > Cyanobacteriota > Cyanobacteriia > PCC-6307 > Cyanobiaceae > Parasynechococcus. Next base: position 180 of record JADHRU010000022.1, read on the forward strand.
GCTGGATTGGTGGGCGGAATCATTGTTGTGTTTTCCGTCTCAGCCCTCGATGCCTCCGGAATTGATGATCCCGTCGGCGCCTTCTCCGTCCACGGAGTGTGTGGCGTTTGGGGCACTGTGGTGATTGGCCTTTGGGGCTTTGATGTTCAGGGCGACGGCTCCCCCCTGGGCCTCCTCGTTGGTGGAGGCATTGAGCAGCTCGGCATCCAGGCCTTGGGTGCTGGTGCATATGCCATCTGGACCATCGTGACCTGCTTCGTTGCTTGGAAGATCATCGGCGCCCTCTTCGGCGGCATTCGTGTCACCGAGCAGGAAGAAACCGAAGGTCTCGACATCGGCGAACATGGAATGGAGGCCTACGCCGGTTTCTCCACCACGAATTAAGTCCTCAAGAAGGATTTCCTTCAGCCCGGCCCACCGGCCGGGCTTTTTTATGCCCTGCATCCCCCGCAGGCCCCATAGAGTTAGATCATCACAGCGCCCGCCATGGACACCCACGCCTTCAAGCGCTCCCTCCACCACTCAGAGCGATACAACCGGCGCGGGTTCGGGCGAGCCGAAGAAGTTGCTGAAAACCTTGAGCAGGCCTATCAAAGCGGGCTCATTGGCACCATTCGCGACAACGGCTACAAGCTGACCCATGGACGCCTCAAGGTTCGCTTAGCAGAAGCGTTTGGTTTCTGCTGGGGCGTCGAACGCGCAGTGGCTATGGCCTACGAGACACGTCGTCATTACCCCAGCGAACGGCTGTGGATCACCAACGAAATCATCCACAACCCCTCTGTCAACGATCATCTGCGCGAGATGGATGTTCTGTTTATCCCAGTCGACGAGGGGGTGAAAGATTTTTCAGGGGTCACGTCAGGTGACGTTGTGATTCTTCCCGCCTTCGGGGCCACTGTTCAGGAAATGCAACTGCTCAATGAGCGGGGTTGCCACATCGTGGACACCACATGTCCCTGGGTTTCCAAGGTGTGGAACACCGTGGAGAAACACAAAAAGCACACCTTCACGTCCGTGATCCACGGCAAGGTGAAACACGAAGAAACCCTGGCGACGAGCTCATTTGCCGGAACGTACCTGGTGGTTCTGGATCTCGAAGAAGCCCAAATTGTTGTCGATTACATCCTCGGCAAAGGGAATCGCGAGGCATTCATGCAGCGTTTCGCCAAGGCATGTTCAGAAGGCTTTGATCCAGATCGTGACCTGGAGCGACTCGGTGTCGCCAATCAGACCACCATGTTGAAGAGTGAAACGGAAGAGATCGGCCGCATGTTCGAGCGCACCATGCTCAACAAGTACGGCCCTACTGATTTAAACGAGCATTTCTTGGCGTACAACACCATCTGTGATGCGACACAAGAACGTCAGGACGCCATGTTCTCCCTCGTGGACGAGCCCTTAGATCTAATGGTGGTCATCGGAGGATTTAATTCATCCAATACAACCCACTTGCAGGAAATTGCCATCAGTCGTGGCATCCGCTCATTCCATATCGATACGCCCGACAGGATCGACGAAACCACCAACTCCATCGAACACAAACTTCTGTCAGAAGATTTGAAACGCGATCAGATCTTTCTGCCACCTGGACCTGTCACCGTTGGCATTACCTCCGGAGCATCCACTCCAGACCGAGCGGTTGAAGCCGTTATCGAAAAGTTGATGCGCCTTAGCGAAAACTGAGGCCACTTGGCTTAACATAAATTAATCTTTCCCTGGTCTCGCACCAGCCAACTTTCGATTTTGTTGCTCTTGTCGCGCACCGACACCGCCAATTTGCGTCATGACAATGACCCCCAGGTGCGCTGCTACCGGAGCCAGTTCTCCGACCAGATGGAGATGCTGTCGGCGAGCAGCCAAGTCGAGGACTACTTAGACCGTCACCAGGGCTGGTTTAAGCGCTGTGCGGCACCGATGCGAGTGCATCCGGTCGACGCTCAGTCCTATGACCTCACCCTTGGAAAATTTGGCAACTTCGGATTTGAAGTAGAACCCACGATTGCCTTACGACTCCTTCCACAACACAAGGGCATTTATCGAATCGAAACCATCCCATCAACCCCTAAAGCGCAAGATCTGAGCGAGCACTACGACGTCGACTTCCAAGCCAGCATGCAGCTAATTCCCATGCAGGAGAATAGTGATCAACCCAATGAGACCCTCGGTACATCGGTTCAATGGGATCTCGATTTATCCGTTTGGATTCGTCTGCCGAAAGTGATCACGATCCTTCCGGATCAGCTTGTGCAGTCCAGCGGCGACCACTTGCTCAAGCAGATCGTGCGTCAAATCTCGCGTCGGCTGACCTGGAAAGTGCAAGAAGACTTTCACTCGTCCCATGATTTGATCTGCCCGCCTCAACGACGAGCAGCCTTTTAACGACAAACGGGAATGAGCGAACGCAACGGTTGTTTTAGCGGCTCGTCCAAATCTTGTTGACGATCTCCATGCCGCTGAAGGCCTGCCAAAGGAACAGGGTGAGCATTCCCATATTGAGGCCAACATGGAGCTTGCGAGCGATCACATTTCCCCGCTGCATCAGTGGCGAAAGCGAAGCCGCTACCGCCAGCATTCCTGTCATCCCCAAGCCGACCAGGAGATGAGGGCCGACAAATAATTTGTCGTTGTTGAGGTAGGTGACCGCCATGCCACCCAGAGTTCCGAGCGTCATTAACGCCAACAAAATGCTTCCCCAGAGGTAATGGCGCTGAGCAAACTTTTTAGGCACCAGAAGCTTGCGTTGCTCTGGAGTTCCAGTCCGAGTTCTCTTGACCTTGATGCCGAGATAAAGCGCCCAACCACCGGTTGCCAACAAACTCCACTCCATCAACGGGTGGGCAAAATTCAGCGTGAAAGGAAGGGTGGCCAGCATTGAAGGTGTAACGGCTCTGCCGCGAGGCTAGGGGTCCATGGGCCCCCACATCTCAATGAAGGAAGTGTCGACGGCCTGTTAACAGCATTGCGAGCCCTAGTTCGTCACAGGCCTTGATCGAATCCGCATCGCGCAAGCTGCCACCTGGATGAATCACAGCCGTGATTCCATGGCTCGCTGCTAAGCGAACGGTGTCGTCAAACGGGAAGAATCCATCACTGGCCAACACAGCCCCAGTGGCTTGATCCCCAGCCGCATCAAGAGCGAGTCGAGCCGAACCAACCCGATTCATCTGACCAGCACCAATCCCCAAGCTCTGCCCCTTGGAGGCGACCACGATGGCGTTGGAGCGCACATGACGAACCAATCTCCATGCAAACTCCAAATCCTGCTGTTCTTGAGGAGAGGGAGGCCTTTGACTCGCCACAGTCCAGTCGTTTGGGGTAATCGCCTGGTCGTCCAGGTCCTGAACCAGCAATCCACCAAGAATGCTGCGGACGTGGTCTGGACCCGCCGCATCAATCGCTGCAGCCTGGAGCTCCAATAAACGCAGATTGGCTTTAGCCGACAGGATCTCTCTCGCTTCTGGAGAAAAGCTTGGCGCCACGACACATTCCAAAAACAGGCTTTTCAATTCCGCCGCCGCTGCGGCAGTGACCTCACCATTGATGGCGACGATTCCCCCAAAGGCACTGACGCGATCAGCGTCCAGGGCCCTTGTGAGGGCGGTCGATACATCCGAGCCGATGGCAACACCACAAGGGTTGGTGTGTTTCACAACCACCGCAGCAGGCTGGACAGCAGGCGCAGCGCCATCAGGGCCATAACCAAACTCCCGCACCATGGCAAGAGCGGCTTCGAGATCCAACAGATTATTTGTGCTCAGTTCTTTGCCTTGCAGCTGAATCGCACCGCCCCACCCCTGCTGGGCATGGCTAAACCAGCGAGCTTGCTGATGTGGGTTCTCTCCATAACGCAGGGTTTGACGTAGAGGAACAGCCTCAAGCCAAGGTGATGCTTCCCCAGCAACCGCCTGGTCCATCCAGCGGCTAATGGCGGTGTCGTAAGCCGAAGTGTGTTGAAAGGCTTCAAGGGCAAGCTGACGGCGTAACGCAGCCGGAACCTCACCACCGGCCTGGGCCATCGCTTCGAGCAAACGGTCGTACTGATCAGGGCTGGTGAGAACAGCAACATCTGCATGGTTTTTCGCAGCCGAACGCACCATCGTCGGCCCGCCAATATCAATATTCTCGATCGCTTGATCCCAAGTGACATCAGGCTTGGCCACCGTTTCCCGAAAGGGATACAGATTCACGACCACAACATCAATCAAGTTGATCTGCTGTTGTTCAAGATCACGCTGATGGGCCGCATCACCACGCTTGGCCAAGATTCCACCATGAACGCGAGGATGCAGCGTTTTGACGCGGCCACCCAGGATCTCAGGGGCTCCGGTGTACTCGGAGACGCGAGTCACCGGAAGACCAGCCTGCTCGAGCACCTTGGCGGTGCCTCCACTGGAGAGCAATTGATAGCCATGGATTCGATGGAGAGCTTCGGCCAAGGGCACAAGCCCTGATTTGTCGGACACACTCAGCAGAGCGACAGGAGCCATCAGGCGGCATGACTAAGTCTTGAGCCAACCTACGCATGAGTTGATCAAACATCCGGATGCCTCAACGCCTTGTGCTGCTTCATGGATGGGGCGCAACAGCAGCTGACCTAAAACCCTTAGGCGAGCAATTGGCAGCCCAACACCCAGAACCACTGGATGTTGTTTGCCTCGAAGCACCAGAACCACACCCACAACCAGGCGGACGCCAGTGGTACGGACTCTTTCCGTCGGACTGGGAAGCCGTCCCCAACGCCGTTCAACGGCTCACGGCACGCTTACTCGAGCTCTCAAACGATGGAATCCCCCTAGAACGCACCGTTTTGTTTGGCTTTTCCCAAGGTGGAGCGATGGCTCTCAGCTGCGGCTGCAGCCTTCCTCTCGCCGGTGTGATCAGTTGCAGCGGCTACCCCCATCCGAATTGGCAACCACCACTCGACCATCCCCCTGTTCTCGCCATGCACGGGAGTGCAGATGAGATCGTGCCGCCCGATGCACTCGACAGGATCAAGACCCTGCTTAATCCTGAGCACTATCAAGGCGTCCTATTCAAAAACGGCCACACCATCCCGATCGAGATGATGCAGCCGTTAAATGAAACACTTCAAAAAATGTTGAAATCGCCTTAATTAAACGAAGGCGTATTCGTACTCTTCCATTTCCTCCCAATCATCGGACGTGAGATCGAGACCCTCAAACAGCGTATCTTCGCCAATAGAATCCACGATGATGCGCAAAGACGGGAAGAGAAAGTGATTTTCTTCTGCGTACTGAGCACTGAACAATCCCTTCTCGCCCCAGAAAAAACGATCAGTGGTGTGCTCATTGCGGCGCACATTCAGTAACGCGGGAGGAACAAGACAACCCTCAGCGATATAACGACGTGCGGCCGTAACAGGTTTGTATTCGCCAGTCTCTAAATGATGCGTCTGGACATGCGCAAGAACGCGTTGTCCAGCAAGCCTGCGACGGCTAATACGCTTTCTTTTCTTGGACATCGAGAAATCCCCTTGAGGAGAAAGAACTAGGGATGGACGCAAAGGCAGACGGAAATCGAAAAAGTGGAATCACCGTTTCAGACTGTTCGCCGCAAGTTGGGTCGACGGAAAACGTCAGACGCTGGGGGTGGACCGCATCCGGACAGAGAGGCAATGCCCCAACCGTCCAAAAAGACACCAACACCTCGGAAATGCCAAAGTGGATATCCAGCGGAGAACTCATCTCTCTCTTCTGTAGCCGCGATTGCATCAAGAATGCAACTTTTATGGGCGTTGGCGGGCATTCACTCTTGACGAGCGGCGCCTCGATCGATAATCAGATCTTAAGACTTTTCTCATATTTATCAAGCCGGTCAGCGCGATGGAGCTGGTCTACTTCACCGTCCGAGCCCCATGCAGCTAACTGATCGGTTCCTCGACTTCGCAGACCAGCAGCTGAATCCTGTGGTGTCGCTGATGGGATTCACCCACCTCGGGCTGTACTTGAGCGCTCCACCGGAGCAGTCGGGTCCACCGCTGATCTTGATCAAGCAGTGGTCGTCATCGAGCCGCACCTTGCCGGCAGCGGATGTGGATCCGGAACTCAGGCAAGCCAGTGAAGAGCGCCGCTGGTACCCGCTTCAGGATGCTGGATTGATTCTTGGTGCCCTTCGCGCCGAACTCGCGCCAGGCCTCAATTGGACTGCGGATCTCGAAGAGGAGATGCGCCGATGCGCTCTTGCGATCAGCCATGCCCTCGGACGCGATCTGGAGTGCCTGCAGCTGCAGGAAGAGCTCCACCAGCAACGCAATCAACTCAAAACCCTGGTGCACCAGCTCCGCAACCCCCTAGCGGCACTGCGCACCTACGCCCAGCTGATGATGCGCCGCTTGGAACCCGATAGCGCCCACATCTCTCTCATCGACGGAATCCTGACGGAGCAGGATCAACTGGGGCGTTACATCGATGCGATCGAAAACCTTGGGCAACAAAGCCTTCCGAATGGTCCTGACACTTCAACGGCCTACTTGCTCCCTCCTGGCGCCGCTCCAAAAAGTGAAAGTCTTAAGGAACTTCTGCTTCCCCTCGTCGAGCGCGCAAAGGCAACGGCCAGCCTTCAGGGCCGCCCCTGGCATGGTCCTTCGCAGTGGCCGGCATGGAGCACCCGCCCCGCTGGCGATGGAAGCACAGCTGAGATCGTTGCCAATTTGCTCGAAAACGCCTTCCGCTACAGCCCTGCAGGACGTGCCATTGGCCTCGCGTTGCTTCCCGATGGTCTCTGCGTTTGGGATAACGGTCCTCCGATTTCAAGCGAAGAACGAGAGCTGATTTTCCAACGCGGCGAACGGGGCACCACCAGCCGCGATCGCCCTGGCACCGGCCTTGGCTTAGCCCTGGCCCGAGCCTTGGCCGAGCGCAATGGTGGCCTTCTCACGTTGAGCGTTGAGCCATGGCGGATTCAGACCAACCTGCCGCCAAAAGGCAATGCATTTCAACTCAGTTGGCCGCAGCCAGCCCTGCCAGCAGCAGCAGAGTGATCGCCTCGGTTAGCACCACCACAGCGCCATAGCTATCGCCGGTGTGGCCGCCAAGACGACGCCCCAAACGCTCGGCGACACCAACTGCCACCGGGGCACCGATCAGCAGGGGCAGGGGGGCAACGAAAGGAACGAATGCCAAACAAGCCAACAGCGTTGGCACCACATCCCACCAAGGTTGTCCATGACGGCGATGAAAACCCGCAGTGCCATCAAAACGGAGATAGTCGAATCGGGTCATCGCCCATAGAGGCGACACACGCCCCCAAAACCCGGCCAGGATCAAAGCCAAAGGGGCTTGCTCCTGGAGCTGGAGCAATGCAGCGACCTGAAGCAACAGCACAACAGCCAAAGCCAACACACCACTCGCCCCGACCCGGCTGTCTTCCATCGCCTCAAGGCGTCTCGCAGCGCCAGCAGCCAAGCCATCAGCGGAATCCATCAACCCGTCGTGATGCAGACCGCCACCAAGCCTGATGCCGACTGCGATCACAAGTGGCGCTAAGGCGAGCTCCCCCCAACCAAGTTCGCGCAAGCCCCACCACAGCAAGGCCTGAAGCACTCCAATCCACAGTCCGATCCATGGAGCAAAACGGGCAATGCGTTGAAAACGGGGCTTAGGCCAAGGCCAGGCCGGCAACACCGAATAAAAAATCCATGCCCCCGCCAAGTCAGACAACCAAGGGAAAAGAAACCTGACGATCCCAGCCTTCATGCGACTTCGAAAAATGTAATCAGCCGCTCCGTTGAGAACAGCAAACCCACCGTTCAGTCATGTTCTCGATCGGCAAGCCTGGATCGGCTGAACCCTAGGTTCAGCAAAAGCGGGATAACCGATAACCGCCGTGTTCAACTTCGAGATCAGTGCCCAGTGCCCCCATACAAAGGCTCGCTGCGGATGCTTTTACACACCGCATGGGCCAGTGCAGACCCCGCGGTTCATGCCTGTCGGCACCCTGGCCACTGTGAAGGGGATCAGCACCGAGCAACTGGCCCACACGGGAGCCCAGATGGTGCTGTCCAACACGTATCACCTCCATCTTCAGCCAGGCGAAGAGGTCGTCGCTGAGGCTGGAGGCCTGCACCGGTTTATGGGGTGGGATGGACCAATGCTCACCGACTCAGGCGGATTCCAAGTTTTTAGCCTCGGGAATCTGAACAAAATTGATGAGCGAGGGGTGGTGTTTCGCAACCCGCGGGATGGGCGCACCATCGACATGACGCCAGAGCACGCCACCACCATCCAAATGGCCCTTGGGGCTGATGTGGCCATGGCTTTTGACCAATGTCCGCCCTATCCGGCAACGGAAAACGATGTCAAAGATGCCTGTCGACGCACCCATGCCTGGCTTGAACGTTGTGTTGAAGCCCATACCCGACCCGACCAAGCCCTGTTCGGCATCGTTCAGGGAGGCTGCTTTCCGCACCTTCGTCGAGAAAGCGCGCGAGCCGTTGCCGCATTCGACCTCCCCGGCATCGCGATCGGTGGCGTCAGCGTGGGCGAACCCACAGACGATATGCATCGAATTGTGCGCGACATCAGTCCGCTGCTCCCGCTGGATCGGCCCCGGTATCTCATGGGGATTGGCACCTTGCGTGAGATGGCCGTAGCCGTAGCCAACGGCATCGATTTATTCGATTGTGTGCTCCCCACACGCCTTGGCCGCCATGGCACGGCACTGGTGGCTGGAGAACGCTGGAACCTGCGCAATGCCCGATTCAGGCATGACCACACACCGCTTGATCCCAGCTGCTCTTGCTTGGCCTGCACGGGCCATAGCCGCGCTTACATCCACCACCTCATTCGCAGCGACGAGCTCTTGGGCCTCACCCTGCTAAGCCTGCACAACATCACGCATTTGGTGCGTTTCACCAATGCCATGGCACAAGCCATCCAAGACGGCTGTTTTTCAGAGGATTTCGCTCCCTGGCAAGAGGACTCACCAGCCCATCACACGTGGTAGCGTCCAAACTCAATGCCTTTTTAACGCTAGGGATGGCCGCCTTTACCCTCGATTTGATGGCTCAGCTGCCCGAGGCTTATCAAGCCTTTTCACCGCTGATCGACATCCTTCCCTTGATCCCGGTGTTTTTCCTCCTACTTGCCTTTGTCTGGCAAGCATCCGTCGGTTTCCGCTGATTCTTCAGCCAGCTTTGACGACCTGCCACACGAAGGCCGGTAAAGCCAACATGCGTCTCCAGCGGCTTGGTTCTTGAACCAGTCGATAAAGCCACTCGATTTGCATCCGACACATCCAGTTGGGTGCTCTTTTTTTGGCACCGGCCCATACATCAAAGCTTCCGCCGACTCCCATCCACAACCCGGATTGTCCTTGTTGGACCCGTTGTGACCAGGTTTCTTGGCGAGGAATCCCCAGCGCAATTAAGACCAAATCCGGTTGAAGTGCTTTCAGCTCTGATTCCAAGCCAGGCCAAGCCTCATCCGGTTGATACCCATCAACGGTGAGAACCAGATTGAGTCCGGGAAGCTGCTGAGGCAGCGTTGTCCTTAGTGAATCCATCACGGTCGGGGAGGCCCCGATCAAGGCAACGCTCCAGTCGTGGGAGGCCGCATAGGTCAACAGGGTCCACGCCATTTCGATCCCTGCACTCTTCACCACACGCACCCCTTGTTTGGAGAGAGCCCAAACGACGCCTGCCCCATCAGGAATCACGAGTTGAGCGGTCTGGATTGCAGCACCAAGCTGGTCATCCTCCCGAGCTGCCATCGTCATCTCCGCATTGAGCGTGACAATGCGGCCACCTCCATTGGCATGGAGGCCCAACGCAGTAGCTCGTACATCGCGGCAAGCATCCACTGGCACACCAAGGACATGGCAGCGCCGGTAGTCATAAGGACTTGTCGTGACTGAATCCATGGTCATCCGTCCGCGTTGGAGAATTTAGGGGTGGTGATCGAGCCAGACATGGTTGTGTCCAAGACGGAACTCCCACAAGACGACAAGCGTCGTGATGACGTTCTTGAACGCCTTGATCGAGCCATCGAGAGGGTGGTGCTTGGACGTCAGGATCCCATTAGTGGCTTACTACCTGCCAGCACAGCGCACACGATTCATGGCAACTACGGAGATGCCTGGGTTCGCGACTGTGTTTATTCCATCCAATGCGTCTGGGGGCTCACCCTGGCCCATCGTCGGCGTGATGGGAACAGCAGCCCCAGAGCCTGGGAATTGGAGCAACGCGTGGTTGCGCTCATGCGCGGCCTGTTGCGCTCCATGCTGCGCCAAGCGAACAAAGTTGAACGCTTTAAAAGCAGTCTTGATCCGCTGGATGCCCTCCATGCGAAATACGACGGAAGCTCGGGGGACCCCGTCGTTGCAGACCACGCTTGGGGCCACCTTCAGCTTGATGCCACTTCATTATTTCTTCTCCAGATTGGTCAGCTGACTCGAGGCGGATGTGCCGTGATCCGGAGTCGGGACGAAGCCGACTTCATCCAGAATTTGATCCACTACATCGCTAGGGCTTACCGCATACCCGATTACGGAATCTGGGAACGGGGTGATAAAGGCAACCATGGCTGTCCAGAGCGCAATGCCAGCTCGATTGGCATGGCCAAAGCAGCTCTGGAGGCGCTGGATGGGCTCGATCTTTATGGACCCCATGGAGATGGGACCTGCCGCGTCATCATTCCCCAAGGGGCGATCGTGCGGCTAAGGCGGGCCTTGGTGGGCTTGCTGCCCAGGGAATCCGCCAGCAAAGAAGCGGATAGCGCCTGCTTGTCGGTGGTGGGCTATCCGGCATGGGCCGTGGAGGACTCCGACCTGGTGGACCGAACCCTGCGGCGGATCCGACGGGAACTTGGGGGCCATTACGGCTACAAACGCTTTCTCAGAGACGGGCATCAAACCGTCGTGGAGGACGAGAGCCGACTGCACTACGAACCGGAAGAGCTGTCCGAGTTCGAAGGGATCGAATCGGAATGGCCCCTGTTTCTGGCCTTCGAACTCGTCACCGCCTGCTGTGAAGAGCGTTGGGACGAGGCCCGAAGCTGGCACACCAAATTAAAAAAGCTCGCCGTTCAGCAGAACGGGGACGCGCTGTATCCCGAGCTTTATCTGGTGGAGAGGAGCGGCATCGACGACGAGCGTCGCAGCCCTGGCAGCCAACGCCGTATTGCCAACACCAACCTTCCATTGATCTGGACTCAGAGCTTGGCCTGGCTGGGAGAGATGCTGCTGGAGCAACTGATCACTCCCGCTGATATTGATCCCTGCAACCGGCGCACACCCGCAGCGCTCGGAGCGGACTCAGTACTGGTCGCCATTGCCCCTGAAACAAAAGCAGTACGGAAGGCTCTGATCGCCGCTGGCTGCCCAATCGATGCAGAAAACACAATCAAGGTTCAACCCTCGTCAGCCCTCAAAGACCGACTGAAGTTTGCCGGCAACAACCCACGCCTCGGGCTCAGCGGCCGCCCAGGCCATCGGGTTGAAACTGAAGAGACCGCTCGTTTTTACCGACAGAACGGCCAACAAGTTGTGTTCACCCCGACCGTCTTAGAAGACAGCAACACCTACCTCGCGGATGACACGCAACAACTGCTCGACAGCGTTGTCGATGAACTGCACCTACTGCAACGCCACTGGAGAGGGAGCGGACTGCCTTTGCTTGTGATTCCAATCAACAGCGCACTTTTTCAACAAGATCCTGAGATCTACCTCCAACTCATTCGCAGGCTCGAGAGCGGCTCCCTCGAAGCAATCTCGGTTCAATGCGATCGGCTCAGCCACCTTGCAGCACAGGGGCAATGGGTCGACCTACCGAACAACCAAGCGCCCCTCAACGGAACAAACTCCACACCCGAGATCGTGCTCCGCGATGCCACGGACCTTCGCGACCTCACCGCAGCAGAAGAGCAAGAACTTGATGACACCTCGATTGAGCAGCTCACGCAGCGGCTACGGAGCAGTTCTTTGTTGCATGAACAAGCGGAGGTGTTGGAACTTCTCCAACGCCGTCTGGGCTCACAACAACTTCAGCTCAGTCCTGGACAGCGCCCGATCGAGTTACGACAGCTCTTGGCGGAGGTGTATCAACACGGTTTGCGCTGCCAAGACTGGAATGTGGTGCGTCGTTGTGCGGGCGCTATGGGCATGGTCCATCCCCAGTTAGACGATGCCCTCACCGATTTGCTGGTTCGACAAAAACAGGTGGTGGTTGGCCGCAATTACACAGGTGAGTCCCGTTTAAGCCAGCCGCAAGACAGCACCGCAATCGCCGAACGGATCGAACGCACCAGCGGCATTGATGCCCGCGAGCGCATGTTGGAGCAAGAGCTGTTGCTCGCTCTTGACAGCATTGCCCGACGTGAGCCAACGCGGCTCGACGGCAGCCTCACCCTGCAGCTCGGGCAACTCCTGTTGCTGCTCACATCCGAACTGGCAGGGGAACAAAGCCTGAGTCAGGACGAGGCTTTTGAGATCCTCTGCTGCGAACCTCCTCACAAGATTCGCAGCCGTCTTCGCGCTGTACTCACCGATGTGGAGCATGCCAAAGCCGCTCTACAACGCACTGAGCAGCTGCATGTGAGCGGGCGTGTGCAGTGGACCGTTCCCGATCCCCTAGAACGCAGTCCCGGCAACGGAGATTGGCTGCAACACAGAATTCGCCTTGGTTCACTCCAGAAAGTGCCGCGCGATTTCTATGCGGGGATCTGGTCGTTGTTGCAGCACTGCCGCGGCCTCGTAATCGGAGACAAATTGGAACGCCGCAACCGACTGAATAGCCGTCTTGTCCTTGAAAAAACCGCAGGTGAACGTAATTTCGCAACCCTGGTCGACCACCTCTTGAGCCGAATCGAAGCCCCGGAATACCGGCAGTTGTGTTGTGAATGTTTGCTGTCACTGATGGCCTTTGTTGAGACCAATGCCGATGTGCGCTTTGACGATGATCTTGCACTCGATGTGGTGATCGGCCATGCAGTGCGGGTTGGATGGCAACACACCCACCCATCGATGGAATTAAACGAATACCCGAAGCACAAAGCCCATGCGTGGGGGCAGTTCTACCTGGCCTCTCCCGGGGATTGTCGGCGCTGGCAGATGATTGCCCTCAGAGAGCTGGCCGAGCAAAACCGCCTGGTGTGATGTGAGCCAGGGCGCCTCAAGCGCGCCTTAGATCGGTGCACTGAGCGGATGCCCAGAGTCGGGATGTTCTACAGCCTGCTCGATCAAATCAGCCAGCTTGAGAGCTCTTGAGGCCTGGAGACCATCCACCGCAGGCGTCTCCCGCCCTCGCACGCATTGCAGGAAATGTTCCAGTTCCGCATACAAGGGTTCGATTGAGGTGGTGCTGACCTCCTCAATGAACCCATCGTTTCGATAGAGCAGCTCTCCGTGATCGGCAGACACCCACTCATGGGCACGCCGGTGAATATGCAGGGTGTGATTAAGGAAATCCGTTTCGACCAAGCTGGAACGGCAATGCGCACTCAGGCTGCGAATCTTGCGATGGCTCATCTTGCTTGCCGTCAGGCTTGCCACAACCCCATTCTCAAAACCAAGCGTGGCATTCACGTAATCGATGGGCCCTTCTGCGCTACGACCTCCAGCGGCCGCTAAGCGCACCACTGGGGCTTGGGCCAGCTCCAAGACCAAATCAATGTCGTGAATCATCAAATCCAGCACAACCGACACATCGTTCGCCCGATCGGAGTGGGGGCTATGACGACGGCCTTCCAACACCACGACCTCTTCATTCGCAACCACCTTGATGAGTTCTCGAAAAGCGGGATTAAACCGTTCGATATGCCCCACCTGGAGGAGGCGATGGGCCTGATGGGCCGCATTGATTAGAGCTGTTGCTTCGTCTTGGCTGGCGGCGATCGGTTTTTCGATCAAAACGTGCAACCCAGCTTGAAGACAGGCCAAACCGACCGGGTGATGCAGCAATGTTGGGACTGCGATGCAGACCGCTTCAACTTCAGACAACATCTCGCGGTAGTCCGCAAACCACCGGCAACCGAATTGTTCGGTGGCCATGTGGCCACGTTCAGGGTCTGGATCGGCCACACCAATGAGATCAGCGTCGCGAAGAAGACTGAGAACCCTGGCGTGATGCCAGCCCATGTTGCCAATGCCGATCACCCCGACCTTGACCGGAACGATGGGGTCGGCAGACATCGGCTAGCCAAAAGAGATGTGGGAAGACTATCGGCCTTCAGTCGGAAACCTCGTCCGAGGTCGGCAGAATCAGTCGAACCCGATCAATACGCGGTCCAGCCATCACGGTGATCTCAAACTGCAAACCATGGAAACTCAAGGCTTCTCCTGGTGCAGGAATGTGCTGGAGCCGTTCCAACAAAAAGCCAGCCAGGGTGTGATGGTCATCCGCTTCTGGCAGGTCTAAGTCGAGCTGACGATTCAACTCAAAAATCTCAAGTTCTCCGGCCACCAGCCAGGAACCAGGTCGATCGTCTTCAGCCTGTAATTCCGGTTCAGTGGTTTCGTCTTGAACGTCGTCACCCACAATTTCCCCCGTGAGGTCAGCGGCAGTGACAAGTCCCTCCGTACCGCCATGCTCATCCACCACCAAAAGCAGGGGCTGACCACTGCGAATCATCGGAAGCAATTCGGCCAGTGTGGAGGTTTCCAAAACCCGCACCGCCGGCTGGAGATAGGGCTCCAAAGGCGAATTAGACACCAACTGTCCGCGGGCAATCGGTTCAGCCATCTGGCGTAAATCCAGCACCCCGCGCACATCATCGAGGGATTCACCGATGACTGGGAAACGGGCGTGGCGAGTGTGGTGCACCGCCTCCATCAACTCGGCAAAGCAAACTTTGGCGGGCAGCGTCACCATTCCGGAACGCGGCACCATTACCTCTCTCACCTGAGTGTCCCTTAGAGCAAACACCCCTTCAAGGATGTTGCGCTCATCCGGATACAACCCCGTAACCCGACCTGACTCGACCAAGGTTTCGAGCTCACCAGCAGAGAGAGCTGGCACTAAAACATCCCATTGGGGCGCTAGCCCGAGAAGCCGCATCAATAAACCAGCAAACGCCTCGAGCAGATTGAGCAACGGCGACAGACAGCGCATCACCACCTCGAGCAACGGGGCCAGACGCAAGGCCGCTTTTTCAGGCCGATTCAGCACCCACGCTTTCGGTAACAATCCCCCCAAGAAAGTGGCCAGCAACACGAGCACCACAAACAACGCGGCGTCCCTCCAGGCCACACCGAGCGACCCATCGGACCAAAGACGGCCACCCAAACCACGACCAGCCCAGCCAAGGGAGACCAGGGCCATGGTGGCGCCAAGCTGAGACACCATGAGCGCCCGCCGCAGCCTTCTCTGCAATCGCTGGATCGCCTGGGCTCCAGCACGGCCTTCTTCAACCAGCAACTCGACCCGACTGGGCCGTAGGCGCAACAACGAGACTTCAGCCGCAGCAAAGAATGCCGGCAGAAGCAACAAGACAGCTAGTAAAAAAAGCCGCATCAAATCACTTGAATGGGGGTCGCGGGGATCGAACCCGCCTTAGGCGAATTATGAGTTCGCTGCATTCACCAGATTGCTAGACCCCCCTTCCAGGAGTGTTACCACAACGGTCTCACCAATGGCATCTCTACTTGTGCCGGAGGTTGGCCCTGCTCCATCGAGAGGCTGGAGCCAAACCCATTGGAAAGGTCATGGGTTCGCCATGCGTTGGGGGGGCTCTGCTCTTCGATCAATGCCCCAACGGTGTTCTCAATCGCGACAGCATCCCAAACAATCGTTTGGTCAGGGAAACCCAATCCCATCAGCTGGTTTCCACTTGTGCCAGCCACCGCAATTCCCAACAGGTCGGTGATTTGGTGGGTCAGATCAATCCCCCGGACAAAGGGCGCTGTCCAGGTGTATACCCGACGATTGAGCAATGCGGATGTGCTTTCCGTGGGACCACAGGTGGTGACTTCCACAGGCACCAAGCCCGAACCGGCAGATGGATCCGGCGCTTCAAGGGTGGTCGTGCAGACCACCGGACCAGCCAGGGCAGGAGCAGCCAACTGGGAAAGCGCCATCTCTGAAGTTGCCGTGGCCATGAAGACCGTCAGCAACGCTGAAAACTTGCTCATAGCCAGCGGCACAAACATCTGTCCCTTCTCAGCGCAAACTAAGGACATCTGTGACTACTGGCCAGTCCCATGCCCACCTCGCCCGGACTCACCGAGGAGCAGCGCAGCGGCTTGATGCGGCGCTTGGCCACGTCTGCCTACAAGCGTGGCCATTTCACTCTGGCCTCTGGACGCCAGAGCGAGCACTACGTCAATTGCAAGCCCGTCAGCCTCAGTGGTGTTGGCCTAGTCCTAATCAGCACGGCAATGCTGAGCCACGTGGAGGAACAATCCGTTGCCGTGGCTGGCCTCACCCTTGGCGCTGACCCTCTCGTGAGCGGAGTGGCCATGGCTGCCTCCTTAGCCCAGCACGACCTGGATGCATTGATCGTGCGTAAAGAAGCAAAAGGCCATGGAACAGGGGCCTGGCTTGAGGGGCCTCTGCCGAAATCCGGGGCTCTAATCACGGTGCTGGAAGACGTTGTGACGACAGGGGGCTCATCCCTTAAAGCCGTGAATCAATTGCGCGAGGCCGGTTACACCGTGAACCGTGTGATCACGATCGTGGATCGCGAAGAAGGAGGAGCGGCAGCCATGGAAGCCGCGGGACTCGAGCTCATCAGCCTGTTCCTCCTTTCGGAGATTTCAGCCTTTGCCGCCGAACTCAAGCCATGAATGGGACTCTTCACTGGGATGCGACCTTTCCATTGCTCAGGCTCGACGGCGCAGGCACCCGCAACTTTGTTCAAGGCCAAACCAGCGCAGATGTGACCAATACCCCTGAAGGGGCTTTGGTTCAAACCTGCTGGCTCACCGCGACGGGTCGATTGAGGGCCCTCCTGGAACTTCGCCTCCGGGCCGACGGTGCGGATGTGCTCGTTCTGGCTGGCGACGCGACGGCTGTGTCGAAGGGATTCGACCAGGTGATTTTTCCGGCAGATCGTGTGCGCTTGCAACCCATAACTGAACAGCGCCGCGTTCAACCTCTGAGCAGTAACAGCGTCGCGTTGTGGCTCGACCACAACTCACCGACACCACCAAATTGGACAAGCGATCCTGCTGATCCACAACAATTCGAGCGCTGGCGCATCGAACAAGGACTGGCGATCGGCCCTGGCGAGATCAGTGCCAATGCCAATCCCTTAGAGCTGGGATTGGCCGACCACGTCAGCCTGAGCAAAGGGTGTTATCTCGGCCAGGAAACCGTGGCCAAGCTCGCCAACCTTGGCGGAACCAAGCAGCAACTCAGGGGATGGATCTGCAACCAAGTGCTTTCTGTCGGGGATACCTTGCGCTGCAACGGCGAACGGGCCGGAACAATCACCAGCGTCCTCGCCACTCCCGAGGGCTCTATCGGTCTTGTTTTGGTGCGCCGTCAGCATCTCGCGGCAGAAACACTGGATGGCTCAGAGAGCCAGAGCGTGCAATTGCACACCCTGCCGATGGATCAACGTCCAGCGGTCGGTTGATCCAAACGCTGAGCTGTGTTGAGCAGGTCATCTTCTTCTAGAAGCCATTCCGCCACAGCCCAAGTGGCCCGGCAATCGTCCTGGTTGTAAAGGAAAATCCACTCCAAACCATGACGGGATCCGCGACGCTTTGGGCCTTCCCCCAACCATTGCCGCCACCAGAGCAAGGCCCGCGCACCATCCACTCCAGACTGGCTCCAACGGAACCCACGCCAAGCCGCAACCGACTTGAGCCCATAGCTGCTGAGTGGTAATCGCCAATGGCTCCGAATCCTGGCGTGCACATCAATCAAGCTTCGCTTCAATCGACGCAACTGCGCATCGGATGCACCCTGCCGTTGGGCCAGTCGTCGAAGGGACAGGGTTTCTGTTTCGCCGTAATGCAAGATCGGCCAACCCTCGTACCGATTCAACAGTCGTTGCAGTCGAAGCCAACTGCGCTGTTCTCCATGCTCAGCCAGCACAAGAAGCGGGTGATAGGTGGCTGCCGCAAGATCCCAACCACCATCGCTCTGACGGGGAAGACGCAGAAAACCATGTAAAAAATCATGGCGCGCATCGGGGTCCGACTCGATGTCGTAAAGAAGAACGCCTGGCGCTCGCTGAAGTTCAGGCAAAGCGAGGGTGCTATCCAGTCGTTCCACTAGGCCATCACGCTGGGCCATGGCCTGGGCAACAAGAGCTCCAGCGACGTCCCCGTGTTGCTCGCCAAAACGTTCCATCTGAACGGCCAAGCGTTCTGGATTGGCCGACGCGAGGTCGTTGAGGCCATGAATCCCAAGCTCTTGGAGCATCTCGCGCCGCTTTGCACCAATGCCACTTACCTCACTGAGATGGCCATCCGCCGCAGCAACGCGGCCACAGCTTTCACGCCAACTGCAGAGCGTGCACTTGCGACGATCCGCCGCCAAGGCTGGTGGTTGAGGCCGTTCTA
>JADHRU010000023.1 GCA_016777265.1 Synechococcus sp. BS30m-G31
CGACTCAAAGGAATCGACCGGCCTGCCATTGGTGCCTTGTTTCCCACCAAGGACCCAGGACAGCCGGTGCTTGTGCTCGATGTGGGGGCCAACATGGATTGCAAACCCAAATATCTCCATCAGTTCGCCCTGCTCGGAAACATCTACAGCCGAGACGTCCTTCAGGTGGAACAGCCAAGAGTTGGCCTGCTCAACATCGGAGAAGAAGAATGCAAGGGGAACGAGCTCTCCTTAAAAACTTACGAACTACTCAAAGGGGAATCCAGGCTCCACTTCGCTGGCAATTGCGAAGGCCGCGATGTGTTGTCGGGTGACTTTGACGTGGTGGTGTGCGATGGATTTACCGGCAATGTTCTCTTGAAATTCCTGGAGTCGGTAGGCAGCGTTTTGCTCGGAGTTCTGCGGGCAGAACTTCCGCGAGGACGGCGGGGCAAGGTGGGCTCAGCATTTCTAATCAGCAACCTCAAACGCATCAAAAAACGCCTTGATCACGCCGAGCATGGCGGCGCCCTTCTGCTGGGGGTGAACGGGATCGCCGTGATCGGACACGGCAGCAGCAAAGCGCTTTCCGTCGTGAGTGCCCTACGCATCGCGCATTCCGCCTCAAGCCATGGCGTGATGGACGATCTCAATGCATTGCAGAGCGGCTGTGATTGACTGACGCCACCTTGGATTCCACCGCTTTGGTCGAGCCGCTCCACAACACCAGCGGTGTGTTGCTCCGGGGATGCGGGAGTGCCACGCCAACCCGATCGATCAGCAATGACGAATTGGGCAAACGCGTGGACACCAATGATGCGTGGATCCGCAGCCGAACTGGCATTGCCGCCCGTCGGGTGGTGGGCGCCGATGAATCCTTGGCAGAGCTAAGTGGTTTAGCGGCAGAGCGAGCCCTGGAGATGGCGGGCTGGCAAGCGGACAGCCTCGACTTAATCATTCTGGCCACCTCAACACCGGACGATCTTTTCGGTTCCGCGCCGCGTCTTCAAGCCCGCATTGGAGCCGTGAATGCCGTGGCTTTTGATCTCACCGCTGCCTGCAGTGGATTTCTGTTTGGCCTCGTCACCGCTGCTCAGTACATCCGCAGCGGTGCCATGCGCCGCATCTTGGTGGTTGGTGCCGATCAACTCAGCCGCTGGGTGGACTGGGATGACCGTCGTTCCTGTGTGCTCTTCGGGGATGCCGCCGGAGCCGTTGTAATGGAGGCATCTGACGACGGCAACGATGACCTTGAGGGATTTCTATTGCGATCAGACGGAAGTCGTGGAGGAGTCTTACAACTCCCACAGGTGACTGAACGACGCGAACTCATCGGAGATGCGAGTCATCAACGCGGAGGGTTTGAACCGATCCAAATGAACGGCCAAGAGGTCTACAAATTCGCTGTTCGAGAAGTCCCTGCAATCCTGGCGTCCCTGCTCAACAGCACTGGGACAAACCCAGACAGCCTCGACTGGTTGTTGTTGCATCAAGCCAACCAACGCATCCTTGATGCCGTCGCAGAGCGGTTCAAAATTCCAACCGAACGCGTACTCAGCAATCTCGCCTTCTACGGCAACACTTCTGCTGCAACGATTCCACTGATGCTGGATGAAGCCGTACGCGATGGCCGCATCCAACCGGGGCACCGAATCGCCAGCAGTGGCTTCGGTGCAGGGCTGAGTTGGGGAGCAGCGCTTCTGCGATGGAGAGGCCCCGCTTAATCTCCGTCTCTATCTGCGTCGATCAACGATGGCAATCGCCTGGGTGTTCCCTGGTCAGGGCTCGCAGAAAGTGGGCATGGCTGATCCCCTTCTCAATCTGAGCGGAGCCCATGAACGGTTCAGCCAGGCTTCAGAGCTGCTCGGGCGCGATCTACTCGCCATCTGTCAGGGAGAAAGTGGCCGCGGGGATGGTCCAGATGACCTCAACGACACCAGGAATACCCAACCGGCACTGTTTGTCATCGAGTCCCTTTTGGTCGACAACTTGATCCAACAGGGCAGAGACGCCTCTTTAGTGGCCGGTCACAGCCTGGGAGAACTCGTCGCCCTCTATGCGGCAGGGGCCTTCAACTTGGACACAGGCCTCCAGCTCATGAAAGTGCGTTCCGAGCTCATGGCTGGAGCAGGCGGAGGCGCCATGACCGCGGTGATTGGTTTTGACCGCAGCAAGCTCGAGGAGCTTGTTGGGGCGACAGACGGTGTAAGCATCGCGAATGACAACAGCGATGCCCAGGTGGTGATTTCTGGTCTTCCAAATGCGGTTGCCGCGGTAAGCGATCAACTCACCTGCAAACGCGCCATCCCCCTCGCCGTGTCGGGAGCCTTCCACTCACCATTCATGGCAGAGGCAGCCCATCAGTTCTCAGAAACCCTCGATGCCATGGCCTTCCATGACACCCGCATCCCGGTATTAAGCAACTGCGATCCCAGTGCCAAAAGCACAGGAGAACATCTGAAAGAACGGCTCAAACAACAGATGACCCAAGGGGTGCGCTGGCGAGAAACCATGGCAGCCATGACCGACCAGGGCGTCGACACCCTGGTGGAAATTGGACCTGGCAACGTGCTCAGCGGACTCGCGAAACGCAGCATGAAAGGCATCACCACAACACAAATCAGTTCATCGGGTGATCTCGGTCAATGAGCAACAGATCCCAGATCATTTCCATCTCACCGACGCCAAGCCTCACTTATCGGCTGGTAAGCAGCTTCTTGGTCTTCCCCATTTTTCGGGGCCTCTTCCGGGGGTCAACCCAAGGCAATGCAAACGTTCCCAAAAAGGGTGGGCTCGTGGTGGCAGCCAACCATGGCTCCCATCTTGATCCGCCAATCCTTGGGCATGCCCTAGGGCGCCCCGTGGCGTTTATGGCCAAAGCTGAGTTGTTCGATGTGCCGTTGCTGGGACGGCTGATTCGAGCCCTCGGGGCTTACCCCGTCCGCAGGGGTGCCAGCGACAGGGATGCCATTCGCACCGCGACAGCCACGCTCGAGGCCGGCTGGGCGACGGGGGTGTTTCTTGACGGCACCAGACAGGCCGATGGACGGGTGAACGCCCCTTTACCCGGGGCCGCATTGCTAGCTGCACGCAGCGGAGCACCACTCCTGCCGGTCGCGATCCTCAATAGCCATCGTGCCCTTGGCAGCCGTCAGTTTTGCCCGCGTCTCGTCCCGATTCAGTTGCGGATCGGCACTCCAATTCCACCTCCAGCCAGCCGACGTCGTGCTGATCTCGACGCAACGACCGCTCTTCTGCAAAACAGCATCAACGCACTTCTGGACCAAGGTTTGCAGCATCCCTTAGATCACGGCCAGTGATCACCCAAGCCATCGCTCGGAGCCAATCACTGATCTGTTTCAAACGACCCTCCTGCTCGCACTCGGGGAAACAAGCCACCGGGACTCCAGTGAGATGAATCCCCCGACTACCGGCGACCACCTGACCCACCGCCATCGAACGGGCCAGATGGTCTTCGCTCGTGACAAGCAGCACATGTTGAATACCGTCACTCTGAAGCTCATCGACCAGAGACGTGAAATTGCTGAGGGTGTCGTGAGCGCGGTAATCGAGGGTGACCCGCTCGGGATTCAAGCGCTCCTCCTGCAACAGCCAGGTGGCATATTCCCGATTGCTGCCTCCACTCACCAACAAGGGCAAATTCAACTGGCGCGCCAATCGCGCACCAATCCGCTCTCGATCCACATCACCCCCCAACACCAACACCAACTGAGGTGCGCTTCGATTCAGCAAAGCGCGGCGGTATGGGGCCATCGGCCCAGGACCAAACAACCAGACCGTTAAGGCAACGCCCAGGAGCATGCCTGTCTTTAGGCCTGCCATCACACCTGGCCTACGGGTGACGTGGGATAAATCGGCAACACCTCCGACCATGGCATCGCCTGACCGGCCAATTGGCCACGACGCAAGAGTTCCAATAAGCGCCCAACATCCGCCCGCACGTCCTCCGCCGCCTCAACGATGGGGCTCACCGAACGTCCCTTTGCCACCAGATGGGGCTCTTCCAATTCGTTGACGTCATCGCCGTCTAAGCAATAACAACCGGCCACCAAACCTCGACGCGGCAACTCCCGAGCGATCCAGAACGGCTGCCCCTGCTGCTCTTCGGGCAAATGGTTGTGAAGGCGTGGCGCCATCAACGCAAAGCTACTGATACCCAAGAGTGGACAGTCCAACTGTTCCGCCAGGGTTCTGGCCATCACTACCGACAAACGCGTTCCCGTAAACCCACCAGGTCCGATCGCAACAGCAAGACCATTGAGGTTCTTCCAACGCTCCCGCGGCAACATCGCCGACACACGGGTGATCAAGGTGTTGGACAAACCACGGCCGTCATCGAACACCTCAACATTTGAGATGTCAGACGAAGACTCAGGATCATGCACCGCTACACCAAAGCGCTCCGTGGAGCTATGCAACGCCATCAAAAGGGGTGTAGCACTCATGTAGGAACTGCCTCACCGGGGCGTAGACGCTGCCAACGACCAACTTCAGCCTCAAAGCTGTCGCAAGCCCTGACATCCCACTCCACCCCCACCTGACCATCGGGTAAATCCATCACAGAAATATGAATTTTGGGAGCTTGCGGTTCCAGGTCTGGCTCAGCCGAGAGATGGACAACGCCATGCTGACGCTCGACTGCGTGATAGGCCTGACAACGGTCGACCCAGCGGCAATCCACGCAGATGCACATGCCTCCCGATGTCGGCAGAGCTTCCATTCTGATGGCTAACGCTGCTCCCCACGAGCAGGCACAGCTCCTGCTGAAACAGATCAATCCAGAAAACTGGCCGATCTGCATCGACCAGCTCCCGGAAGGCACAGCTCTTGTGGGAGGTGCTGTGCGTGATGCATTCCTGGGCCGACACAGCCAACACCCCGATCTTGATCTCGTGGTGCCCAGCGATGCTCTACGCCACACCGCACACCTCGCAAAGACTTTCGGGGGCAAGCGAGTGGTGCTGGATGAGCAGAGAGACATCGCCCGTCTAGTCCTCAAAGGATGGACTATCGATTTGGCCCGACAGGAGGGGCACTGCCTTGAAGACGACCTCTGGAGACGTGATTACAGCCTCAATGCCATAGCCCTTCCACTCCGCCCATTGGCCCCCCTATGCGACCCGACGGGGGGCATAGACGATCTCAAGCGGGGACGATTACGCGCTGTGCGCGAACAGAACCTCATCGACGACCCACTACGCCTGCTGCGTGGCCTGCGTCTACTCGCGGAGATCCCGCTCGTGCTCGATACCGAAACAGGGGAGTGGATCCAGCGACATCGCCAAGCCCTAGTGGAGTCAGCCCCAGAACGCATCCTGGCTGAACTCCAACGGTTGGTGAAAGGCACCCATGCAGATCACTCCCTTCATCTCCTGAAGCGTTGGCAATTGCTCCAACCATGGGGCACAACACCACAAACCCTCTCCAAACACGACACAACCCTTCTGCACGCCGCAGAGGTCGCTGACGCACTCCCATTGGCACGGCTTATAAACCTGATCAGTGACGACGGACTCAAGCGGCTCAAGGCCAGCAAAGTGCTGCAACAGCGCTGTGCACGACTGCGCCATTGGATCCTCCAAGCCAAACAACAACCTGAAGCACTACCAGAACAGGAACGACTCCAACTGCATCTGGAGCTCGAAGCCGATCTTGCAGCCTTAATCCTTGGTTTGCCGATGGAGCTTCAGGCGCATTGGCTGAAGCGCTGGCGGGATCCCAACGATCCCTTGTTTCACCCGACCATGCCCCTCGATGGAGGCAGCCTTCAAAGGGAACTGGGGCTTTCAGCGGGACCAACCATGGGCAAAGTGCTCGGCCAACTTCGCCTTGAGCAAGCCTTTGGACGGATCCAGAATCGCGATGAAGCAGTTCAAACTGCCCGCCGCCTGTGGGCCGAAATTGAACCGAACTGTGATTAACTTTGCATGTGTCAATGATGACTATCAGACACCGAAAGATCGCCTCTCCCCCTCCATGAGCATTCGCCTGTACATCGGCAATTTGCCGCAAACCTTCGAAGAAAAGGAGCTTGCGGCTCTGCTGAAAGGAATTGGGGAGGGGATCCGTTTTAAGTCGGTGCTCGATCGAGATACAGGAAGCTGCCGTGGTTTTGGCTTCGCCAACGTTGACGACCCCAAGGTTGCCGATGCGGTGATCGAACAACTGAATGGAAAAGATTTCGGCGGCAGCACCCTTCGTGTTGAGCGATCCGAACGGCGCGAATCTGGTGGCAACAATCGCCGTGGAGGAGCCCCGGCACCCATGGGCGCAGGCCAACCTCAAGTTGCACGAAAAACGGTGAACAAGGTGGTGCACAGCGATGTACCTGGCGAAGGCGCACCCGACCCACGCTGGGCCGGAGAGCTCTCCAAATTGAAAGATTTGCTCGGCAACCAAAAGACTGCCGTTTAAACCTGCTGTCTAAATCACGCGAATTCGCGTTTTTTATCCTGTCAGGGTCAATCCCTGGCAGGATTTTTAATTGACATCTTTGTAGCTCGACTTAGCGGAATTGCGCCAGAGCAAATGAACGGGGTAAATCAAGCAATTTATTCACCTTACCGACATAGGCACGTCGATTAAAAACGTCATAGTCGATGCGTTCGATGGCATCCAAAATGCCGCGATACAACCGCAAAGATGTCCATACAGGCCAGCGAGCATCGCCCGAGAGCCAACGCACCCCTGACTCTGAACGCGTGAACCATTCTCTTGCCCGTTCCAACTGAAAAGCCATTAATTCACGCCAAGCCTCGTTCAATCGTCCAGCCATCAAATCAGCTTCTGAATACCCAAATCGATCCAAATCTTCCTGAGGAAGATAGATACGACCCCGACCACGATCTTCGCCAACATCACGAAGAATGTTCGTGAGCTGATTAGCAATCCCCAAAGCAACTGCGGCATCAGTGGTATCTGGACTATCACTCCAAGGAGCAGATGTATAAGCCTGGTCCACACCCATCACACCTTGGGTCATCAAGCCCACTGTTCCTGCAACCCGATAGCAGTACAACTTCAGATCTTCAAATGTGGGATACCGAGTCCATGTGAGATCCATGCGTTGGCCCTCAATCATGTCCAGATAGGGCTGAATATCTTGAGGGAAACGGTCCAGGGTGTCGGCCATTACGGCATCAAGATCATTCGACACATGACCTTTAAAAAGGCTGCGCGTCTGATGCTCCCAATGATCCAAGCGCTCCGCCAGTTCCTCAACAGAACGGGATTGCGCTTCGGCGCTGTCCATCAATTCATCGGTTCGGCGACACCAGACGTAGATGGCCCATATCGCCCGACGTTTTTCGAGCGGCAACAACAACGTCCCTAGATAAAAGGTTTTTGCCCATTCAGCCGTCTCGCGACGACACGCTTCGAAAGCTCCGTCAAGGTTTGTCGACATGGATGCGATTGGCATCGCTTCAGGCTGTCACAGGCTCGCCAACGGAGGACGACTTGGACAGCTGATCGGTTTTGGCATCAACCGCACCAGCACAGAGCTTGCCGCTAAGTACAGCGCCTTCCATTGAGGCGAGATAGCGCTGCATGGTGTAATCACCAGCCAAAAAGAAGTTTTTGATCGGTGTGGTTTGGTCCGGGCGGAGTTGTTGACAACCAGGAGTGGTTTTGTAAACCGACAAAGGTGTTTTAACAACCTTAGATTTACGCAATTTTGCTGGATTGTCGCCACCAAAATGCATCGGGAACAACTTCAAGAGCTCACCCATTGTGGCCTCAATGATGTCTTCATCGCTACGGCTAATCCAATCCTTGGCAGGGGCAAAGACGAGCTCCAACATCGATCGATTGGGATCTTCGTACTCTTTACAAGCAATGCTCATATCCGCATAGACGCTGAGCAGCGGTGAACGGCTAAACAACAAATGATCGATATCAGTGAGCTTGCGATCGAACCACATGTGAATGTTGATCACTGGCACACCCCGCAGACCATCGAGCTTTTGGAAGACCTCCATCTGCTTCCAAGGCTCTGGAACCAACAGCTTGAACGGATCGACGGGCAGAGCACTGACATAAGCATCAGCCACAAGGTCAAAGCCTTCCTTCCCTTTGACACCGCCGATTTGGAAAGCAGCCACGCTTCCATCATCGTTCAGTTTGATTTCACGCAGGGGGCAATCCAAATGAACCTCACCCCCAAGAGATTCAATGTGCTCAACCACCGGCTGACATAGTCGCTCGGGAGGAGCTCCATCGAGGAAGGCCATCCGAGAACCATTTTTCTCTTGTAGAAAGCGATTGAGTGCCGTGAGAAGAACCGTGGCAGAGATTTCACCTGGGTCAATGAAATTCAATGCCTTACTCATGGCAATGAAGACCTCGTCATTGACCCGCTCAGGGATGTTGTGCAACCGAAGCCACTCTGTCCATGAATATTGATCGCATTTCTCCACATATCCCTGACCCCGCAACATGGCTGGGACCAAACCAAGTCCAAAGCTGATCTTTTCTGGCCAGGTGAGCATGTCGTTGTTGCCCAAAATCGCCGCAACACCATTCACTGGCGCGGGTAGGTCTGGGAAATCGAAGCGGCTGTAGGTACCAGGCTCTTCAGGCTGGTTGAAAATCATGGAATGGCTTTTCCACTGCAGCCGGTCCTCGATGTTCAACTCTTTAAACAACTGCAGCATGTTTGGGTAAGCCCCAAAAAAGATATGCAGCCCCGTTTCATACCAGTCGCCATCTTCATCCTTCCAAGCCGCAACCTTCCCGCCAAGGACATCACGGGATTCCACCAAAATCGGGGTATGGCCAGCGTCCGCCAAATATTTTGCGCAAGACAGACCCGCAAGTCCGGCTCCGGCGATAGCGACGCGCATGCGTATAGCTGAATAGTGAAACCAACCTTAAGAGGGTTACCTACCCGACCGCTTCTTAAGCTTGGCAAACGTCTCCGGTGCGACATGGCCGACACCCTGCTGAAGTGCACGACCCGGCATATACGCCTGTTCACCGCCCGGGTGGAAAAGGAGGACCTTGTCCCCAGCACGAATGAGCTCACCTTGGACCTCGATCCAGACAATGAGTTCATCTGGAGTGAACACTGCATTTCTCAGGTGCAGCAACGCTTTAAGCAGCTGGTCGACGCTGCCGCCGGCGGCGAGCTCAGCGACTACACCTTGCGTCGAATTGGAACTGACTTAGAAGGTTTAATCCGGCAACTCCTCCAACGAGGCGAGCTCAGCTACAACCCTGATGCTCGCGTTCAAAACTTTTCGATGGGCCTTCCGCGCACACCCGAACTGCTGTGAATCGTTCCCCCTACGACAGCTATGACCGCCCCTCAAGCGGAGGGAGGTATCAACGCGATCGCTCCGACGAACGGCGTAGCGCTGGTCGTGGGAATCGTCCCCCAGGCCCACCACCAGAAGGCGGCGGACCTGATTTCAATTTCAGCTCACGCACCATTGCGGTGTTGGCGGGCGTGCTTGTAGTGGGCATCGGTATTGGTAGTGCCGTCACGAGCACCACCCAGGGAGATCAGGGCAATATCGCCAGTTCGCAACAACTCGATATGGCCGTGCCAGACCCCGAGTTCTGTCGGCAATGGGGTGCAAGCGCTTTTGTGATGGATATCGAGATGTACACAACGCTGAATCCCTCCAGCAGCTTCGTCACGCAACCAACCCTTCAGCCAGGCTGTGTGATTCGTCGAGAAAACTGGTCTGTGCTGCGCAAAGAGGGGGCCATCACAGGCGATCAAGAACGGGAATGCAAGCAACGCATGAACACATTCGCCTATATCGGCTCAGTGCGTGACAAGCCAATGGTGCGCTGCGTTTATCAAACAGACATCTCACAAAATCGCTTCCTGACGAAAGGAATCGCCGACGACACCGTTGGCCTTACCCCGGAAGCGGATCAATTCTGAGACAGCTGATCGGCTGATTGAAGCGGCACTATCGGTGTTGCTGCTTTTTGTCGAATGGGACTGTCGGGGCTAGCGAATACCGGAAGCACGTCTTGGCGGAATGCCGCGGAGGCCCTCGAGCGGTACCGCGCTGGATGGGTGATCAATTTCAACTGCCTTTTCACCTGCAAGTCGGCCACCTGGGGGCGATGAATTGTGCCTGCAGCAAGCTCACGATCAATCGAAACCACGGGCACAAACGCTGCCCCTAAACCGGCTTGAACGGCATTTTTAATCGCCTCGAGGGAGTTGAGCTCCATCTCTATCCTCAGCCGCTGCACATCAAGGCCTGAGCGAGCGAGCAATTGATCAACCATTTTTCGCGTGGTGGATTGGGCATCGAGGCACACAAACCCGAGGCGATAAAGATCTTCCTTCGTCAGTTCGCTCAGACGGGCCAAGGGGTGCTTCACCGGAAGCACTAAGGCAAGTTCATCACTGGCATACGGCACCACCTGCAAGAGCTCGTTCAGCTCTGGCGGCAATTCACCGCCAATGATCGCCAGATCAATCTGGCCATTGGCCACACTCCAACCGGTTCGCCGAGTGCTGTGCACTTGAAGCTGAACGGCTACCTCTGGATATTTCTGCCGAAATAATCCGATCATCCGTGGCATCAAATAGGTGCCAGTGGTTTGACTTGCCCCAACAATTAACGACCCACCCTTGAGGTTGTGCAAATCATCAAGAGCACGACACGCTTCGGCGCACTGGCTAAGGATGCGATCGCAATAACTCAGTAAGAGATGACCCGCTTCGGTGAGTTGCGCTTTCCGCCCACCGCGATCGAAGAGGGACACCTCAAGTTGTTTCTCGAGATTTTGAATCTGGAGACTGACGGCAGGTTGCGTGACATAGAGGCTGTCGGCAGCCTTTTTAAAGCTTCCCTCGCTCACGATCGCGCGCAAGATGCGGAGCTGATCAAGGGTGAACGGCAGATCAGCCACCGCGATGCACCCTTCGGAAAAACGGAAATCTAAGCCCGGGATGACAGCCCGCCAGAATCACGACCTAACGAGGCCTCTCCATGGCAACCAACCACCACAGCAGCTTGATCATGCTGGTGTTGCTGGTGCTCTTCGCGGTGGTTCACAGCGGCGGTGCTGCTCTACGCGTAAGAGCCGAAGCAGTCATCGGAGCTCGGGCTTGGCGTTTGATCTTTGCCGCCGTGAGCATCCCTTCAGCGGTGGTAGTGATTGGCTGGTTTCTGGCGCACCGCTATGACGGTCTGCGGCTTTGGAACCTTCAAGGCGTGCCAGGGATGGTGCCGATGATCTGGATTGGCACCGCCATCAGTTTTCTCTTTCTCTATCCAGCCACCTACAACCTGCTGGAGATTCCCGCAGTGTTGAAGCCCCAGGTTCGCCTCTACGCCACCGGGATCATCAGAGTGAGCCGCCATCCACAGGCCGTAGGTCAAATCCTGTGGTGCTTCACCCATGCACTTTGGATTGGCAGCAGTTTCATGTTGGTGACCTGCATGGGACTCATTGCCCACCACCTTTTTGCCGTATGGCATGGGGATCGTCGCCTGAAGGCGCGCTTTGGAGACGCCTTCGATGAACTCAAAAACTCAACCTCATCGGTGCCTTTTGTCGCCGTAATCGATGGTCGTCAAACACTGGATTGGCGAGAGTTTGTCCGGCCGGCACAACTCGGAATTGCCATCGCAGTAGGCGTGTTTTGGTGGGCCCATCGCTTTATTCCTCAAGCCGGCGCATTGGTGCGCAACTCCGCACTCGAGTCCCTGTTCAGCTGAGCTGCCTACACTCGATTCAATTGGCTTGAAGTGGATGCCCTCGGCAGCGGAACTCGCCTGGCTAATCCCCGTACTGCCCCTCTTTGGGGCTGTCGTGACTGGGCTTGGGCTGATCAGCTTTAACCGGACGGTGAATCGACTGCGCAAACCAGTTGCGCTGCTGTTGATCACCTGCGTTGGCGCGGCAGCTGTTCTGAGTTACGCAATCTTGGCGGGTCAGTTAGCGGGGGCCCCACCGGTTGAACATTCATTCGTCTGGGCGAGTGCTGGTGACTTCACCTTGCCCATGGGTTACATCGTCGATCCATTGGGTGCGGTGATGTTGGCGCTGGTCACCACCATTGCCCTGCTCGTCATGGTGTATTCCCACGGATATATGGCCCACGACAAGGGCTACGTTCGTTTTTTCACCTATCTCGCCCTCTTCAGCAGTTCGATGCTTGGGCTGATCATCAGTCCCAATCTGCTCGAGATTTATGTGTTCTGGGAGCTGGTGGGGATGTGTTCCTATCTGCTCGTGGGCTTTTGGTACGACAGGGAAGGAGCTGCCCATGCCGCCCAAAAGGCATTTGTGGTGAACCGCGTTGGCGACTTCGGACTCTTATTAGGAATTCTTGGCCTGTTTTGGGCGACAGGAAGCTTTGATTTCCAAGGCATTGCCGATGGTCTGCAACAGGGACTAGCCAATGGCAGCGTTGCTCCATGGGCAGCACTGCTGCTCTGCCTCCTGGTGTTTATGGGGCCGATGGCAAAGTCAGCCCAATTTCCCCTCCACGTTTGGCTACCTGATGCCATGGAGGGACCCACTCCTATTTCGGCTCTTATTCACGCCGCAACCATGGTGGCGGCAGGGGTGTTCCTGGTGGCGCGATTGGATCCGCTCTACACCCAATTTCCAGTTGTTCAAACTGTGATTGCGGTTGTTGGCACGATCACCTGCTTCCTTGGGGCCTCCATCGCCCTCACCCAGATGGATCTGAAAAAGGGTCTGGCCTACAGCACCGTGTCTCAACTCGGGTACATGATGCTGGCCATGGGCTGCGGTGCTCCAGTTGCCGGAATGTTCCATCTGGTGACGCACGCATTCTTTAAAGCCATGCTCTTTTTGGGCTCTGGCTCCGTCATCCATGCCATGGAAGAGGTGGTGGGCCACGAACCCGTGCTGGCCCAGGACATGCGGCTCATGGGCGGCTTGCGTCAAAAAATGCCCATTACCGCCGTCACCTTTTTTATCGGCTGCATCGCGATCAGCGGGATTCCTCCCTTGGCTGGGTTTTGGAGCAAAGATGAAATCCTGGGCCAAGCCTTCAATGCCTTTCCAGTGCTCTGGCTTGTGGGGTTCCTCACCGCTGGGATGACCGCCTTCTACATGTTCCGGCTTTATTTCCTCACCTTTGAAGGAGAGTTCCGTGGCAACGACAAAGCGATGCAAGCGTCGCTGCTTGCCGCGGTGGGCAAAGAGCACAAGGAGCATGACGATCACGCCAGCAGCGTGCACGAGTCGGCCTGGCCCATGACGGTCCCCCTTGCTGTTTTGGCTGTTCCGTCCGTGCTGATTGGTTTGCTGGGGACTCCCTGGAACAGTCGCTTTGCGGGTTTGTTGAACCCTGAAGAAGCAGCAGAAATGGCCGAACATTTCAGCTGGGGTGAGTTCCTACCTTTGGCAGGAGCCTCAGTCGCTATCTCTCTGGTTGGTATCACCCTGGCAGTTCTCGCTTACGCCCTGCGCCGGATTGATTTGGGTCAGCTGGTCGCTGGTCGGTTCCCCACGATTAACGCCTTCTTTGCGAACAAGTGGTACCTCGATTCGATCAATGAAAAATTATTTGTTCGCGGTAGCCGGAAACTCGCCAGAGAGGTGCTTGAGGTGGATGCCAAGGTTGTTGATGGGGTAGTAAACCTCACCGGTTTGCTCACCCTCGGTAGCGGAGAAGGGTTGAAATACCTGGAGACTGGCCGTGCTCAGTTCTATGCCTTGATCGTGTTTGGCGGCGTGATTGCGATGGTTGTTTTATTCGGTGTGATCGGCGGACCGATCAGCTGATCGCGATCGGCATGTGTGTCATCGCCTATCGAGGTGATGACACAGGCCCAGTGATTTCTACGATCCAACCAGTGGAGATCTGGATAGTCCGTGATCGAGTTTGCAGTCGCAGGACTGAGCGACCCCGTGCAAGCGACAGTTCCTTGGTTGAGTCTGTCGATTTTGGTGCCCATTGGCGGAGCGCTGCTCATCCCTTTCATCCCCGACCAGGGGGAAGGCAAGCAGATTCGCTGGTATGCCTTGATCGTCACCCTGATCACGTTTCTGATCACGGTTGCCGGATATCTGACGGGTTACGACCCCAGCCTGAGCGGTCTGCAGCTCTTTGAACGCGTCAGTTGGCTGCCAGAGATCGGCCTGACCTGGACCGTTGGAGCAGACGGGCTATCAATGCCGCTCATCCTGCTCACGAGCTTCATCACCAGCCTTGCCTGCCTAGCCGCATGGCCGGTGACGTTCAAACCGCGATTGTTCTTCTTCCTGCTTCTTGCGATGGATGGCGGCCAAATCGCCGTCTTTGCGGTGCAAGACATGCTGCTGTTCTTCTTGGCATGGGAACTCGAGCTTCTCCCCGTTTACCTGCTACTTGCCATCTGGGGCGGCAAAAAACGCCAATACGCGGCCACCAAATTCATCCTCTACACCGCAGGAAGCTCCCTGTTCATCCTCTTGGCGGCTCTTGCCATGGGGTTTTTCGGAGGAGGAACGCCAAGCTTCGAATACACGGCACTGGCTGCAAAGGACTTTGGGAGTGGCTTCCAGTTGCTTTGTTACGCGGGACTGCTGATTGCCTTCGGAGTCAAGCTTCCGATCGTGCCGCTGCATACCTGGCTGCCAGATGCCCACGGAGAAGCAACGGCACCCGTGCACATGCTGCTCGCTGGCATCCTCCTAAAAATGGGTGGTTATGCCCTGCTGCGATTCAACTGTGAGCTACTGCCCGCGGCCCATGCCCAGTTCGCACCTCTGCTAATCGTTTTAGGAGTGGTCAATATCATTTACGCCGCTCTCACATCCTTCGCCCAACGCAATCTCAAACGGAAAATCGCCTACAGCTCCATCAGCCACATGGGATTTGTGCTGATTGGCATCGGCAGCTTCAGTGTTCTGGGGAGTAGCGGCGCGATGTTGCAGATGATCAGCCATGGGTTGATCGGCGCCAGCCTGTTCTTCCTTGTAGGAGCGACCTACGACCGCACCCACACACTGCTGCTTGATGAGATGGGCGGCATCGGCCAAAAAATGCGGACCATGTTCGCCCTTTGGACCGTTTGCGCCCTTGCCTCTCTAGCCCTGCCAGGGATGAGCGGTTTCGTTAGCGAACTGATGATTTTTGCCGGGTTTGCTACGGACGAGGCCTACACCCTTCCATTCCGAGTGGTGATTTGCGGCCTAGCCGCCGTGGGCGTTGTGCTCACACCGGTTTACCTGCTCTCGATGCTGCGCGAAATCTTCTTTGGCAAAGAAAACGCTGAGCTGGTGTCCCACACCAACCTGGTGGATGCCGAGCCTCGTGAGGTGTACATCATTGGGTGCCTACTGGTTCCGATCATCGGCATTGGTTTGTATCCGCGCCTGATGACCGATAGCTTCAGCAGCTCAATCGAGGCTTTGGTGATCCGTGATGTGACTGCCATGGAGCAACTCACGAAACCCACCGCCCCATTAATTCGAGGGCAAGGGACGGTTCCGGCAATCCTGCGCGCTCCGAAGCTCAGCACGCCAACTCATAAGTGACGTATCGATGCGGTGGTCTTGGCGCTGGAACTCCTTAAGTTCTTGCTGCACAGACGCCACATCTATGCGCCAGATCAATTTCGGACTGATCTTCGGATTCGGGCTGATCACCGTATTTTTCACCCTTGAAAACACGGCAGCCACAACAGTCCATGTCCTACCAGGAATGCAATACACCTTGCCCTTGGCAGGTCTTCTGCTGCTTGTCGCCGGGATCGGTGCAGTATCCGCCTGGTTTTTCGCCACCTGGACAGGGATGTTGAACAACGTGGATCAACTGAGCAAAGCCACTGAATTTGAAGCCCAACAGGTTCGTATTCAAGAGCTGGAAACCGATCTCAATCGATACCGTTCCACGGTCGAAACGCAGCTCGGCCTCCTCCCAGCCACCACCGTGAGCACCAGCGCGAGCGCCAGCGAAGACGACTCGCAACCAATGACCAGCTGAAGGAGAACGTGATGCGGGGCTAGCCGAGCAGCGATGGGATCGATACCTTTCACCTAGTGAAGGGGTTCCATTGCATCAGGCGGTCCCCAACGAAGGCGCTGATGCCGGTGCACGCCTTGCCATCCGTCTTCTGCAAGATGCGGCAGAACGGGGCGATCTGGATCCATGGGACGT
The DNA here is from genome assembly GCA_016777265.1 of Synechococcus sp. BS30m-G31. GTDB lineage: Bacteria > Cyanobacteriota > Cyanobacteriia > PCC-6307 > Cyanobiaceae > Parasynechococcus. The sequence goes on from JADHRU010000023.1 coordinate 16,097, forward strand.
TGATGTGATTGCCGTTGTGGACGGCTTCCTTGATCAGCTCAGACAACGCATCGAAGTTCCACGTCAGATCGCGGCGGCTTTGGCCGGACGTGGTGGCAGCTATGAACGTGATCTCGCAGAAAGCAGCGAAGCCTTTTTGGCGGCCTCAGTGCTCGTTGGCCTGAAAGCGGAAGTTCTCGAAGCCAGCATGCTTCCACCTCCCCCCGAAGTGGAGGAGTATTTCGACGCCGACTTCGAGGATCAGGGATGGCTGGATCCCAGCTTCGACTTACCACGACGGCCTGAACGCCATCTACTGCGGCGTCCGGTGGCACCTCCTCCGCTCCGCCGTCCGGTAACCCTCGGAGAACTGATTGAACAGCTCGAGAGCATTGCCGAGCAACTCGAATCCGACGAACTGGACATGCGCCGCCGTCATCGACGCAAGCGGTTCAGCACCCGTGACGCCATCAACCAAGTTGCCAATTTGGCGCACCGCGAAAAGTTACCGGAAACCACTGCTGCCCTCGGCGTGTTTCTCAATGGCTGGGAAGACGCCTTGGATTGGGTGGATTTTGAAGGACTCGTACAGCGCTGGGTCCAAGTGGCTGCAGCGGATCTGGATCAAGACAGGGTAGGAGTGTTCTGGGCGCTGCTATTTCTGTCCTCTCAAGGCAGTGTGCAGCTTGAACAGTCGCAATGGCTGCACGGACCACTTCGAGTCAAACGGATCCCAGCAGCTGGAATCCCGACGCAATTACCGATCAGCAGCCTTCAGGTTGCGACTCCAATCCAAGCTCCAACAGCCGTCGCCGCCTAAAATTGGTCTAGTGTGGAAAGACTTCAGGAGCCCGAAACGCCAATGAAGGCGATGATTCTGGCGGCTGGCAAGGGAACAAGAGTGCAGCCGATCACACATGTGATCCCCAAGCCGATGATCCCCATCCTGCAAAAGCCAGTGATGGAATTCCTGCTTGAACTGCTCAAGGAGCACGGTTTCACCGAAGTCATGGTGAACGTCTCTCACTTAGCAGAAGAAATTGAGAACTACTTTCGTGATGGTCAGCGGTTTGGCGTTGAACTTGCATACAGCTTCGAGGGACGAATTGAAGACGGAGAACTGATTGGTAGTGCCATGGGTTCTGCTGGTGGCCTGAAAAAAATTCAGGATTTTCAGCAATTTTTTGACGACACATTTGTGGTGCTCTGCGGTGATGCACTCATCGATCTCGATCTAACAGAAGCCCTCAAGCGGCACCGAGAAAAAGGGGCTATCGCAAGCCTGGTCACCAAACGAGTCCCTAAGGATCAGGTGAGCAGCTACGGCGTTGTCGTGACTGACGACGAAGGTCGGATTTCCTCGTTCCAAGAAAAGCCAAGCATCGATGAGGCCCTAAGCGACACGATTAATACTGGTATCTACATTTTTGAGCCTGAAATATTTGATCACATCCCATCAGGGGTTTCTTTTGATATCGGATCGGATTTATTTCCAAAATTAGCTGCATCTGGAGCCCCCTTTTATGCTATTCCAATGGATTTTGAGTGGGTAGATATTGGCAAAGTACCCGATTATTGGCAGGCAATCCGTAGTGTCCTTTCCGGCGATGTTCGCCAAGTTGGTATTCCTGGCAAAGAGATTCGTCCAGGTATCTACACAGGCCTGAACGTGGCCGCTAATTGGGAAAAAATTCATGTAAGTGGGCCCGTTTATGTCGGAGGAATGACCAAAATCGAAGACGGCGCCACGATTATTGGCCCCACAATGATTGGTCCGAGTTGTCACATTTGCGAAGGCGCCACCATCGACAACTCGATCATTTTTGATTATTCACGCATCGGAGCTGGCGTTCAACTCGTTGAGAAACTTGTTTTTGGTCGTTATTGCGTTGGCAAAGACGGAGACCACTTCGACCTCCAAGAGGCCTCCCTGGATTGGTTGATCACCGATGCAAGACGCCAAGATCTTGTTGAGCCATCACCACAACAAAAAGCGATGGCCGAGCTGCTCGGTACAGACCTCACATCGTCAGTGAACTGATCTCGGCTTGATCAAGGATCAAAGGGATGCGCTCCTCGGCCTTGATGGCCATGAGGTGTACACCCTGAACAATCCCCAGGTATTGCCGCACCTGCTCAGCAGCAATGGCGACTCCTTCCATCGCAGGATCGGATGCATCCTCTAAACGCTCAATCAGGTGGTCGGGAATACAAGCTCCGGGCACCACACGATTAATGAAGCGTGCATTTTTAGCCG
>JADHRU010000024.1 GCA_016777265.1 Synechococcus sp. BS30m-G31
TCATCCACAACAACTAAAACCACGTAACGCGGATCTTCAATCGGCAACGTGGCCACGAAGCTGCAAATCTTGGCGCCTGGCAAATAGATCCCATTCAGAGCTTTTTGTGCGGTGCCGGTCTTCCCGCCGATGCGATACCCCGGCGTCTTAACGCCTTTCCCACTGCCTTGATCCACAACCGATTCCATCCAGTTCAAAACGGTGCGCGTCACCTCCGGTCGAAGCAACTGTTGGCCGGAAGGAGGCGCTGCGGGCGCCAGCGCTGCACCGGAACGAAAGCCGCGCGTGATGTGGGGGCTCACTAATCGCCCTTCATTGGCAAGCATCGCGTGCAATTGCACGAGCTTCAGCGGAGTGAGGGAAAAACCCTGACCAAAGGCCGTTGTGGCCGGTTCAATCGGTTGAGTCGTGAATTGCTTCTTGCTTTTCAGCTGACCGGCAACAGCCCCAGGCAGATCGGTATCCGGACGTCGGTCGATGCCCAATCGATGCATCCAGGTCCAATACAAGTGATCGTCAAGTTGGCGCATCGCTTGCACCATGCCAACGTTGCTCGACACCTGGAGAACCGTGGCGAAATCAATCAAGCCATTGGCTCTCTTGTCGTGGTTGTTGATCGGCCAGCCACCAATGCTGAGTTGACCAACGTCGTTGACACGACCGTTGGGTTGAATCGCCTTTTCCTGCAATGCCAAGGCCAGATTGATCGGCTTAAACGTGGATCCAGGTTCGTAGAGATCCTGAACAGACCACTCACGGAAACGTCCGGTCGGAAAACTCCAATACCGATTGGGGTCATAGGTCGGCGTCGACGCCAACACCAACAGCTCGCCGTTGGTGACGTCCATCACAATCGCGGCTCCCTTCTGGGCCTTCCATTTGGCCACCTGGGCCGCAAGCGCCTTCACCGCTAATTCCTGCAGCCTCGAATCCAGCGTGAGTTGAAGTCTTAGGTCGTCGCCATAAAACACCCCCGGAGCCAGATTGTCGGGCAAAGGCGTGCCATCGGCGCCGCGCCTGAGGCTCCTGGCCTGCTCCTGTCTCGCCAGGTCGCTGTCTCGACTTTGCTCAAGACCCGCCTGCGGGACACGCTCGTCATTAAGGAAGCCCACAACATTGGCAAACAGCGATGCCTGGGGATAAATCCTTTGGGGATAGGCCTCGAGATCAAGCCCGCTGATGCCTAGGGCCTGAATGCGTTTTGCTGTTTCAGGATCAATCTGCTCGCCCAACTTGATCCCGGAGGGGCGTGTTTTTAACGACTTCAACAACTCAGAGGCCGGAATCGCTAGGTGAGGAGCCAACACCTCCACCACATCCTCGGGAGGGCGAACCAGGTTCGGGTTATCGCCAGGAAGGTTGAAATAACGGGGGTGCGCCCAAAGACGAAAGCGCTTCTCATCAATCGCGACCAATCGACCGGTGCGATCAACAATCGGTCGCCGTTGCCCCAGGGGACCTGTGCGTTGGGTTTGAAGCTGGCGTGCCTGCTTCTCCAAGGCCGGGGCTTGCACCAACTGCAGCCAGGCCATCCGGCCGACCAAACCCACCAAGCCGGTGCAAAGGATCAAAAAAACAATCCACAACCGGTTTGGCGGAACTGGCGCCAACGACACAACCCTTGACTGTGTGCGCTTCGTGGTCGTGCGCGACGGACGACGCGACCGCTGCTCAGGGCGGGAGCGTCTCGTCATCAATACCCCGTGCGTGGCCGCTGGAACATCACCTCACCAATCGAAGAGCTCAACGACGAACTGGCGGATGGCTGGGTTGTGGAGATGGGACGCTCAACATGCACCAGGTTGGTGACTTGCGTCGGCACGAGGCTTGCCGGCTGCGTGGTGCTCCGCAACAAATGCTGTTCCATCACAGCCGTTGATTCGGTCAAGCGATGGGCCTGAATCCGCGTGGACTCAAGACGATTGAACGCCACCGTCCAACGGTGCTGCCAGTGCAACGTCAAACCAGCCAACACAGCAGCAGCACCAACAACCCCCAGAAGGGTGCCGTCCATCAAACGGTGCACACCCCCTAACCAAGGCGACCGCCTGGCAACGCGTCCAGACGACAAAGAACCTTGAATGAGCTTTAAGGTCCGGGCCGATGAACGCTTTTCCGGAGCGGCTACCACTCTGGGATTAGCGAATAAGTAAGTGAACCACCTGCTCCAAGCAGCGGCAAGGCTCAAAGCACAAGCAAATTGAGAAAGGTGATGGCATTCCAAAGGGCATGCATCAACACCGATGGGAGCAGTCGGCCCGTGCTGACGCGCAGCAATGCCAAGCCAACGCCAAGAACGGTTAGGGGTGCCAACTCACCAATGCTGATGTGGGCCATGGCAAACAACAGGGCACTCAGCAGAACACCCCCCGCTGTGCCCCAGCGTTTGGCCAGAACCGGAAGAAGCGCCCCCCTAAAAATCGTCTCTTCAAACAGCGGCGCCAAAACCACAGCGGTCCATCCGAGCAAAAACAGTGCCAGCGGATCTTTGCTTCCCAAAACCAGCTCCAACAGGGGATTGCTGCCACCGGGGTCGCCGACCAAGCGCACCAAAAGCCAACCCGTTGCCACCACTACAGGCGTCACCATCAACCAACCGGCGACGGCTGATGAGATCGCTCCGGGCCATGGGCGCAATCGCCACTGCAGCCATCCCCCCTGGGGTGCCTGAGCGCCAGGCAGTGCCTTGAGCTGGCGCCAAAGGATGAGCAAGCTCGGCAGGGCCATGACGCTGTAATTGATCACCACCGTGACCGCCTCGCGCCGTGGACTTTCCAATCCTGCGGTGACGCTCGCCACCAACGGCAGAGCGACCAACGGAACGCCGACGGCACTGATCACCACAAAGCCACCGGCCACCAACAACACCAGATCGATCAGGCTGAGCGCTGGCCCCTCCATGGCCGGCCAGGGCTGAAGGCGCCCCCGCAGAGCGCGGATGATTTGAACCAACAACAGCAAACTGCCCACCAGCACCGTGAGCAGGGGCAGCAAGCCACTCACGCCAAGACGCCAAGCCGCTGCTGATGCCACATCAGCATCAATGCACCCCTCAACGCTTAATCGTTGTCGCTCGCAGATCAAACGCTGGATGAGCGGATCATTTGGCCAGCGGTTCTCGAGTTCAAGCGCCCCCTGATCCGCTTGCAGCAATCCCAACAACAACTGCTGCCGATCACTCCGGTCGGCTGGAGTGCTGGCCTGCAAGGCTTGAAGCAAGGCATCGCGAGGATCTTCGCCCAACAGCACCGGTTGCAATGACTGAGGCAGGGCAGGCTGAGCCAACAACGACAGCTCCTGCTGTTGCAGGGTGAGCGACGGAGAAACCGACGGCCTCGAAAGACTGTCGACCAGCCCGGACAGCCAAATGGCCCCTGCCAGAAGCAACGACAGAGCTGCCAGAAGCAGCTTCCAACGCGGAGAAACCTGGCGTGACGAACTGGACACCTGGTGAGGGCGATGTCTTCTGATTGTCCCTCTGCAACCCTTGCCCCATACGATGGCCGCGCATTGAAGCCAAACGGTGTCCCTTCGCCTTCTCCTGGTCCGTCACGGTCTAAGCAGCTTCAACAAAGAGCGCCGGATCCAAGGACGCGACGACCTCTCCAACCTCACGGACGAAGGCCACGACCAGGCCAGAGCGCTGGGACGCTCGCTCAAGGAGGTGAGCATCGATGCGGTCTACAGCTCACCGCTTCGACGCGCTGCGTCCACCACCGCCTCCCTCCTCGAGGGGCGTGGGGGAGAGGCGCCGGCCACCACATTTGAGAACGGACTGCTGGAGGTTGATCTCGAACCGTGGTCAGGTCTGAGCATCGAGGAGTTAACCGAACGCCATCCAGAGGCCTACAGCGTGTGGAAACGCCAACCTCTGGACCTCGAATTGCAGCGTCGCGATGGCTCGACCTACAAACCGCTTGTTGAACTTCAAGCGCAGGCGCGCCAATTCATTGACGATCTGATTCAACGTCATCCGGTGGAAAGCGATTCCACGGTTCTTGTGGTGGCCCACAACGCCATCCTGCGCTGTTTGATGCTCGCCCTCCTCGGTGAACCAGAGCGGGGCTTCCGACGGTTGCGGGTCGATAACACCTCCCTCTCGATTTTTAATCTGCGACCCGGCGTTGGTGGCGAGGGCCATCAAGTGCAAATCGAATGCCTGAACAACACCACCCACCTTCAACCGCTTCCTCCCAAAGGTGATGGTGCTCGCTTGATCTTGGTCCGCCACGGAGAAACGGATTGGAACAAAGCTGGGCGGTTCCAAGGCCAAATCGACATCCCTCTCAACGACAACGGTCGCGGCCAAGCCGCTGCTGCACGGGACTTTCTCAGCAGTGTGACGATCAATCGGGCCTGGAGCAGCACCATGTCGCGGCCAACCGAAACCGCAGAAATCATTCTCCAAGCCCATGCCAACGTTCCTCTGAGCCAAACGGAAGGATTGGTGGAAATCGGCCATGGCCTCTGGGAAGGAAAGCTCGAATCGGAAATCCGTGATGGATGGTCGGAACTCCTGGACACCTGGAAGCAGCGTCCAGAGACCGTTCAAATGCCTGAGGGCGAAACAATTCAAGACGTTTGGGCTCGGTCGGTCAAAAGCTGGGGCGACATCGCTGCCAGCCTGAAACCCGAAGAAACGGCCCTTGTGGTGGCCCACGATGCAGTGAACAAAACGATCCTTTGCGATCTCCTGGGACTCACACCAGCGGACATTTGGGCTGTCAAACAGGGCAATGGCGGTGTCACCGTTGTCGACATCGCCCTGGATTCAAGCCAGCCTGCGGTGGTGACCTGCCTCAATCTCACGTCCCACTTCGGCAGCGTGATTGACCGCACTGCTGCAGGCGCCCTCTAACCGTGATGGACAACACCCTGCTGCTCGATCCGGTTCGCATCTTGCGCGGCATCGGACAGTCGGTTGAGCAGGGGGCTGTGCTGATTGAGCAGGGCGTCCTCACGGCATTTGACGGCGACGCCCGCCGCAAGGCCAAGGCCTTGGGACTAACTCCCACAGAAGCGCCTGATCAGCTGGTGGCTCCATGCTTAGTGGATCCCCACTCCGTTCTGGACACTCCGTTTAGTGGTGATCAGGAGACGATTGAAAGCCTGCGGCATTGCGCCGCTGCGGCGGGCTACGGACAAGTGGCTCTTTTGCCCCGCGGCCGAACCTGGCGCGACCAACCCGAGTGCCTTCAGGGCTTTTCCAGCGACCAGAAAAACGGGGTTCAACTTCACCTTTGGGGTGGATTCAGCCAGGGTGGAACATCCGAACGGTTGGCGCCCCATGGCGACTTGCTCGAACACGGCGCCATCGGATTAGCCGACGACGACGCCCTGATTTCCCCCCAGTTGCTGGAACAGGGCTTGGTGCTCGGAGAAATGGGCAGTTGCCCCGTCCTTGTCGCCCCGCGGGACCCTGCCCTGCAGGGGGCTGGCATGGTGCGCGAGGGGGTCGAGACGCTGCGGGCTGGATGGCCCCCAGACCCGATCAGCAGCGAGACCCTTCCCATCAGCCAACTGCTGGCGTTGCATCAACGCCACCCCGATCGACAACTACGCCTGATGAACCTGTCCACGGTGGCAGCGGTGGAGCAGCTCGTGGCCTTTGGAAACAATCCACCCTTGAGCAGCGTCAACTGGTGGCATCTCCTTGCGGATCGCCATGGCTTGGCAGCAGGCGATCCCGGCTGGAGGATTCGCCCCTCCCTCGGCGGTGCCGAAGACCGAGAACGGCTGATCGATGCCGTGCTCTGTCAAACCATCACAGCCATTTCAGTTCACGCGGTGTCCCTCGATGACGAGGACATGCTGCTACCTCCGGATCAACGACCTCCAGGGCTGTGCGGCCATCACCTTGTGCTCCCCACCCTCTGGGATGCCCTGGTGAGGCAGCGGAACACGCCAATCGAAAGCCTTTGGCAGGCCTTGAGTTTTGGCCCATCGGCCCTGATCGATCAACCACAGGAGGGCCTGCGCCTCGGCAGTCGACGCTGGCTGCTGTTTGATCCCGACCATCAGTGGACCGTCCGCCGGGACGATCCCCAAGCACCCCGTGGGGCCAACATGCCCTATCTGGGCCAAACGCTCAAAGGACGCGTGATCGCGTGCGGACTCAATCGCTAAGGGGACCCATTCGAGCCGGAGGCCAGAACCGGAACACAGCGCGGCCAATGATTTGATCATCCGGAAGGAACGGTCCCCCTGGCCAACGGCGGGCGTCCTGACTGTTGCGCCTGTTATCGCCAAGCACCACCACGTTGCCCTTCGGGACTGCTGCATACAGGCCCTTGCAACCGGGCATGCCGCGGTCGGTCAGGCAGAAATTCGAGACGTAGGGCTCTTCAAACCGTTTGCCGTTAATCGACACCTGCCCCTGGGAATTCACCTCGATGACATCGCCAGGCACGCCAACAACGCGCTTGATCCATGCTTCGCATTCCGGATAACGCTGCACCAGCACCCGATCCACGAACCAGCTCACCCCAGGGAAGGTGACCAATCCACACTTCAACGGATCAGGGCTACCGGCATCCAGCTTCCACACCGGATCAAATGCACTGGGTGAATTGAACACAACAATGTCGCCACGGCGCGGCGACTGTGATTTGTAGGACAGCTTTTCAACGATCAATTTGTCGCCGATTTGAAGGCCTGGAAGCATCGATCCCGATGGGATGTATCGCGCCTCAAAAGCAAACTGCCGAATCAGGAGATAGATGGAAACAGTGAACAGAAATGGGGCCCAGAACTCCCAAATGGCACTGACTTTGCTTGACACACCCGAAGGTCCTTTCTCCGCGTTCAATGTGGGCAAGCTCGTTCTTATCGCCCACGATAGGAGCAACGTGCATCACTCATGATCCGTCCCCGCTGGCAAGGACTGAAGCCGCAGCAAAACGCTGGGGCGTGGCGTCGATGGGACCGGATGGTGGCGATCATCGCCACCTTGAATTTGGCTTGGGTGCTCGTCGATCTCAGCTACATCTCCCTCCGCAATTTTTGGTTGCAGCGCAACTTGTATCCGGTTGCATCCCTTCCACTGGTGGTCCCCCTTCCCTGGCTACCCGACATCACCCCCGTCCTGGATCCACTCAAAGGGATTGAGCCACTCCGCGAAACCCAGGCTTATCTCGATGGCTTCAAGCGCCTCGACCAGGCACTCCAAACAGACAGCAGCCTGAGTTCAGCCACCATCACCCTGCTCAAGCAACAACAAACGCTCACGCAGGAGCTGATCAGCTCGCCACGTTTTTTGAGTTCCAGCAATGTTGGAGCCCTCGACCAACTGAAAAACCGCCTCCGAGCTCGAACCGGCTTGAACTCAGCCCAACAATCGGCGGACGTTCTCCTCAGTGAGGCCCACCTCAATCAGAGGGAATGGAATCGCGAACGCCAATTCTGGAACCAACAAATCCTTCCCTTGGTTGAAATCAACTACTGGAGAAGCATTGACGAGAACGGTCGACCAACGGACTTGAGTTGGCGGGTTGACGCCCCGTTCCAACTGCTATTTCTGCTGGATATCGTTCTGCGCTGTCTTCGGCTGAAATCGCGATACCCAGCCATTCGCTGGCGGGAGGCGGTCCTGCGGCGCTGGATCGACCTTCCCCTCTTGCTTCCCTTCGCCCGTTGGATGCGCCTTGTTCCTGTAACGGAGCGTCTCTCCAGGGCTGGCCTCATCCAACTGGAACCGCTTCGTGCAGTGATTAGCCGCGCCGTTGTGGCTCTGTTGGCCGTTGAGCTGTTCGAAGTGATCACCATTCGCGTGGTGGATACCTTTCAACAGCTGATCCGATCCCCCCAATTGCCAGAGCGCGTGCGCAGCCTCTGCAGCCATCAAACCAGCAACCCCAATGATGATCGGGAACTACTCGAGTTACTCAGACTTTGGCTTCCGCTGTTGTTAACCAAAGTTGGGCCAGCCTTACGGCCTCAGCTGGTGGCCTTGATCGGCCACTTGCTCCAACAAAGCTTGAGTCGGAGCGTGATGCCCGAACCGCTTCGTCGTGTGGCGGCACTTCAATCCGCGGAAGCTGAATTCAGCCGGCAGCTGGCAACTGGGATGGTGGATTCCGTTCTGGACCTATCTCGGGGAGCCGGAACCCGTATTGGTCAACGGGACCAAACATTGGAAACCCTCGGCACCGACGCCCTTGACCGGCTTTGGGAAGAGCTTGCCGTGACCTTGGAGCAAGGCCCGGTTTTGGAACGAAGCCAAGAGCTTCTCACCTCATTTTTGGAGGATCTGAAGCGATCTGGATTCCGCCAATTCAGGGATCAAGACGATGTTGATGCTCTGATCAGTGAATTGGACGGACTGAATTTCAGTTCTGCAGAGCGGACGCCCAAACCTCCGGCTTGAAACCGACCAGAAAGCTGCCGTCAGGTCGTTTTAAAAACGGACGCTTAATCAGCTTTCCGTCCTTCGACAGGGCATCGAGGGCTTCTGCATCTGACATGGCTTTCACAACAGACGATCCGAGAGCGCGATAGCTCTGCCCACTGGTGTTGAACAACAGCTTTCGATCCCCCAGACAGGCATGAGCAGCAACGAGCTCGTCTCGAGACGGGGGATGATCCACGATGTCGTGCACTTCGTGGGCCAGTCCTTGATCTGTGAGCCAGGCCAAGGCCTTTCGGCACGTACTACAGCGGTTGTAGCTGTAAACCAAAAGCGGTTCAGCCAAGATCAGCGGCCAAACAACGATTTAATGGCGCCGACAAGACTGTTGGAACCGCGACCCACTCCCTCATCAGGCTTTGTCCGCACTGTGATGTCACCAAACACGGTTGTGCGGCAGCTGAGGCGGAAGTTAGCGGGACGATCGGCGAGGTAAACCTCTTCAACGTCGCTGCGCGGAGACAAATTTTCTTGCCCCTCCAGCACTTCCATCACGCAGGTGCCGCACTGGCCAACACCGCTGCAATTGTTCAGGTTGTTCAGGCTTTTGTAGGGATTGACGCCGGCATCCAAGGACGCCCTGCGGAGATTTGCACCCTCAATGCACCCAACCTGTTCTCCTTCCTGCTCAAATCGGATGGTGGGCACGGGTTCTGCTGGATCTCTAGTGCGCACCAACTTACAAGCATCTTGCCGTCCACAGCGAACCAATCTCAGATCAATTCGCGGCCGCGATGCAGGAGTCCAGTAACGGCTGTACTGCATGGGCGTCCCGCCAGCCTTTAATCGTCACGACTCGTCCATCGAAATTGCGGTAGGTCCGGAAAAATTCAGCGACGTCTTCAAGCCGTGTTGCGCCGATCTGGCGAATGCTGTTGATCGAGGCTTGTCGTGGGTCAGCTTCTGGTACGCACAGAATTTTGCCGTCATAGGCACCGTGATCATTCATATCAAGCAGCCCAATGGGTCGGGCCCGAATCAAACATCCCGCGAACGTTGGTTCCGCCATGATCACCATGGCGTCGAGGGGGGCTCCATCCTCAGCCAACGTATTTGGAATAAACCCGTAATCAAACGGGTAACGGACGGATGCGTGCAAGACACGATCCAGAACCATTAGCCCGGATTGGGCACAATATTCATATTTATTCCGACTTCCCGCAGGAATTTCAACGAGCAGGTTGACCAAACCTGGTGATGGAGATGGGGGTAGATGGCGGAGATCCATGACGATCCAAGGACGTGGGGATCAGTCGTGATGGCGCAATCGAACGATCGGTGATGACAGCAGCCAGAGGTGCTCCGAGGCTGAAACAAGCGATCAACAAACCCGTTATTGCAGTGATTTGTGCGCTCGGACTGAATGGTTCATCAGATTCAGCGGCAGGGCCGTCGTCATCGGATGGGAATGATGGGTCTGAAGCCATGAAATTAGAAAGCCACGAAGCAGCTTTCAAAACTCATTATTGAAAGATGACACTTATTCTGTCATCGATTTCGGCATTACGCAGCGGGGCGGTCTTGACGATCGCGTCGCGCCGCCAGATCCGAAGGTGCTTGCTCAGCCGAGCCTTCGAGATGAGCCCGAATTCCTCTGAGCTCCTCGAGAATGGCTCCGAGCATTTGTTGCGTTGCTGTTGAGGGAGAGTTCAACACCTCAACGGTGACTTCCTTAATCCGAAGAACATCCTTCGCAAAGCGAGCAACTTCGTTGGGGTGGAAATAAAGAGGATCTTTTTGATCGCCTCGATACTCGGGATTGAGTTTGCGAGGGTTAAAAGGGGGGTTGAGATTGCGGGGATCAGTGTTGGTGTAGCGATACACCGAAGCCCGTGAACGGTTTAAAGACTTTTGTACATCATCAATTCCGACAAGAGCATCCGGTTGCGCTGGAACGATGGGGGTTTCCATGGCGATATCGACTGATTGCTGAACCTGTGAAGCCACACTTTCAACAGATCTAGGAAACATTGAGATTCGCGCATTACGGGCTTTATGGGCGTGACCGTAGCAGTTGAGACTCAGGTCGTACAGGGGTATTCAAGGGAAGCGGACACTTCCGACAGCGTCTCCAGATCGAGCTGGTGATAGCTTCCAAAACCTCATGAATTCTTTCCCATGCGCGTCTCCCGCCTGTTGCTGGTGACGCTCAGGGATGTTCCCGCAGAAGCAGAGATCGCTTCGCACCAGTTGCTACTGCGTGGCGGCTATATCCGCAGGGTGGGATCAGGGATCTATGCCTACCTTCCGCTGATGTGGAAAGTGATCCAACGGATCACTGCCATTGTTCGAGAGGAACTCAACGCAGCCGGAGCACAAGAAACCCTGCTTCCTCAGTTGCATCCCGCTGAACTTTGGCAACGCAGTGGTCGATGGCAGGGCTATACAGCCGGAGAGGGAATCATGTTCCACCTGGAAGACCGACAAGGCAGGGAACTGGGATTAGGGCCAACCCATGAAGAAGTCGTGACCAGCCTCGCTGGGGACCTTTTGCAGTCCTACAAACAGCTGCCGGTCAATCTTTACCAGGTCCAAACCAAATTTCGGGATGAAATTCGCCCCCGTTTCGGGCTCATGCGTGGGCGGGAATTCATCATGAAAGACGCCTATTCCTTTCATGCCAGCGAGGCCGATCTCCGGAACACCTATCTGGACATGGATCAGGCCTATCGCCGAATTTTTGAGCGCTGTGGTCTGGCCGCGGTGCCCGTCGATGCCGACAGCGGAGCCATCGGAGGCGCTGCATCTCAAGAGTTCATGGTCACCGCCGATGCAGGCGAAGACCTGATCTTGCTGAGCGACGACGGCACCTATGCCGCCAACCAAGAAAAAGCTGTATCGGTTCCCTCCCAGGCTGTCCAACTCGATGGTGCGGCCATGGAGCTGATCAGCACGCCAGATGAGACCAGCATCGATGCGCTTTGTCGTTCCCATAGCTGGGATCCCAGCCAACTCATCAAGGTTTTACTGTTCATCGCCCGCTTAGACGACGGCAGTGAACAACCCCTCCTCATCAGCTTGAGAGCTGATCAAGAACTGAATGAGGTGAAGTTGATCAATGCAGTGGGTCGCTTGAAGGGCCAAGAGGTCCTGGACTGCCGCCCGATCCAGCCTGCAGACCTGGATCGCCAGGGCGTCAACAGCATTCCCCTCGGTTTTATCGGCCCGGACTTGGACGACGCCGTACTGAGTTCAGCGCGCAGTTGGACGAAACAATTTCTGCGTTGCACCGATAGGACTGCCGCCACGATGGAGCGCATGGTCTGTGGGGCGAATCAACCCGATCAGCACCGCCTCAATGCCACCTGGGACGATCTCGGCGGCACGCCCAAAGGCCTCGACCTGCGCAAGGCCCGCGCTGGTGAAGCGTGTGTTCACAACCCAGAGACTCAGCTGATCGAGAAGCGGGGGATCGAGGTGGGACACATCTTCCAACTGGGACGGAAGTACTCCGAGGCCATGGACAGCCGCTTCACCAACGAAGCCGGCAAGACCGAACCCTTCTGGATGGGCTGCTACGGCATTGGAATTTCACGGCTAGCCCAAGCTGCCGTTGAACAACACCACGACGACGCTGGCATCTGCTGGCCCACAACGATCGCGCCCTACGAAGCGATCGTTGTGGTGGCCAACATGCAAGACCAAACCCAGGCCGAGCTGGGTGAGTCCCTTTACAACCAATTGATCGCTGCTGGCGTGGACGCTCTGTTCGATGACCGCAAGGAACGGGCTGGCGTGAAGTTCAAAGATGCCGATCTCATCGGTATTCCCTGGCGCGTTGTTGTGGGTCGTGATGCCAGTGACGGCATCGTTGAACTCGTTGAGCGCGCCAACCGTGGCGTGCAGAAGTTGCCCCACGCGGATGCCCTGAAAGGACTGATCAGCACACTCCGCCCTTAAAGTTCAACTACTTACAACGGTGTCATGGTTTCAGCACTGGCTCGCCTGTTCAAACCCTTTACGAGGGCCGCTGTCGCCCTTGTACTGGGTCTGTGTTTGCTGCTGACAGCTTGCAGCGGCGATCCGGATGCTCGCCTCACCGGTAACTACGCCGACGACACCCTTTCGGTCGCCCAGACGATCCTCGTGATGATCGATATCCCCCAGGACGACCCAAGCCACGCCCAAGCGGAGAGCGAAGCACGGTCGTTGATCACCGACTACGTGTCGCGATACCGGGCCCAACCCCGCATCAACGGGCTGAGCTCGTTCACAACGATGCAAACAGCTCTGAATTCCCTAGCGGGCCATTACGCGAACTATGCCAATCGCCCCCTCCCAGAGGCTTTGCACGATCGTTTGGCCAAGGAATTAAACAAAGCTGAAAAAGCTGTTGTTCGTGGAACCTGATCCCACAAAAGACAACACCCTTTGACGGAAGGCCACTGGATCTGAAATACTCGCGGATTGTGCAGATCTGCGGCTTCGGGCCGCCGTGTCCTTGGCCAATGTTGTCGTCATCGGCGCTCAATGGGGTGACGAAGGAAAAGGAAAAATCACCGATCTCCTGAGCCGCTCCGCCGATGTGGTGGTGCGCTATCAGGGCGGTGTGAATGCTGGGCACACGATCGTCGTCGACGGTCGTGTGCTCAAGCTTCATCTGATCCCCTCCGGAATCCTGTACCCAGACACCATTTGTCTGATCGGACCTGGAACGGTGGTGGATCCCAAGGTGATGCTTGGCGAGTTGGACATGCTTCTCGCTAACGACATCGATATCTCAGGGCTTCGCTTGGCGTCGTCGGCCCACGTGACCATGCCCTACCACCGGTTGCTCGATCTAGCGATGGAGAAACAGCGTGGGGACCGCCGTATCGGCACCACAGGGCGGGGCATCGGCCCGACTTACGCCGATAAATCACAGCGCAGCGGAATCCGGGTGATCGACCTTCTGGATGAGCAGCGTCTGCGCAACCGACTTGAGGATCCACTCAAGGAGAAAAATGAGCTCCTGGAGAAGATTTACGGCATCGAGCCTCTCGATGGAGAAGCCGTCATTCAGGAGTATTTGAAATACGGCCAACGGCTGTCAGAACACGTTGTGGATTCCACCCGTGCCATTCACAGCGCAGCAAAAGCTCGCAAGAACATTTTGTTTGAGGGCGCCCAGGGCACATTGCTGGACCTCGACCACGGCACGTATCCCTATGTCACCTCGTCCAATCCCGTTTCGGGAGGAGCTTGCATCGGTGCAGGGGTCGGACCCACCCTGATCGATCGCGTCATTGGCGTCGCCAAGGCCTACACGACACGCGTGGGTGAAGGACCATTCCCCACAGAGCTCAGCGGGAGCCTCAATGACCAGCTCACCGAACGGGGAGGCGAATTCGGCACCACCACTGGCCGCCGCCGCCGCTGCGGTTGGTTCGATGGTGTGATTGGTCGCTATGCCGTTCAAGTGAACGGTCTCGACTGCTTGGCCGTCACCAAGCTCGATGTGCTCGACGAAATGGATGAGATCCAGGTGTGCGTGGCCTATCAACTCGACGGTGAACGGATCGAACACTTCCCAAGCAGCTCCGACGATTTCGCCCGTTGCAAACCCATTTTTGAAACGCTGAAGGGTTGGCAGTGCTCCACGGAAGAATGCCGAAAGCTTGAGGATCTACCAAAGGCTGCGATGGACTACCTGCGCTTTCTTGCTGATCTGATGGAAGTCCCGATCGCCATCGTCTCTCTTGGTGCGAGCCGTGATCAAACGATCGTGGTGGAAGATCCGATCCACGGACCGAAGCGAGCCCTCCTAAGCGCTTAAGGGCCGACCGCCATACTTCGGAGCTAAAAGCGCTCTGCTCATGGCCTCCGAGGTTCGATTCTCCAAAACTTGCAGTCTTGATGTCGTCGGCATCGGCAATGCCATCGTTGATGTGCTGGTTCAAACCGACGACGCCTTTCTGACGCAGCACAGCCTGCAAAAAGGCGGCATGGCGCTCATCGACGAACAACAGGCAGAAGCCCTGTATACAGCCAGTGGACCTGGCCTGGAAACCTCCGGCGGCTCGGTTGCCAACACGATGGTGGGCATCGCCCAATTGGGTGGTCGTGCCGGCTTCATCGGACGCGTGAAAGACGATCAACTGGGGGGAATCTTTAGCCACGACATTCGGGCCGTCGGCGCTCGCTTTGACACTCCGGCCGCCACCAGTGGCGCCACAACGGCCCGTTGCCTCATTTACGTCACCCCCGACGCAGAGAGGACGATGTGCACCTTCCTTGGGGCCTCAACCCAGCTCGAACCGGACGATCTCGATCTCTCGATGGTGAGCGACACCAAAGTTCTCTACCTCGAGGGTTATCTCTGGGATAGTCCCGCAGCGAAGCGCGCCTTCATCGCAGCGGCTGAGGCCTGCCGTGCTGCCAATGGACAGGTCGCACTGTCTCTCTCCGATGGCTTTTGCGTGGATCGTCACCGCGACAGCTTTCTCGACCTCGTCAATGGTCATGTCGACGTGCTGTTCGCGAACGAAGTTGAAATTAAGTCGCTCTATCAAACCGACGACTTCGATGCAGCCTTAGAGAGCGTGCGGGGCAGTTGCAGCGTCATCGCGATCACCCGCGGCAGCCAAGGTTCTGTCGTGTTGAGCGGTGACCAACGCTGGGACATTGGAATTGTGGGTCTTGGAGACCTCATCGACACCACGGGTGCCGGCGACCTCTATGCGGGTGGATTCCTGCACGGCTACACCCAAGGGGAGTCCCTGGAACGCTGCGGCAACCTCGGTGCCATTTGTGCTGGACAGATCGTGACCCAACTGGGAGCTCGTCCTCAGGTCTCGCTTCAAGACCTGGTCAGCGCCCATCTGAGCTGAAGACCTGCATCGCCCAACGTCCATAGGCCGGCGAAGCCGTCGCCGGCCAATACAACCATTCGGGAGTGTCGTAGCTGTGCAACTCCCCCACCACCTGCTGCAGCCTGTCGAGGCGATCAGCCGTGGTTTTCATCAGAAGTTGCACCTCACAATCCGAGTGGATCTCCCCCTCCCAGTGATAGAGCGCATCCGTGGATTGCAAGCTGACGCAGGCCACAAGCCGGCGTTCGAGCAGCGCACGGGCTAGGGCTTTGGCTCGCATCGCATCGCCCTCCGTGGTGAGCACCAACATCAAAGAACTCGCCTCAGCCATGGTCGATCCGTTCCAGAAAGGCGGCTTCTCCAACAACAGTGTCCACACCTGAGGGTGGCGCTGGACGCCTGAGGAGCATCAGGGACAACTGCTGCTCCTCCGCAATCCGACGCCATAGGCGTTCTGTCGTGCCGCCGGACTGCCGGCACACCACTGCCGTAATCCCCCAACGCCGGCATAACGCCCGCTCAACCTGACCAGGGGGTTCCCCCTGCAACGGTCGCAGCACCGCCAAGTGATCGGGCGGCAACCCAGCAGCCAAGGCCGAACGCACGCCCAACTGGGTGGGCATGGCACGGGCGAACAGCTCTGCTCCTGCCGAGCCAGCCGCAGCTGCGATTTCAGCAAGATGACGTCCACCAATGGCTAACAACAGTCGCTGTCCAGCGAGTGCCATCGTTGATAGAGCGGCACCATCTTCCAGCAGATGGGTTGCAGCACTGCCCTGCTCGCAAGGACGCTCAAACCGCAACAGCGGTTGCTGAGCGGCGAGGCACACGTCAGCCAAGTCCTCGCTGATCTTGGTTGCAAATGGGTGCGTGGCATCCACCACCCAACGCAGCGATGTTTGACGCTTGAGTTCTGCAGCGATTCCCTGCATTCCCCCGAGGGCGCCGATGGCGATGCTCTCCACCGCCAGTCCCCGGTAAGCCGCAGCCGCAGCCGGGCTCACAACACTCACTCGAACCCGCCAATGGCGCTGAAGCAGTGCACGGGTCAGCCGTGGACCATCACCTGTTCCAGCCAGCAACCAGACGCGAGGCTGGTCAATAGGAGGGTCGTGCATCAGGATGTGCGCCGAAGAAAGAAGCAGCCATGAACCAATGCGTGCTCGAGGTCGAGGTGATCGACGCGCCGACGGTTCGGTACACCCAAGACAATCAAACCCCCATTGCCGAGATGTCGGTGCGGTTCGATGCCTTGCGCGATGGAGATCCTCCAAGCGAATTGAAGGTGGTGGGCTGGGGCAACCTGGCTCAGGAGTTGCAAAATCGCGTTCAGGTGGGCCAACGGCTTCTCATTGAAGGGCGTCTGCGCATGAACACCGTTCCACGCGGCGACGGCATGAAGGAGAAACGGGCCGAGTTCACCCTGGCCCGCCTCCATCCGATCGGCGCCTCAACAGCCAATTCATCAGCAGCCAGTTCAGCGCCGCAAGGATCGCAGCCCCCAAGTGGTTCGGCCAGACCTGAGCGTCCGACCCCCATCGCTGCGCCCGCCGCCACTCCAAAGACAAGTGAGCCTGAACCGGCCAGCTGGAATACAGCCCCCCTTGTGCCCGACACGGATGACATTCCGTTCTAAGGCCCGTCAGCGACTGGCATCTTCTTGAAGTTCCGTTGCTCGAGTAATCATTTGTCCCAACTCCCGTTCCAGGGCAGCCAGATCAAGGCGGAGGTCAGGCCAACGACCACCATCGATCTGTTGCAGCAACCAGCTGCGATCTCCATCCAATTGTTGGAGGAGTTCCTGAATCTCAGATGACGGGGGCTGGGACACAGATGCGTGGTCACAGAAGAGCACCCATCCTGGTCGTCAGCCAGTCACAATGGCGACCACGCAGTGGCATCCATGAAGGATTACTTCTCCCCAGGCAGCTTGATTACGGTGGCCGGCGGTGCACTCACTGTGGTTGGTGCCATTGCCTACACCACGGGCAGCGCCAATCTCAGTTTGCCGACGATCTTCTACGGCATTCCAATTTTTCTGGGCGGGTTGGCATTGAAATCCTCAGAGCTTCCCCCAGCAGTCAGGATCACCCCAATGGAAGCCCTTCGCAGTCAACGGGAGGCCGCCGATCCAGAACTCGGAAAATTGGTGAATGACGTCACGCGGTGGCGCTATGGACAAAAAGCTCACCTCGAAACATCACTGGAAGCCCTGAAGCTTTGGGACGACGACAATCCACCTCAACTTGAGGAGATTGAAGAACTCGACACCGAAGCCGGCTATGGCCTGCGGATGCGCTTCCAATTGGGAGCGGTCTCCCTAGAGCGCTGGACTGAACGGGAAGCGCGACTGGGTCGCTTCTTCGCGAAAGGGCTGCGGGCTGAAATTAAAGATCTCGGTGGAGACCAATTGGATCTCCTGCTATTGCCTGTGCAGGCCAGCTAGTTGATGAGTGATCTAAGCCATTCCGCCAATGACGCCCTACGCGTCTCTGTGCTGAGTGAGGCCCTGCCCTACATCCAGCGCTTCGCAGGTCGACGCATCGTGATCAAGTACGGCGGAGCTGCCATGGCCCACGCCGAGCTGCGAGCTGCTGTTTTTCGCGACATCGCGCTTCTTGCTTGTGTCGGCGTTCAACCGGTCGTTGTTCATGGTGGTGGACCAGAAATCAATCAGTGGCTCAAACGACTCGACATCCCGGCAGAATTTCGAGACGGCTTACGCGTTACAGATGCCGACACGATGGATGTGGTGGAGATGGTGTTGGTTGGTCGTGTGAATAAACAGATCGTGAACGGTTTAAACCAACTGGGTGCACGAGCCGTAGGGCTGAGTGGCAGTGACGGCGGCTTGGTGGAAGCCCGTCCATGGGGTGATGGCAGCCATGGTCTGGTGGGTGATGTAGCCCGCATCAACCCTGATGTTCTTGAGCCATTGCTCAACAAGGGTTATGTACCTGTCATTTCAAGCGTGGCAGCAACCCCGAGTGACGGCCAAGCCCACAACATCAATGCCGACACGGTGGCGGGGGAGCTGGCCGCATCGCTGCAGGCAGAAAAACTGATCCTGCTCACCGACACCCCTGGGATTCTCCGTGATCGCGATCAGCCGGAATCGT
>JADHRU010000025.1 GCA_016777265.1 Synechococcus sp. BS30m-G31
AAACGCCATTGATGTTGAGCTCGGCGGCATTAGCGCCGGAGGCCAGAAGGCCCAAGGCGGCAGGAGCCACCAGCATTTGCTGGAAAAGCTTCATTGAAAGGTTCCTCACACAGGAAGCGGATTTGGTTGTCAAACCCGACTCATTTTATACATAAAAATGTTCCCATCAAGTGTTCTATGTCACTTGTGGATGGCAAAATAAACTGGATATTGCGTTCGCTTAAATTGTTCTTAACCAAATCTTTTTTGTCGCTTAATCTTCAACCGGGATTTGGTTTTTGTTGAGCTTTCAGCATTGATTTCTTCAGGTTTCGAAGTCATTAATTAATGTCTGCTGATTTTTTGAGCTGGCTAAAAACTGATAGGAGCACTGGGGTTGTTGTATAAGCCAAATAAAAAACCACCCCCATTGCTGGTAGGTGGCTTCTTGTGGAGGTTTGGACGGTCGATTCAAAAAATCGGAGCGGCGGGATTTGAACCCACGACCCCTACTACCCCAAAGTAGTGCGCTACCAAGCTGCGCCACGCCCCGTCAAATCAAAGCTATCACAACGCATTCCGGCGTCTGAGTCGTCGTAGCAGCCGCTTGGTGAGCCGAGTGCGGGTGTCCATGGCGTAATGCAAAAGACGCATCTCGCGCGCCAACCTGCGCATCTCGCTGAAGCTCATTGAGGCCAATCGGAGTTCGGGCAACGTCCGCCAGGCCCGAGCTCGCATCGGTAGGGAATCGACCCCATTGATCTGTCCCAAGTTGATGGTCCCGTCGGCGATCCACTCAGGAATCAGCACAACGAGCACAGCAATGAGTCCGTACAGCTCAACCAATCCCCTCGGAAGGGGATGCAGGCGCCGTTGCTCTGATGGATCAGGTCGTTGCGCACTCACTGGGTTGTTCGAGGCGCTCTAGTTATTCCACGATGGCATCGCTGCATCAATTTGCCCCCCGATTGATTCAGATGGCCAACGACTTCGCCGGTTGGTCGGGCTGGTCCCGCCAGAGCAATCCAGGCTCACGCTCTTGTTCTGGCTTCACCGTCAGCACTACCAAGCCAATCACCACAACCAAGGTGAGTGCAATGGCAGCCAATGTTTGACGATCGGTCAATTGATTTGGCATGTGTTGTGTCAATGGATCGAAATTGGGCTGTTATCGCCACGAAGAACGCAGTGCTGAATGCTCCAGTCGTAGTTGCCCCACACCTTGTTCGGCAGTTTGTAGGCCGAACCTGAAAAGCTGCCCAGCAACGCTTGGGTCGGCATGGCTGAGCAGTAGGGGCGGCTGCCGGGTTTGGCGAGATATTGCTGGTGATAATCCTCAGCAAAGAAAAAAGTCTGGTTGGCCAAAATTTCTGTCGTGATCGAGCCGAAACCGCGCTGGTTTAATTCGATTTGATAGGCCTCTCGACTGGCATTGGTGAGGAGTAATTGCTGCTCTGTGGTGGTGTAAACGGCTGAACGGTATTGGCTGCCCGTGTCGTTGCCCTGGCGGTTGCCTTGGGTTGGGTCATGGCACTCCCAAAACAATTTCAAAAGATCGCTGAAGTCGATCGCCGGGGTGCTCCAAACCACGCGAACCACTTCTGTATGTCCAGTCCGTCCTGAACACACTTGGTTGTAGGAGGGATTGTCAACGGTTCCACCGGCATAGCCCACGGCCGTCGTAACGACACCCGGCAGTCGCCAAAAGCCCTTTTCCGCCCCCCAAAAACATCCGCAAGCAAACAATGCTTCCTCTTGGTCATCCATTAACGGAGCCCTTAAAGGTGTCCCTAACACCGCGTGGACTGCAGCATTCTGTTGCTCGTCACTGCCGCCAGGAGACAGCCAGGAAGGAAGCATGGTGAATCGATTGTGGTCTCGAGCCTAAGCAGCCTCCTCCTTTTCGGTGACTGGCTCCAGCTGAATGTGGTTCAGCAGGGTGGTGACAAAGGCAAACAGCAAAAAGGGAAGGCTGAGCACAAGGATCAAACCAACGCCCACCAGGGCAAACAAGGGACGTGATGATCCCATCAGCGCTAATCCGGCAGCAAGGCTGACAAAGATCACCACCATCCATGCCAAAACTTGGCCGTAAATGTCTCCGAAAGAGAGCGTGCAGCGCATCGCTAGGGGGGATCCGCCTGTCATGACATTCATTCGCCTGGCATTAGCTAAGCCCCGAATGGCCTCTTTGGTAGGCCCGTGTCCTACTTCTTTAAGAAGCCATCACGTCGAGTCCTTCCACAGCTTGCTCCCGTTCCCAAAGACGGCGGTACACGCCAGCGACCTGAATCAGTTGATTGTGATGACCTTGTTGAACGATCTGACCGTTGTCCATCACCAGAATCCGATCGCAAGCAGCTGCTGCCGAGAGTTGGTGGCTGATCATCACAATGGTGCGTCCATCTTGAGCACGTATGGAGTCGAGAATCGCTGCGGCCGTGTTGTTATCCACGCTGGCGAGGGCGTCATCTAGCACCAGCACTGGAGCATCCACAAGCAGGGCGCGACCGAGGGCCGTGCGCTGGCGTTGCCCTCCGCTCAACGTGATTCCCCGTTCTCCCACAATCGTCTCGTAGCCATCGGGAAACCCCTTGATGTCGTCTGCCAATCGGGCTTGGCTTGCTGCGCTTTCCACTTGGGCCGTGTCGGCGTCGGGCTCCCCGTAACGGAGGTTGTCCGCCAAGGTGCTGGTGAATAGAAATCCTTCCTGGGGAACGATGGCAACCTCGTGGCGAAGCTCCTGAAGGGCGAGATCGGTGATATCGACTCTATCGAGGAAGAGTTCTCCTTCCCCCACAGGCACCATGCGTCCGAAGGCCCTGGCCAGGGTTGTCTTCCCACAGCCAACGGGGCCAACCACAGCCACCAATTCGCCGGGTTCGATCGAGAACGTCAGTCCGTTAAGGGTGTCGCGATCAGCACCGTCGTAGCGAACTTTGAGATTGCGAGCTTCAAACCGACCGCGGGGTTGATGCTCTTCCTTGGCGATGGAGGTTGTGGTGGTTCGATCCTGGATGGCGGGTTCGCGTTGGAGGAGTTCCTCAACGCGCTCAAGGCTCACTTGACCCGTTTGAAACGTGTTCAGGGTGAATCCCAACAGCGCCGTGGGGAAGACCAATTGCTCCACGTAAATAATCAGAGCCACCAGACCGCCGATGCTGAGCGTTCCAGCTTCGAGTTGCCCGCTGCCGATGGCGAGCAGCAGCAGCAGCGACATCGAAGTAATTCCCTCGAGAAGAGGAAAGAGTGTGCTGCGGGTTCGTGCGAGGCGGATCGCACTGTCGCGATAGCGCCGGTTGCGCCCCGAAAAGGCATCCTGTTCGGACGCTTCCTGTCCATAAATTTTGATCGCTCCGATGCCGGATAAATCCTCCTGAATCAGGTTGCTTAACCCCGCAAGTTCCTCTTGTTGAGCCCGCTGCTGGCGCATCATCCGACCACCAAACAAGCGCACCGTGCCGAGCATCAAGGGGTAGAGCCCCACAGCAGCC
This sequence comes from Synechococcus sp. BS30m-G31, assembly GCA_016777265.1. Taxonomy (GTDB): domain Bacteria; phylum Cyanobacteriota; class Cyanobacteriia; order PCC-6307; family Cyanobiaceae; genus Parasynechococcus. Next base: position 3,474 of record JADHRU010000025.1, read on the forward strand.
AAGGTGAGTTTTGGATCAATCGCCAGCATCGCCGGCAACGTCATGGTGTAAGCCAGAAGCGTGTTGGTGAGGCTGAGAATGGCGAACCCCAGCAAGCGGCGGATATTTTCGACATCGCTGGTGGCCCGGCTGATCACTTCGCCGCTACCGGTTGTTTGAACCCAGTTCGGCTCCTGCCGCAACATGTGTTCAAACAATCGTTGCCGTAGATCCACCTCCACCTGGCGTCCAATGCCAAAAACCAGTTGGCGTGAGATCAATCGAATCACCGCCATCGTGGTGGTGAGCACAACGATCCAGCCCGCTTGCCGGAGGATCCCTGCGTACGAAAACCCTTGCTGTAACTCATCAACGACGTTGCGAACCTCAAGGGGAATCGTCACCCTGAGGAAATTGACCAGAACGAGCGCGATGGCTCCGATGACCACCGTTTTGCGATGGGGTCGTAGATAACGGCCGATCAGATCAAGACGGAATGCGGCCATGCGGAGATCCGTTTGATTGATCAACCTAGGCATTTGCCGACTTCGACCCTGGCAAGCCCATAGCGAATTGGTAATAGTGGAGATGTCCCCATCACCTGGCCCGGCGTGCATCGCACCCGGGTTTTTTTCTGGCTGTCATGGCTGCAGTAACCCCCGACGCGTCTTCTTGGTCCAAGCGTCTCGAACAGCTTTTGCAAGGGCGTGATCTCTCGGCACCCGAGGCATCTTCCTTGATGCAGGCGTGGCTAGCCGAGGAGTTATCTCCGGTACAAACCGGTGCCTTTCTTGCCGCCTTGCGGGCAAAGGGGATGGTGGCTGATGAGTTGGCAGCCATGGCCACTGTGCTGCGTGGGGCTTGCCCGCTGCCCTGTGCTCGCCCGGATCAAGCGATGGTGGATACCTGTGGCACCGGGGGAGATGGGGCTGACACCTTCAACATTTCCACGGCTGTGGCTTTTACGGCTGCCGCCTGCGGGGTGAACGTGGCCAAACATGGCAATCGCAGTGCCAGCGGAAAGGTGGGCTCAGCGGACGTGTTGGAGGGGTTAGGCCTCAACCTCAAAGCTCCGCTGGCCTCCGTTGTGGATGCCATCTCCACCACGGGAGTCACCTTTCTTTTCGCTCCGGCATGGCATCCAGCCCTCGTCAACCTGGCGCCCCTGCGTCGCAGTCTTGGCGTGCGCACGGTGTTCAACCTGCTAGGCCCCTTGGTGAATCCGCTTCAACCCCAAGCCCAAGTGCTTGGTGTTGCGCGAGCTGATCTGCTCGATCCGATGGCTGGAGCCCTTGATCAACTGCGCTTGGACCGTGCCGTTGTGGTGCATGGCGCTGGCGGCTTGGATGAAGCCTCCTTGGTAGGAACAAACGAATTACGCATGGTTGAGGCAGGACAACCGATTGCGACACGCTTTGTTTCACCAGACGATGTGGGATTGGCGGCGGCCCCCTTAGAGGCCTTGCGGGGTGGTGATCTGGCAGAGAACCAGCGCATTCTTGAGGCCGTTCTGAAGGGGCAGGCCACTGCTGCGCAGATGGATGTTGTTGCGTTCAACACAGCTTTGGTCCTCTGGGTGGCTGGCGCTGAACTCGATCTGAAAGCAGCAGCTCGACGGGCGTCCGAAACACTCCGCGACGGCCTGGCTTGGCAAAAACTTCAGGATCTTCAGCAAGCCTTGTCCCATGGAAATGGAGAATGAACGGCAGATGATCATGTCTGCGGTCCAAATGCCTGATTCCCCATCCGGCGAAGCGCACCTCGTCCTCGCTGATGGCACGGTTCTGACCGGCGTGGGCTTTGGACACCGCGGTACAGCGGTTGGAGAGGTTGTCTTTAATACGGGGATGACCGGCTACCAGGAGGTCTTGACCGATCCCTCCTATGAAGGTCAGCTGGTGACCTTCACCTATCCCGAGCTCGGAAATACCGGTGTGAATGCCGATGATCAGGAGGCTGACTCTCCCCATGCCCGTGGGGTCATCGCTCGACAGTTGTCACCCAATTTCAGCAATTGGCGCAGCCAGGATTCCCTTGAATCTTGGATGGACGCCCATCAACTTGTGGGTATTTGTGGTGTCGATACGCGCGCCCTCGTTCGCCATCTCCGCGATTGCGGTGCCATGAACGGTGTGATTTGCAGTGATGGCCGCAGCCCGGCTGCGCTGTTTGAAGAACTCAAGGCCGCTCCTTCGATGGAGGGATTGAATCTGGCTAGTCATGTGTCCACCAAAGACACCTATCGCTGGACCAGTGCATGTCGCGTGGGTTTTGATCAGCGCCTAGAAAACAAGTCCGATCGGCCATTCCAGGTGGTTGCGATCGATTTTGGGATTAAGCGAGCCATTCTCGATCGTCTTGTGGCCCATGGTTGCGAGGTCACGGTGTTGCCAGCAGACAGCGACATCGCAACGGTTCGCTCCCATCAGCCCGATGGGGTCTTTCTATCGAATGGGCCTGGTGATCCGTCCGCTGTGACCGAGGGAATTGCTTTGGCCCAGGATCTCCTGAAGGAGCCCAACCTTCCTCTGTTTGGCATCTGCCTGGGGCATCAAATTCTGGGTTTGGCCTTGGGGGGATCCACCTTCAAGCTCGCCTATGGCCACCGAGGCCTGAACCATCCTTGCGGTACCACTGGTCAGGTGGAGATCACGAGCCAAAATCATGGGTTCGCTTTGGATGCGAAGTCCCTGGAGTCTGATCAGATTGATGTCACTCATTTGAATCTCAACGATCAAACTGTCGCGGCTATCGCCCATCGTGAGAAACCAATCTTTGGCGTTCAATACCACCCAGAAGCCAGTCCTGGTCCCCACGACGCAGACCATCATTTTTCCCGATTCGTTGCCTTGATGTCTGAACAGCGTCGGGTTGGTGGTTGACCGCTGAAACCATCACTACAATTTGTGCCGAATGCCGGGGGGCCTGAACCCATCAGCGAGCTTCAACGACTCACCGTTTCACTCCGAGGCGGGTTTGCACAAAAAGATCGATGTCTGGTGCTCTATTTCACTGGAAAACTTGATGCGTTCTCCGAAAAACAATTTTTGGAGTACGCATCGGATGTGCTGAAAGCCAACAAACTTCCTGTTCTATTTGATCTCAGCAAAATCGACTTTGTCGATTCGTCTGGCTTGGGTGCCTTGGTTCAGCTTGCTAAGCAGTGCACCGAAGCCAAACGGGCCTTTCAACTTGTGGGCAATACGCGCGTGGCACAAACCATCAAATTGGTACGACTCGAGGAGTTTCTTCACCTCGTGAGTGATGTGCCGACAGCTCTCACCAATTTGTCCGCTTGAGCGATTGGATTCGAGCCCAAGTTGGCCGTGGTGGAGCCGACAAGCTGGGGCCGCTTCAGTTGGCTTGGATTGGAGATGCGGTTTGGGAGCTTCACCAGCGCCTTCGTTTGGGGGCACGTCCAGGACGCTCCGATGCGTTGCATAAGGCTGTCGTCGCCGAGGTTCGCGCTGATGCCCAGTCGAACCTTTTGGCCTGGCTTGAACAGCATGATTTGCTTCACGATGACGAGCTTGATCTGGTCCGACGTGGTCGTAACAGTGCGGGGCGTGGTCCTCGGCGAGCCGACGCTGCTGTTTATGGAAGGGCCACAGGGTTTGAGACAATGGTTGGCTGGCTGTTTCTGAACAACCCAGTCCGGCTGGCTGAGCTCCTTGATCAACTGGAGATGGCCGGATCCAATTCGATAACCCCACCCCCAACTCCATGAGCCCTCGCTTTGAACGTCGTTCCGGCGGCCCCTCCCGCGATGGTCGCCAGGGAGGGGCTAGCAGCAGTGGTCGCCCACCTGGGGGTCGCCCACCTGGGGGTGGCCCACCGTCGTCTGGTTATTCCAGCCGTGATTCCGACAGCAGGCCGCAACGGGGATATGACGATCGCCGTCCGTCAAGAGATCGCCCGAGCGGTGATCGTCCTTATGGGAATCGACCATCCAGCAATCGCTCATCCAGCAGTCGCTCATCAACTGAGCGTTATTCGAACGACCGTTTTAAGAGTGACCGCTCTACGAACGACAGTGTTTCTCGCGATCGCGGCCCCTCTGCGCGGCCCTTCAGCGATCGCTCGAAGAGTGACCGTTACTCCGTAACCCGCTCGTCGGGTGATCGCCCAAGCGGTGATCGTCCATCGGGTGATCGTTATACGAACGATCGCTTTTCCAAAAACAGTTCCCCTAGAGACCGGCCCTCTAGTAGCGGGTCTTCGGGTGATCGTCCCTACGGACGCCGTGACAGCCGTGACAGTCGTGACAGCCGTGACAGCCGCGATAGTGCCGGCCCACGCTCCTATGGACGTCGTGACGATCGTGCTCCGCGCTTCTCCAGTCGCTCTGATGGGGATGGCAAGAGCCCCTATGAACGTCGTGATGACCAGGGTGCGCGGTCCTCAGCTCCGAGTCGGTTCCGTTCGGATCGACCGTCCCAGGGACGCTTTCGTGATCGCTCTGAGCGAGCGCCCGATCGATACCGTTCTGGCGATGAGCGTCGCCAGTCGTCCCAACGGCCCCGCTTTAGCGACTTTGGTTCTCGATCCCAGCGGTCCGAGCAACAACCCGAGGCCGAAGCTTCGACGCCACCCGCAGACGATTTGATCTGGGGACGCCACGCTTCGCAAGCTGCCCTCGAGTCAGGACGGCCAATCCACAGAATTTGGTGCACGCCCGAGATGCGCAGTGCTCCAAAATTTCTCCAACTGCTTCGGGAGGCCAAAGCCTCTGGTGTTTTGGTGGAAGAAGTCACCTGGGCGCGGCTTGCACAGGTCACAGGAGGTTCTGTTCATCAGGGCATTGCTCTCCAAACCGCTGCTGCAGACACCTTGGATCTCAGTGCCCTCATTGAGGGTTGTTCCGAGCTTGGTGAGCCCCCCTTATTGCTAGCCCTTGATGGGATTACGGACCCCCATAATCTCGGCGCTGTCGTTCGGTCTGCCGAAGCGATGGGGGCCCATGGTCTTGTGTTGCCACAACGCCGGAGTGCAGGCCTAACGGGCTCAGCAGCCAAAGTGGCCGCGGGCGCCATGGAGCACTTACCCGTTGCGCGTGTTGTCAACCTCAACCGTTCCCTTGAGAAGCTCAAGGATTCGGGTTACAGGGTGATTGGACTCGCTGCCGAGGGCGACGTCACGCTCATGGATGTGGATTTAGAGGGTCCGCTTGTTTTGGTGACTGGTTCAGAGGATCAGGGCTTGTCATTGCTGACCCGTCGCCACTGCGACCAATTGGTGCGGATTCCCTTGCGTGGCATCACCCCCAGCCTGAATGCCTCGGTGGCGACTGCGCTGTGTGTCTACGAGGTGGCTCGCCGCAACTGGATGAAGGACATTCATGGTCAAGCTCCGTCGCCGCCGATTGTTCGTCCGCAAGTGAAAACGCAAGAGGTCGCCCGCCCGGTACCGCCAGTACCGGAGGCTTCTTTAACTAAAAAGCCCGCCACAGATTCCCCCGTTTCTGAGTTGTTGGCTTCGGACTCTTCTTCCGCAATCAGTCACTCAACAACACATGCATCAGTCACTGATCTATCAGCATCTGAGCACGCAATCGGAGAACAAGTCACGCTCAATCAACAGGGGTCAGATTCTTCGGTTTCTGATCAATCGGGTGAGTTGAAAACGGAGTCTCCTAAAGCGGAATCCACGTCTTCAGCAGCAACGATTGAGCTTGATTTGTCGGGCGCTAAACCTGAATCGGATCTTCAGTTCGATCACAGCATCAAGCTTTCCCCATAACTGATGAGCTGTTTGGCCTCTTCGCAGGTCAAAATGCTCTTACTCACCTTTGCCCCAATGAGCCCACTGATCCGGCCACTGCGAAGCCTCGCCAATGGCCTCGGTTTTGCTTGGTGGGCGCGGGTCCAAACATCTGGCCCAGATGTCACGTATTGGTTCGGTCCGTTCCTCACCAAGGCTGGGTTGGAGTCTGGGTTATCAACGTTCTTGGATGACATCAGTTCAGAGCATCCTCAGTCCGTCAGCCACGCGTTGTTGCGCACGAGAAGGGGTGAACCATTCACCATCACAAATGAAGGGTGACAGACGGCTGATAGCGTCGGCCCTGCAATGGATCGCAAGACCATGACGATCAGCGCGTGGCGTCAGCAACTGCAGAACGGTGATATTTCATCCCGTGAGCTTGTTGATCAGCACATCGACAGGCTGGAAACGGCTGAGTCTTCCCTCAATGTTTACAACGAGATCACGGTTGAGAGAGCCCGGGCCGATGCCGATCGGATTGATGCTGCGCGTGCTGCTGGCGAAACCCTTGGCCCACTAGCTGGCTTGCCTCTGGCGATCAAAGACAACCTCTGCACCCGTGGGGTGCGAACCACCTGTTCAAGCCGCATGCTTGAGCACTTTGTCCCTCCCTATGAGTCCACCGCGACGGAGCGTCTCTGGCAGGCCGGAGCTGTTCTGGTTGGTAAAACCAACCTCGATGAATTTGCGATGGGTGGTTCCACCGAAACGTCTGCGTTTGGGGCGACGCACAATCCATGGAATCTCGACCACGTCCCCGGTGGTAGTTCTGGGGGAAGTGCGGCGGCGGTTGCCTCCGGCAGTTGCATCGCATCGCTGGGCTCTGACACCGGTGGATCGATCCGTCAGCCAGCATCCTTTTGCGGTGTTGTTGGCTTGAAACCCACCTATGGCCGGGTGAGTCGTTGGGGCCTGGTGGCATTTGCCAGCTCCTTGGACCAAGTGGGTCCTTTTGCCACATCAGTGGCCGATGCTGCTGAGCTGCTGCAGGTCATTGCTGGACACGATCCGCGCGATTCAACCTGCCTCAATGTGGAAGTTCCCGATTTTTCAGCGGGTTTGAATCAGTCGATCAAGGGGCTGAAGGTGGGGGTCATCAAGGAATGCTTTGATGCAAAGGGCCTTGATGGCGAAGTGAAAGCATCTGTGCAGGCTGCCGCTGCGCAGCTTGAGGCTCTTGGTGCTGAATTGGTCGAGGTGAGTTGCCCTCGTTTTAACGATGGCATTGCCACGTACTACGTGATTGCTCCGTCAGAAGCATCGGCCAATTTGGCTCGCTACGACGGCGTGAAATACGGCTTTCGGGCTGCCGAATCGGAAAGTTTGGCCACGATGACCTCCAGTAGTCGGGCTGAAGGTTTTGGTGAAGAGGTCCAACGGCGGATCTTGATCGGCACCTATGCCCTCTCGGCTGGATATGTCGACGCCTACTACAAAAAAGCTCAGCAGGTTCGCACGTTGATTCGTCGCGATTTTGATGCCGCGTTCCAATCGGTGGATGTGCTGCTCACCCCTACAGCCCCCTCAACGGCCTTGAAAGCCGGGGCGCATAAAGATGATCCTTTGGCGATGTACTTGGCAGACCTCCTGACGATCCCAGTCAATCTTGCTGGTTTGCCTGCCATTAGTGTTCCCTGCGGTTTTAGTCAGACGGGTCTGCCCATTGGAGTGCAGTTGATCGGCAATGTGCTCGAGGAAGCGCGTTTGCTGCAGGTGGCCCACCAATACGAGCAAGCAGCCAATGTGCTCTCCCAACGGCCAAAAGCCCCCTTAGTGCCTTAATAACCGCTAGATGCAGTGGTTGGTAGCGTGATGACACGCTTGATCTTGCGTTGGGTCCTAATCTGGGTCCATGGCATTTGTTCCCCTCCATAACCACAGCGATTACAGCCTGCTCGACGGGGCGTCGCAGTTGCCGTCCATGGTGGAGCGGGCGAAGGAGCTGGGTATGCCCGCCATTGCACTCACCGATCACGGTGTGATGTATGGCGCGATCGAGCTGCTCAAGCTTTGCAAGGGAACCGATCTCAAGCCAATTATTGGCAATGAGATGTATGTCATCAATGGCTCGATTGATGATCCTCAGCCGAAAAAGGAGAAGCGATACCACCTCGTTGTGCTGGCAAAAAATGCCACCGGGTATCGCAATCTTGTGAAGCTCACCAGCATCAGCCATTTGCGCGGTATGCGTGGCCGTGGCATTTTTTCCCGGGCGTGTGTCGATAAACAGCTACTAAAGCGCTACAGCGAAGGGCTGATCATTGCCACGGCATGTCTTGGAGGAGAGATCCCTCAAGCGATTTTGCGAGGTCGTCCAGAGGTTGCCCGTGATGTTGCCCGCTGGTACCAAGATGTTTTTGGAGATGATTTCTACCTAGAAATTCAAGACCATGGGTCTCCTGAAGACCGAATCGTTAATGCGGAAATCGTCAAGATTGCCCAAGAATTAGACATCCAACTTGTGGCGACGAATGATGCCCACTACCTCACCAAGCAGGATGTAGAGGCGCACGATGCGCTCCTCTGTGTGTTGACCGGAAAGTTAATTAGCGATGAGAAACGGCTTCGCTATACCGGCACGGAATACATCAAAACAGAAGAAGAGATGGGTCGATTGTTTACGGACCATCTCGACCCAGACGTTGTTCAGAAGGCGATTGCCAATACCGTCAAGGTGGCAGAGAAGGTTGAGGACTACGACATCCTCGGTAAATATCAGATGCCACGCTTTCCCATCCCCGATGGGTACACGGCAGTGACCTATCTCCGTGATGTCACGCAACAGGGTTTGCGTGACCGACTGGAGCTCAAGGGCGACGATCCGATCCCTCAAAACTATGCCGAGCGGATGGCCCATGAGCTCGAAATCATGGAACAGATGGGGTTCCCCACCTACTTCCTGGTGGTGTGGGATTACATCCGTTTCGCGAGAGAACAGAGCATTCCAGTCGGACCAGGGAGGGGTTCTGCGGCGGGGTCATTGGTGGCTTACGCCCTAGGGATCACCAACATTGATCCGGTGAGCAATGGCTTGCTGTTTGAGCGATTCCTCAATCCAGAACGGAAGTCAATGCCTGATATTGACACCGATTTTTGTATTGAGCGTCGTAGTGAAGTCATCGACTACGTCACAGAGCGCTATGGGGACGACAAAGTTGCCCAGATCATCACGTTTAACCGGATGACATCCAAGGCCGTGCTCAAGGATGTGGCCCGTGTGCTCGATATTCCCTATGGAGATGCCGACCGTCTCGCCAAGCTGATCCCTGTTGTTCGGGGTAAGCCGGCCAAGTTGAAGGCCATGATCGGAGATGAGTCGCCCACTCCCGAGTTCCGTGAGAAATACCAGGCTGACCCTGTGGTGAAGCGCTGGGTTGATATGGCGATGCGGATTGAAGGAACCAACAAAACCTTTGGTGTCCATGCGGCAGGTGTTGTGATTGCTGCTGACCCCCTCGATCAATTAGTGCCACTCCAGCGCAATAACGACGGTCAGGTCATCACCCAATACTTCATGGAAGATGTCGAGTCGATGGGTTTACTCAAGATGGATTTTCTTGGGCTTAAAAATCTCACGATGATCGACAAGACACTGGAACTTGTTGCAGTGACGAGTGGGACACGCATCGACCCTGACAAGCTTCCTCCCCAGGATGCCGACACCTTTGCATTGCTCGCGCGTGGTGATTTAGAGGGGATCTTTCAACTTGAATCGAGCGGCATGCGTCAGATCGTTAGAGATCTGAAGCCATCATCCCTAGAGGATATTTCATCAATATTGGCCCTTTATCGGCCTGGACCGTTGGATGCTGGCTTGATTCCAAAATTTATTAATCGAAAACATGGCCGCGAAGCGATTGATTTCGCCCATGAGATTCTTGAGCCGATCTTGAGTGAAACCTATGGAATCATGGTTTATCAGGAACAAATCATGCGGATCGCGCAGGATTTAGCGGGTTATTCCCTCGGTCAAGCCGACCTTCTGCGTCGGGCGATGGGTAAGAAAAAGGTGTCGGAAATGCAAAAGCATCGCGGCATTTTTGTTGAGGGTGCGAAGAAGCGCGGCGTCGATGTGAAAGTTTCCGATGAATTATTCGACCAAATGGTGCTCTTTGCCGAGTACTGCTTCAACAAGAGTCATTCCACCGCCTATGGCGCAGTGACGTATCAAACCGCATATCTCAAGGCCCACTATCCAGTGGCCTATATGGCTGCCCTGCTCACGGTGAATGCTGGCGCCGTCGACAAGGTTCAGCGTTATATCTCCAATTGCAATGCCATGGGCATTGAGGTGATGCCTCCTGACCTGAATGCCTCACTCATCGACTTCACTCCAAACGGCGATCGAATTTTGTTCGGCTTGTCGGCAGTTCGAAATCTTGGAGATGGTGCGATTCGGAGGTTGATCCAATCCCGTGAAAAGGATGGTCCGTTCCGCTCTTTGGCAGATCTATGTGATCGCATTCCAACCAATGTTTTGAATCGGCGCGGTTTGGAATCCTTAATCCATTGCGGAGCGATGGATGCCATGGATCCTGATGCCAACCGGGCGCAGTTAATGGCGGATCTCGATCTGCTTTTGGATTGGGCGTCCTCTCGTGCGAAGGATCGTGATAGCGGTCAGGGAAATATCTTCGACCTCATGGCTGCCCCCGCGGAGGACGATGGTCCGACGGATTTAAGTATGGCTCCGAAAGCGACGCCTGTTCCGGACTATCCCCCATCTGAAAAACTCAGACTTGAGAAAGACCTTGTTGGTTTTTACCTCTCGGATCATCCGCTGAAACAGCTCACTCCTTCATCTCGTCTGTTGGCACCGATTGGTTTGGGTTCCCTTGAGGAGCAGCCGGATAAAGCCAAGGTCAGTGCGATCACGATGATCACTGAATTGCGTCAGGTGACGACGCGAAAAGGTGATCGAATGGCCATTTTGCAACTTGAAGATCTCACTGGTAGTTGTGAAGCTGTGGTGTTCCCCAAGAGTTATGCCCGCTTGGCCGACCATTTGATGGCGGAAGCTCGCTTGCTCGTGTGGGCAGGCGTCGATCGACGCGATGAACATGTTCAGTTAATTATTGATGACTGTCGCGCTATTGATGATCTCACTTTGCTTCTTGTTCAGTTGCCCTCTGATCAGGCTAATGACATCGCTATACAACATAAATTGCGTGAATGTTTGACGCAACATCGCCCTGAGCGTGATGAGCTGGGTGTGAAAGTTCCAGTGGTTGCTGAAGTCTGCCTTGGTGACTCGGTCCGTTATGTGCGACTCGGTGCACAATTTTGCGTGAGAGATCCCATCGCTGCTGTTCAAACGTTGAATGATCAGTCTTTTGTAGCGCGATGTAGTAAGCGGCTGGTGCTGGGCTAATTTCCAGCATTGCCTCTTGAAATAATAAGCTTCAGGATTAATTTTTTCACAAACTTATTTGATATACTTTGCAAATATTATCTAAACTTTCGGGTCTGATATTTCTGCTCAAAAACTAATTTTATGCAGCAAGGCTTATTGCATTCTCCGCAACTGTTGTCGTTTTATTGATCTTTTCCGGATGCCTTTTGCTGCTTTTGAGCACGAATCGACTCACGCATGCGTTGGACATTTGGCTTGAAATTCTCGAATCCAAGAAGAGATCCAGGTTCTTTATCCCAGCTGGCCGTTAGGACACCAACGCTCAGGCCAACGAGACCAAGAACAAAGAAAAAACCTGATCCAACCAACGTTGCACCAGGCGGAATGTCAGCAATGCCTCGTGTCACGACGAAATAGCTGGCAACAAAAACGCCCATGCCCGCAATGGACGGTAGTCCTGTGAACACAGCGACTCGACGGGCCATGCGGTCTGCCACGTAACGGGGAATGGCTTCTTGCTTGGTCCCAGCAGGTTCTTTAGCCACTTTCCCTGAGCCTTTTGGCTCGAAGGGAAGTGGGCTGCGTTGCTCTGCCATGAGGAATCCCGATCAGCCGCGGATGCCCAGCTTGGAAATGGTCTGGCTGTAGCGCTGCTCGCTTTTGCTGCGCATGTAACTCAGAAGCCGCTTGCGGCGTCCAATCATCTTCAACAGTCCCTGACGGGAGGAGAAGTCGTGGATGTTGTTCTGAAGATGACTGCTGAGGCGATTGATGCGCTCACTCAACATGGCCACCTGTACTTCTGCGGAACCGGTGTCGGTGCCGTGAGTCTGGTGGGTGTTGATCAGCTCTTGCTTCTCGGTGGTGTCAAGCGACATGCGCGGGGGGCGGCCCTGTCAATACAAAGAAGCATCCTACCGATTGATTGTCCCCTTTTCGTCGGGGAGTCTCCAATTAAGCGGATTCCCTGCTCAGCCACTGAAGACAACACCGCAGCCAACCGTCTTGATCGTCGCTGGATGGCGGCACACCACTGGCTCCATCGGCAATGGCTCGTATGGCTCGACGAATTTCGAGTTCGTCGTAGCCCAGGCTGACGAGCGTGGCTTCAACGTCTTCTCCCGCTTCGGGGATCTGATCGCAGGCCAGTCCCTCCACAAGCGATGGCTGGGGGTCGAGTCCACCGAAAACCGCGATCGGGGTTCGCAAGTCGACGGCTAGGCGCTCGGCCGTGCGTTTGCCGATGCCCTGGGCTTGACAGAGTCGTTTGAGATCTCCACCGCTAATCGCTGCAACCAATTCCTGTGGTTTGCACTCATGCAGAAGCGCTAAACCGGCTTGAGGACCAACGCCATTGACGCCAATGAGGAGACGAAAAAGGTCCCGTTCTTGGCGACTGGGGAAGCCAAATAAACTGCTGCCATCCTCCCGTTGCACTTGGTGGATCCAAAGGATGAGTTCACTGTCAGGCTGGAGTTGCTTCTGATGGCGTGAGGTGAGTTGCACCTCATAGCCCACTCCTGCACATACCAGCAGCACTCCGCTGCGATTTCCCTGGGTCCAGCACTCCATGTGCCGTCCTTGCAGCCAGCCGATCATGGAGAAACGAATCAACCGCGTCATGTTGCCGCAGCTGTCACCGTCTGTCGCCTCTCACTTCCATTTAGGAAGCCGTCTGTTGCGCGGCTTGGCCCATGGGCTGTGCCTGCTTTTACTGCTCTCGTCGTTGACGGCCTGTGGCGGCTCTCAGCCCCCTCGAGCGTTATTGAACGAGGCGCTATCCCTGCAGATTCAACTCACGCAAACGGCAATTTCAAAATCCTTAAATCTCCCACCCATGTCGGTGGTCCCCAATGTCAGCCGTGTGCGCGTCGAGGAGCAGGAAGACCTCAAGCTCGGCGAGCAGAGTGGCCTGCGGGTATCTGGCCGGTTTGATTGGCAGCTGCCCGGTGATCGTGTGCAGGTCGACAGTCCATTTGAGGTGTACTTGCAGCGGGGGGAGCGCGGCGAGAGCTGGCGGCTCGCGCGGCCGAATGGTCCAGACCAGAATCAACAGTCTTGGTTGCTGTATCCGTTGGGGCAGGGCAATGCATAAAGAGTGCATAAAGCCCATGGATGGATAATTAGTTGGTTTTGGGCGTGAGAGTTGTCTGATCTGATCAATTCAATTCTCTGCTTCTGTCAGAAGTAAAGGCTTGAATATTCTCTTCTTTGATGTGGCTTAAATGGTTAATCCTCTAAATTATTGCTTGCTCAGCTGTCAAGCTAAGGGATTATTTTTTCGCAGATAAACTAATAATCGTTGCAATCAGAACGAGTCCGCTGCCGCCGATTTGCCAAAGACTGATGGATTCAGAAAACCACAGCCAACCCCAGCTCGCGGCAAAAATCACCTGGATGTAATTGATCGATGTGGCCCTTGCTGCGGGGAGGCAACGCAGCCCATCTGTCACCCAAACTTGGCCTAACTGTGTCAAGACACCTACTCCCACAAGCCACATCCACTCAATTCCAATGGGCCAAACCCCTGCTTGTATGACCCAAGGGAGAGTGATTGGAACAGAAATGAGCGGGAAAAAAAGAATGATCACCAGTGGATGTTCGGTGACCGATAACCGGCGCACACTCACATAAGCCAGGGCTGTGAACAGCGCCCCAACGATTCCGATGAGCGCTGGTATCAGCGGTAAGGCTCGTACGTCACTGGTCAACCAGTCGGGTTGAACCACAAACGTGATGCCCACCCAACCCACTAGCACCGCAACAACAATCCTTTTGCGTAAGGATTCGCCGAGTAAGAGCAGGGCCGCGAGGGCGGTGAATGTCGGATATGTGTATTGCAACACCGTTGCAGCGGCGAGGGGCAGCGTGTCGATGGCTTGAAAAAAGCACAGCAATGCAATGCTTCCCGCGATCCCTCTTGCGAAGAGCAGTCCTCGGGCTTTGGCTGTCCCCCACGGCCTCACCCCCGCTAACTTCAAGCTCACTCCTGTGAGTCCCAGGCTGATGATGGCGCGCACCAGCACGATCTCAGCGACTGGGATTCGGCCATTCAGCTGCTTGACGCAGACGGTCATCAAACTGAAGGCCAGCGAACTGAGAATCAGTGAGCGGCTGCCCTTGGCCTGCTCACTGGCCCACCAGGCGGAGGCCGTATGAGGGTCAGGCATCGATTTCAGAAGCACGGGGTAGGCGGTGTCTTGCGACTTCGCAGAATGGTGTGATGGTCAACGCCCGTTTACATCCGCGAACGATTGAGGCCGTCAAGGAGCGGGCCGACATCGTTGACGTGGTCGGTGAGCACGTTGTTCTGAAGAAAAAGGGACGCGAGTTCGTCGGCATCTGCCCTTTCCATGACGACAGCAAACCGTCGATGACGGTGTCTCCCGCTAAACAGTTCTACTACTGCTTCTCTTGCGGGGCCGGGGGCAACT
>JADHRU010000026.1 GCA_016777265.1 Synechococcus sp. BS30m-G31
GCTTGTGGTGAGCGCAAACTGCTCACCAAATTGTTGATGCGCCCAGGCCAAGCGTTCCTGAGGAGCAAGACCTTCCAAAACCGAGCGGTTCTGCTGCTGCAATTCAGACAGCAGATCGGCCTGCTGGGCTGCCGCCGACGTGCGCACCATTCCGTCAGGACCCTCCGTCATGCGGCCATCCTCCCCTGTCGCCGGTTCCGACACTTTGCCTATCGTTAGCAAAAGCTTGATTCGACCATGACATCACCAACGTCTTCGGCAAATGCCGTGGTGATTGTCGGCGGCGGATTTGCTGGATGGTTTGCGGCTCTCGCCATTCAAAAACGTTTACCTCATTGCCATGTGGTGCTTATAGAACCCCGAGGAGAGTTTTTGTTTCAACCTTTGCTCTATGAACTTCTCAGCCATGAGCTGCAGGAGTGGGAAGTAGCGCCTCAATACAACCAACTGGTTAGCAACAACGGCATTTGTTGGTTGCAGGACGAGGTAGTGAGCATCGATCGCTCCAATCACACCCTGCAAACGCGTTCCGGGGATCGCATCCCCTGGAAGCAATTGGTGATTGCTACGGGATCACAACCCAACGATTTCGGAATTCCTGGGGTGAAAGAACACAGCCATGGATTCCGCAACCTCAGCGATGTTCGATACCTCCGTCATCGCATCCAGGATTTGGTGCACCAGAGACAGCCCAACGCTGCACTCGCCATTGTTGGCGCAGGCCCGACCGGTGTTGAGCTGTCTTGCAAGCTGGCCGACCTACTGAACGGCAACGCCAGAATTCATCTCATTGAGAAGGGGGACAGCATTCTTCCCAACAGCTCCGCGTTTAATCGAGAACGCGCCAGTGCTGCCCTTGAGAGGAAAGACGTTTGCCTCCACACAAATAAGGATGTGGCACGGGTTGAGGCCGATCGGGTGGTGTTCTCCGAAGGGGAGGAGATTCAGCACCAGGGTTTGATCTGGACTGCAGGCAGTCAAGCCAATGTGCCTTCCCTCCAGCCACTCCCCAAATTGCATCGAGGCCACCTAGCCGTCAACGCTGATCTGCGGCTCCAAGACAGCCCTGATGTGTTCGCCATCGGTGATCTTGCGATCAATGCCGATCACCCGGTCCCAGCGAATGCCCAGGTCGCGATGCAGCAGGGAGAAGCCGTCGGCACTGCCATTGCTGCACTGCAAGCTGGCGAAGAGCCGCCGACCTTTGAATTCAATGATCAAGGCGAAATGCTCAGCCTCGGCATCGGAGACGCCACCCTGACTGGGCTTGGAATCACCCTCGCAGGACCTCTCGCCTTTCAACTTCGTCGAGCGGCCTATCTCACACGTATGCCTGGCCTATCGGTGGGTGTTCGTTCCGCCGGTGCCTGGTTGCTGAACCGTTGAAACAAGCGCATCTCGGTGGCCGCACCAAAGGCCTGCGTCGCAGCCAAGAGCGTCAGCTCGATCGCCTCAGTCAACGCCGCCATCCAGAGGACGGCCTCGAGCTGCTCACCCTGGAGCGCCTGAGTGAGCTTGTGTTGGAACTCAAGACCCCACTGCATTTGATCATTGATGGTCGTGGCCTGTGCCGACTGCTGTGGCTCGGCCCGCTCTCGGGCAACGACTCCCCGCTGAACCACCTCCCCAAGGCACCCCGTCGCCAAAGCGGCGGTTGGCGACTGGTGAGTTGCCCGTTTTGCAGAGATGGTTTGAATTCAGATCCGGCCGATGCCGTCGTGGCGCTGGACATCGCACCTCGGCAATGGTTGCGCTTTGCCCCAAAACCCGGCGCCGATGGGATCCGAACGGCCGAAATTCTCTATCCCGATTCCAAGGAATCGGATGGCTGGTGCCACCAAGAGACGGGAGACCTGCGGGAGCTCTGCGAACGCGAGTTGGAGGACGAACGCTCCCAACCCATCGCCGTGGCCGCCCAGGGCATGGAACGCGTGCTCTTACTCACCCTGATCGGCCACGATTCGTGCGAAAGCGAACGTGAATTGGCCGAACTGGAAGGACTCGTTCGCAGTGCAGGCGGTCAACCTGTCGCTGTGATGAGCCAAAAAAGCGGCAGCACCAATCCCCAAACCCTTTGGGGGAAAGGGAAACTCCAAGAGGCCGCCCTAGAGGTGCGTCGAAACGGTGCTTCGCTGGTGATCACGGATCGTGAACTCACCCCGGTTCAAGCACGCAACATTGAACGCTTTGTGAACTGCCCGGTTTCAGACCGCAGCGAGCTCATCCTCGACATTTTTGCCCAGAGGGCAGGCAGTGCTGCAGGACGCCTGCAGGTGGAACTCGCCCAATTGCGCTACCGACTCCCCCGGCTTCTAGGCCGAGGCCAAAGCATGTCGCGCCAAGGGGGAGGCATTGGCACCCGAGGGCCTGGTGAAACCCAGCTGGAAAAAGACCGTCGAGCGATCAGTCGAAGAATCGAACGACTTCTGCGGGAGCAACAACAACTACAAGCCCATCGCAGCCGTCTCCGCGATCAACGGCGAGGCCTGCCACGGGTTGCTTTGGTTGGGTACACCAATGCAGGCAAGTCGAGTCTGCTCAATGCCCTGTGCGGACAACGGGAAAGCGATCGCGTATTAGCTGAAAACAAATTGTTCGCCACCCTCGACCCCACAACCCGCAAGCTCGACCTGCCTCGCCCTGGGGAACGGCCCCAACGCATGTTGCTCACCGACACGGTGGGGTTCATTCGCGACCTCCCCAAACCTTTGGTGGAAGCCTTTCGCGCCACCCTCGAAGAAGCCCTGGATGCCGATCTCTTGCTGATCGTTGTTGATCTTGCTGATCCTGACTGGATTGGTCAGCTCAGCACCGTGCATCGCTTGCTTGATTCCTTGGGGAGTTCGGCCCTGCGTCGCGTGGTGGCCAATCAGATCGACCGCTGCGACCTCGAAGCGATTCACTCCATTCGCGAGCAGGAACCCGATGCACTGTTTCTCTCCGCTGTTCGGGGTGATGGTCTGCAGGGCCTTCAAGACTGGCTGCGCGAACAATTTTTTGATTCCGATGCAGAATCCACAACGACGACGACCAGCGATCTGGCGCCATGACCGAGTTGATCAGCGCGCTTCAGACACCGCACGCTTTGATCACGTTGACGGTGCTCGGACTCGCTGTGGTTCTGTTCATCACTGGAGCTTTAGCCCCAGAGTTAACCGGATTGCTGAGCCTGGGGCTGCTACTGGCATGTGGAGTTCTCAGCCCGCAAGAAGCCCTGGTTGGCTTTGGTAGTCCGGCCCTAATCACCCTGCTTGGACTCTTCCCAGTATCAGCGGCCTTATTCAAAAGTGGAGCCCTCGATCGATTGCGAGGCTTAATTGCCTCAGAGCGGATCCGATCTCCAAGGCGGCTGGTCGCGCTCATGGCCTTTGTGATTGCACCCGTTTCAGGGGTGGTCCCCAACACACCCGTTGTGGCATCCCTGCTTCCGGTCGTTGAGAACTGGTGCCATCGCCGTGGAATTTCACCATCAAGGGTGCTGCTTCCCTTGTCGTTCTCCACCGTGCTGGGGGGAACGCTCACGCTGTTGGGCAGCTCAGTGAATCTTCTGGTGAGCGACATCAGCCAGCAACTGGGCTATGGGTCGTTTGAGTTGTTCACCTTCACGCTGATCAGCCTGCCCGTTTGGCTTGTCGGTGCGCTCTATTTGGTGTTGGCGCCCCGTGCCCTGCTTCCAGACCGCGGCAATGATCTCGACGATTTGAGCCCCCAACGCAGCGGGTACTGCACCGAGGTCACCATCCCCTCCGCCTCAGAATTGGTCGGTCGATCACTGTTGAATAGTCGTCTTCAACGCCGATTTGATGTCGACGTCCTTGAAATCCAACGGGGGGGGGAACGGCTCCTTCCCCCCTTGGCTGATCGTCGCTTGGAATCAGGCGATCACCTGTTGTTGCGAGTCACGCGAGACGACCTACTGCGTCTTCAACAAGACCACACAGTGCAACTGACAACCCAAGGGCAAAACGCTGGCTCCAGCCTGAATTCCAACCAGGTTAGTGGCCAGAAAACTGTGGAAGTTTTGCTACCCGCAGGGTCTACCCTTGCCGGAGCCAGCCTGCGGGAACTGCGGTTCAGGCAACGGCACAACGCCACCGTTTTAGCGCTACGCCGCGGCCAAGAAACCGTTCAAGAACGGCTGGGCCAAGTGGTGCTCCGAGAGGGCGATGTGTTGCTTTTACAGGCGCCGTTCGATTCAATCCGCGGCCTCCAAGCAAGCAATGACCTATTGGTGCTCGACCGACTGGAAGACGACCTGCCCACGGTTGGTCGCAAACCAGTCGCCATCGGCATCGCCATCCTCATGCTGGTGCTGCCCACCATCACCCCCATCCCGCTAGTCGCGGCCGTGCTGCTCGCCATGGTGGCGGTGGTGGCGACGGGATGCTTACGCCTTGGGGAACTGCAACGTTCGATCCGCCTCGATGTGATTTTGCTGCTTGGTTCCCTCACCAGCTTCAGTGTGGCGCTGCAAACCACAGGCCTCGCCGATGCCCTGGCCGCTGGAGTCCAGCAGTGGCTTGATGGCTGGCCGATTTATTACGCCCTCGTGGTGATCTTCCTTGGAACCACCCTTCTCACCCAAGTCATGAGCAACGCCGCTTCGGTCGCCCTGTTGGCCCCGGTGGCCGTGCAACTGGCTCCAGCCCTCGGGCTGTCCCCTTTCGCTCTGTTAATCACCGTGTTGTTTGGGGCAAGCCAATCATTTCTCACCCCCGTGGGATATCAAACCAACCTGATGGTGTTCGGCCCAGGCAGGTATCGGTTCCTCGATGTGACTCGCTATGGCTTAGGACTCACATTGATCATGACCGCATTGATCCCTGCGCTGATCCTTTGGCATTACGGCTGATCCTGACTAACACTGGTCGCACTGAGGCATAGCCCTTGCCCATCCGAAAGGCCATTGAGCGAAGCCAGCGGTGGCGCCTACGCCTCACCGTGCCGCAGTTCACCGTTGTGACTGGTTTGCTGGTGGTGTTTCTCGGAACACTCCTACTAGCAACACCGCTGTGTTCCACCAGCCGCGTTGGACTTTGGGAAGCGCTGTTCACAGCGACATCGGCCATCACCGTCACGGGACTTTCCATCATTGATATCGGTGTGGATCTCACCGCCTTTGGCCAGGTGGTTTTGGCTCTGATGATCCTGACGGGGGGGCTTGGCTTAATGGCCATCACCACCTTCCTTCAAGGGTTTGTGATGCATGGCACAGCCCTACGCCGTCGATTGGACCGTGGCCAAACCCTCGACGAATTTGGTGTAGGAGGAGTCGGAAGCACCTTTCGCGCCATCATCCTCACCGCCCTTGTGGTGATTTTGTTGGGTGCTTTGGTGCTCTACAACTACGGATTCGACGACATTCCCAATCGTGGGGAACGGTTGTGGGCCGCGGTGTTCCACAGCATCTCTGCTTACAACAATGCTGGCTTTGGGCTTTGGTCAGACAGCCTGGAGCGGTACAACGCCAATCCTGTGGTGAATGGAGTGGTGATGGTGCTCATCATCACGGGAGGACTGGGCTGGAGAGTGACCAGTGACCTGGCAACTCAAGGATTTCGCCGCGGCCGCGGCCGTCGACGTCTCAGCCTTCATTCACGACTGGTGTTGCGCACCTCATTTCTTCTGATTGGTTTTGGGACCCTGGGCCTCGCCATGACCGAGTGGCTGAACATGGGCGGGGTGTTTATTGAAATGACATGGTCGGAGCGCTGGATGACGGCCCTCTTTGAATCCGTCACAGCCCGCACGGCTGGCTTCACCACCGTTCCGCTGTCTTTGGAGAACATCACCGAATCCGGTTTGTTGCTGCTGATGACCTTGATGTTCATTGGCGCCAGTCCTGGCGGAACAGGCGGTGGCATCAAAACAACAACGGTGGCAGCACTGATGGCAGCCACCCGCTCCACCCTGCGGGGACGGGACGCCGTGGTGATTCGCAACCGTGAGATTGCAGACAAGGTGGTGCTACGGGCGGTTGGGATCACCGTTGCGTCGCTTCTGTTTGTGCTGACGATGGCCCTGTTGATCAGTGTTAGCAGCAACCTCAATGGCGAAGACTCATTCACATTTTTGGAGATGTTGTTCACGTGCATATCGGCTTTCGCAACAGTGGGACTCGATCTAGGGGTCACGGCAGAACTCAGTCGATTCGGACAAGCCGTGCTCCTGCTGGGCATGTTTGTGGGTCGTCTCGGCATCCTTTTGCTGCTTAGCGCAATCTGGGAAGCCGCAACTCGAGAGCAAATCCACATCCAACGCCAGAATCGGGTTGGTTACCCCCGCGAAGACCTGTATGTCTGAGTGCAACTCAAGCGCCTCTAAGCCATGAAGGAGTGGTGGCATTGGAGCCCGTTACAAGGCAGCGAACGACTCGGCTTCGCCATTATTGGAGTGGGACGTTTTGGCATCGCGGTTTGCCGAGAATTGCTCCAAAGTGGTGCGGATGTTCTGGCCGTGGATCGGTCTGCACGGGCCATTGAAGAACTGCGACAGGTGGAGCCCAGTGTCGAAGCCCGAGTGGTCGATTGCACCGACGAAGAATCCCTTCGAGAGGCTGGGGTGCTTGAGATGGGAACCGTTGTCGTGGCCATTAGCGAACCCATTGAAGCCAGCATCACCGCAACGTTGATCGCCAAGGACAGCGAAGGGAGTCGGGTCAAGCAGGTGATCGCACGGGCCACAAGTGACCTGCACGAAAAAATGCTGAAACGGGTCGGTGCCGATCGGGTGATCTTTCCCTCAAGGATGCAAGGAGAGCGACTGGGACTGGAACTCGTGCGCCCCAACCTGATGGAGCGACTCGCGCTAGACGAGCAGCACTGCATCGAAGAAATCAAAGTTCCGGACGTGTTCGTTGGGCGATCCCTGCGGGACCTCAACCTGCGTAAGAACTTCCGCGTCAACGTTCTCGCCGCTGGTGACCCGAGCAGCCTGACTGTGAATCCGCCGGCATCCCATGTGCTCGAACTCGGGCATTTGCTCGTGGTGATGGGCCTGATCGATGACCTTCAGCGCCTTCCAAAGATGTAAGCCATGCGCTGTCTCGGCCTAATGAGCGGCACCAGTGCCGATGGGGTAGATGCCGTTCTGGCCGACTTTCGAGGGTCGCCAAACCACCCGCAATGGGAGCTGATTCGGCATGTGCACAGTCCATACCCCGAGGGCCTACGGCACAGGGTGGTCAGCGCTGGACAAGGGGAAACAGGCTGTGCGGAGCAGTGGCTTGATTTAGCCGAAGCGATTACAGAAGCCCAAGCCAAGGCCGCACGATCCTGTGATCCCAGTGGAGAGGCCGTCCTAATTGGATGCCATGGCCAAACCGTTTGGCACCGCCCCCCAACGTCCCGTCAGCGGGGTGCCAGCTGGCAGCTTCTGCAAGCTCCACTCCTCGCTCAACTGCTGGAGCGTCCTGTGGTGCACGACTTTCGTGCGGCAGATCTTGCCCTCGGCGGTCAAGGCGCACCTCTAGTACCAAGAGCCGATGCAGCACTTTTGGGCGGCACAACGGGCTGGCGCGCCCTACTCAATCTGGGCGGTATTGCCAATCTCACGTTGATCCCTCCCTGCTGTGGCCCCGAACGCGATGCGCCCGTACAGGGCTGGGATTGCGGTCCCGCCAACAGCCTGATCGATCTCGCCGTTCAACAATTCAGCAACGGAACACTGCACTTTGACCGTGGCGGAACCATGGCAAAAGCCGGCCAAAGTGATGAAACAAGCATTCGTCGTTGGCTGCAGGAGCCGTACTTCCAATCCCCCCCACCCAAATCAACAGGTCGTGAGTTGTTTGGACGCGCCAACTTGCAGCAGCGCCTCAACAACTTGGGCCAGGGTTGTTCCAACCATGATGCTGTCGCCACATTGACCAGCTTCAGTGCCGCAGTAGTGGCCCAAGATCTAGACCAGCTGATGCAACGCGATCAGATTCGTCCTCTGGAGTTAATCGTGGCTGGAGGGGGGCGCCACAACCCAGTGCTAATGGATCAACTGCAACGGCGCTGCCGTGGCCTGCACTTGAGCAGCAGCCAAGAGATTGGTCTTCCAGTGGAAGCACGGGAAGCTTTGGTGTTTGCGCTGCTGGCCTGGTGGCATCAACGCAACCATCCCGCCAACGCACCATCGATCACCGGAGCAAGGCGAGAAGCGGTTCTCGGCGTTGTCGTGAACCCTGGCTAGCCAGGCCGATACAACCGCAATCGCCGAGGAGCTCCCCGCAGTCGACGAGGTTGCTGGGATTCCAGAGCGGAACGGAAGCGTTCCTCCCGGCTGAGGGGCTTTTCGACAGGGGGCTCACCCTGCTCGTGGCGCTGAACCCCCTGTTGGATCAGCACACGCGCCATGTTGCTGACTGTCCGCGACTCCGACTCAGCAAGGGCGGTCAAACGGGCACACAAATCCTCCGGAAGGACCACCTGGATCCGAGGGGATTTGGGCTTCCCGCTGGCTGACGTCTGTCGAGTGGGCACAACCGGATCGTCAGAACGACGTTCAGTTACTTGCAAGTGTACAGAGGTGGTCAAGGGTAGTATCCATGATTATGTTGAGGGCACTGGTCCTCCTCGGAGTGCTCCGCGCATGACCCAGACCACATCTCAGACCCGAGCCCAGGCCACAGGCCAGGCCACGCCAAAATCAAAGCCCACACAGCAATCCCAACGAAGCACCGCACCTCGGCGCAGTCGGACACGCAGTCCACGACGCAGTCCTGAAAACAGCGATGTGCTCGTATCGGCCGTGGTGAGCACATATCTGCTCACGCACCTTCACCACGTCTTGCAGCGAGCGGAATACACCGCCGTTCAGGAAGGCCGTGGCTCTCAAGCCGCCAACTACGCCCAGCTAAGGAAGGTGCTGTGCATGGATGCACGCAGCATGGAAGATGCCTCGGCCCTCGGGCAACGCGATGAAGGCTTCGAACAAGCTGCCTGACGAATCAAGCAGATCTGAATAGCGTTCCAGCAGTGGTCAGCTCCGCGATGAGTTCAAACGCCGCAGCCCTTTACTCCCAAATCAGCAGCAACCCAGAACAAACACAAGCCCTGTTCCGCCAGGCCTTACAAGATCCGAGTGGCGCGATGGAGTCGATTTGTGGCCTTGGGGAGCAACTCGGGCTACCCGTAACCCCAGAGGATGTTCGACAACATTTGGCCAGCCTTGACGACGACGACAGCAATCGATGGTTGGTGAAAGCCCGAGGCGGTCTTTAAAAGCGCCGTTGATCCCTTAAGGGTGAAGAGGCTGTCTGTGAAGAAGCTGTCTGTGACGGGGCTGTCTGTAAAGGGGCTGACCAGCCCAACCGTGACACCTCATCACGTCGGGGTTGGCGCGGCTGGTAGCCACCGCCACCAGCCCAACTGAAGAACAGCAAGTAACTGACGATGGCAAGACCAGCTGCCACGACCAGAGCCACGAACTGCTCGAGTTTCAGCACGTTGTCGAAGCCATGGAAACGTTCCCAGTTTGCCGACAGGGATGATGGATGCATCACGCTCCGGACCGTTGCTGAGACTCGAGCAAGTCAGCAAGATTTATCCCACCGGCGAAGTGCTGCGCAATGTGACCTGGGAGGTCAAGCCTGGCGATCGCATTGGCCTCGTTGGTGTGAATGGAGCCGGCAAATCCACGCAAATGCGTCTCATCGCTGGCTTTGAAGAACCCAGCAGCGGACAAGTGGTTCGCCAAGGCTCTCCCCGCATCGCCTATCTCCAACAGGAATTCGATGTCGACCTCGAGAGGAGCGTCCGCGAAGAGCTCTTTCAGGCCTTTGGTGAAGCGGCGACGGTTCTCAATCGCCAGCGGGAAGTGGAAGAGGAGATGGGGTCTGAAAAAGCGGCCGAGGATCCGGATCATCTCGATGAACTCATTCATGAGCTCGGCCGGCTCCAAAGCCGTTTTGAGGGTCTACACGGCTACGAACTCGATGCCCGCATCGACAAATTGCTTCCGACCATTGGCTTCAGTGCCGCTGGTGCCGAACGGCCGGTGAAGGACTATTCGGGCGGTTGGCAGATGCGGATTGCCCTGGGAAAAATTCTTTTGCAAGACCCTGACTTGCTGCTCCTGGATGAACCCACCAACCATCTCGATGTGGAGACCATCCAATGGCTCGAGGGGTACCTACTGGAACAAAACGCTGCCCTTGTGGTGATCAGCCATGACAGGACTTTTTTAGACCGGGTCTGCAACCAAATCGTGTCAACGGAACGCGGCATCTCCCGCTCTTATCTCGGCAACTACACCGCTCACCTCGAGCTCAAACAACTGGAGCAGCAGTCGACTCAAGCGGCCTTTGAACGCCAGCAGAAAGAAATCGCCAGCCAACAGGCTTACATCGATCGCTTCCGTGCCAGCGCCACCCGAAGCACTCAGGCCAAAAGCCGTGAAAAACAACTCGACAAAGTTGAGCTGGTTGAGGCCCCTGTGGAAAGCGTTTCCGGGCCAAGCTTTCGCTTCCCAGCAGCCCCACGATCTGGGGCGCAAGTTGCCGTTTTCGAGAATCTCACCCACAGCTATGGCGACAAAATTCTGTTCTTGGACGCGGAACTAGAAGTCGAACGTGGCGACCGCGTTGCATTCGTTGGTCCAAATGGCGCGGGCAAGTCGACACTGCTGCGCCTTGTGATGGGAGCAGAAAGCCCCGATGAAGGCAGCGCCAAGCTCGGCGAACACAACGTCATAGCGGGCTATTTCGAGCAAAACCAAGCGGAAGCGCTCGACCTCAACAAAACCGTGATCGACACGATGTATGAGGCCGTTCCCGACTGGACGCAAACCCAGGTGCGCTCCTTGCTCGGTAGCTTCTGCTTAAGCAACGACAGTGTTTTCAAGGATGTTGGCAAACTCAGCGGTGGAGAGAAAGCACGTTTGGCCTTGGCGTTAATGCTGCTAAGCCCCTGCAATCTGCTGGTGCTGGATGAACCAACCAATCACCTCGACATCCCCGCTAAACAGATGCTGGAAGATGCATTAATGGCCTACGAAGGTGCTGCACTTCTGGTCTCCCACGACCGCTATTTCATCTCCCGAGTCGCCAACAAAATCGTTGAACTGCGTGATGGAGAGCTCGTTCTTTATCGGGGCGATTACAACTACTACCTCGAGAAAAAACAAGAGGAAAGAGCTAACGCCCTGGAAAAAGAATTGGTTGCTCAACGAGAAGCCAAGAAAAAAGCCAATCAAGACAAACAAAAGGGCCGTACCGCTCGAAAGAAAAAGTCGGCCTGAACCTCGGTCTCACGCCCACTTGGTGAAAAGTTCACAGACTCTTAGGCAGGAAGACTTATTTCTGTTTACCGAATCAAATGATGTGCATAAGCTGACAAAACTCAACCGTAGACGCGATGGCAATGGCTCTAGGTCCTTTCTCCTCCACCCCCGGCATTGCCTCATCCATGACGGCGTCGCAACCCCACGAGCAAACCTGGGACGCTGTCGAAACCTATTTCGAGTGCATCACAACATGCTCTTTGGATGACGGCGAATGCATCACGCGCTGTGTTGAGCAGTTACGCGATTCCGACGAGGACTGATCTCGATCGCGTCAGCTAGCCACTTCCAGGTCTTCGGCCCCATCAGCTCCGATCAAAAGACGACAAATCGACGGGCTTGACTCGAACATCCATTTGATCGTTACCTCGGCGGATTTGAAGGATCACGGTTTCTCCCACACCACGCCGCTCAATCGCACTCACGACGGCGGCTGGTCCTTCAACGGCTTGTCCATCAACTGCAGTGATGACATCGTCCACTTGCAGCCCAGCCTGGTCAGCTGGACCCATCTTTTGAATCGACCGAATCACGGCACCACTCGGCGCAGGTCCGCCCGGACGATCTGCTGGGACCCGCGACAATCCAATCCCAATCACAGGGTGTCGTGCCTTTCCCGTGGCCACCAATTGGGAGGCGATGGCTTTCGCACGATTGATCGGGATCGCAAAACCCAAGCCTGCGCCAGGCCCGGAACGCACCAGGGTGTTGATGCCGATCACCTCGCCCTCGGCATTCAGCAGCGGGCCTCCAGAATTTCCAGGGTTAATCGCCGCATCCGTTTGGATGAGATCGAGACGCTTGCCTGAGATCCCAAGCTGTGACACGTTTCGATTCAAATTGCTGATGATGCCGAGTGTCACCGTGTTTTCCAATCCATAGGGATTGCCAACAGCAATCGCCCAATCCCCAACATTGAGACGATCGGAGTTTCCGAGAACGGCGACTGGCCACAAACCTTCGCCCTCCAAGCGAACAACTGCCAAGTCAGTAAGGCGGTCTGTACCAATGACCCGTCCCCTCACACGACGTCCATCCGACAAACCAACCGAGAGCTCTTCTGCCCCCTCAACGACGTGGGCATTCGTCAGGAGCAGTCCCTGGGAATCAAACAACACTCCACTGCCTTGACCTCGCTGCACCCGTGGACGCGATGGAGCCCCCCCAGGCACTCCAAAGAAGTTCCGAAACAACGGATTGAGCCGGATGCCCTCCGGCAACCCCGACAGGTTGGGGCTTTGCATCGTCCGGGACGTTTCCAGGGTGACAACCGCAGGTCCACTGCGTTTCACCGCTGATGCCACGAAGGATGTACGGGGAAAAACCTCACGGGCACTGACAGGAGGGTGTGGGACGAGCAGTGGGAGCACCGACATCCCGCTCGCCAATGCACCTCCAACCAACGCAGACGTAACAAAAGAGCGCGTGCGATCTGACACCGCGACCATCCCTGACTGACATTGCGCTGACGCTACGCATTTCAGCGAAAGGAAGCCAGGGAAGATGAAATTTGACCTGTGACTGAGTGCAACCCGTGCCCACTTCAGGCCAGGATGAGGGTGTCGGAACGATCTGGCTCAACGATGCTCAGCGCTCTGTTTCCCCTCTTCTACGGGACAATTTTGGTAGCCCTGCTTTGGCAAGCCTTCCGCGTGATGGGCAAGGGATTCCGTGCAGCGAGCGGCCCTATCAGCGAACCGAATGACCGCACTGGACGCCTCACCGTGCATCCCGAACTGCTGGACAGCGATGGGCGCATTACCAACGAAGACCTACTGACCGTTCGCTTTAGCGGCAACGATGACGGGGAAACCGAGACCCAAGGGCACGGCACTGAATAAGTTGGTAAACAGGAGTCGATCAGGGGTCGTCCGAGTGGATCAAAGAACACGCATCGTCGCCGCGGTGATGAAGGGCATGAAATTGCCTCCCAGGTTCCGATTGCGACTGGTCAAAGAGGATCCGGTTCGCTTGGAATTGAGTGTCACGCCGGCTTATGGCAAAGACCCAATCATCGTGGGGATTGTTGAATCGCTCGACCTGGTGGCACGACGTGACCGGGAAGGTCGAATTCCACGGGATCTACAGGGCACTTGGGACTGGACCGTGCGCCATGGCCAAGTCAGCACTGGTGGCTGGAACCCATATCTCAAAGAAGCCCTGCAAACCATGTTTGAAACGGGCCTTCCGGCGATTGTGTTCGAAGAACTCACCGGTGAGGAGTACCACCCAGTCGATGGCACCCACCATGTGCGTTAACGGTCCCAGCGCATCAAACCGTTGATTAGGTGAGTGGGTTAGGTGAGTGGATTAGATGAACGGATTCGCACGTGTAAAGGCGCGCGAATGACAACAGACAACTGACCAAGCCGAGGTCTAAAACAATTCCATCCCTCTCTCAAAATTCGATCATGGGCAACCTCTCCGTGTCGATGGGTCCCCAGACGGCTTGACGGATTTTCCAATTGATCCGCTGCTTCCAACGATCTGCCAGCAGATCAAACCCGGAAGCACCTTGCTCCTTCAGGCACCTCCAGGAGCAGGGAAAACCACGCGCGTTCCTTTGGCCTTAATTGGTGCCCTGACACCCATGGGTGCCGAAATCACGCGATCAGGACGCGTGTTGATGGTTGAACCACGTCGGTTAGCCACACGAGCAGCGGCCACGCGACTGGCTGAATCACTGGCTGAGCCGCTAGGCCAACGCATTGGCTACGCCATGCGCGGGGAGCAGAAACGTTCTGCCAAGACCCAGGTCGAAGTGGTCACTGACGGGCTTTTTCTTCGACGTCTTCAAGCGGATCCTTCGCTTGAGGGGGTGTCGTGCGTTCTCTTCGATGAATTCCATGAGCGCCGCAAAGATGCAGATCTCGCCCTTGCACTCCTAAGGGAAGCCATACCAGTGCTGCGCCCCGACTTGGCCTTGGTGCTGATGTCGGCAACCCTGGATCTTTCGGATTTGCGCGACCGGCTTCCCCAAGCCGTCGTTTTAGAAAGTGCGGGGCGTTGTTATCCCGTCGAAACCCATCACCAAAGAGCACGGGAGAACGAATCCCTCCCCCGTCAGGTGCTGCGTGCCCTTGAAAACCATGCCCTGACGTTGCCGCAGGGCAGCGGGGCGTTGGTTTTCCTCCCAGGCCTGCGTGAGATCGAACGCTGCCGCACCCTGCTCAGCGAGGCCAATGCGCTGCAACGTTGGCGCATTGCCATCCTTCACGGGCAACTTCCCCTCGAAAGCCAAAGCGCTGCCTTGCGGCGTTGCGGTCCGGAGCATGACGGCACCGTGATCTTGGCCAGTGGAATTGCCGAAAGCTCAATCACGATCGACGGCGTTCGGGTTGTGATCGATAGCGGACTCAGTCGACAGCTCCGCTACGACCCAAACACCGGCATGGAGGGCTTAGAAACTGTTCCCAGCAGCCTGGCAAGCGCCGAACAGCGTCGAGGCAGAGCTGGCCGTCAAAGCCCCGGGCAATGCGTGCGTCTGTGGTCGCTCGCCGAGCAACAACGCCGGCCTAATTTCAGCCCACCTGAGCTCCTTCTGGCAGATCCCCAACCCATTTTGATGGAGCTCGCCCAGTGGGGAGCGGGTCTGGGCAAGGACCTGCCCTGGCTCGATGCTCCTCCGCAAGCAGCGATGCAGGAAGGGCTTTCAGACCTCCAAGCCTTGGGTCTGCTGCAGCCCAATGGGCAGCTCAGCTCTCTCGGGCGACAACTTTCCACATTGGGGGTTCACCCACGCCTTGGGCTGTTGATGCTGGAGGCCCGAGGCCGCGGCTGTTCCCAACTCGGTTGCGACTTAGCGGCGCTGCTGAGCGAGCGTGATCCCCTCGCCGGTCGCGACGCAGGCTGCGATCTCGAAGCACGACTCAGGGTGATTGGCCAACACCGATCCCTTCGTGAACGCAGTCGGCAACTCCACCAGCAACTCGATCGCCTCGGTCCAGCGACACCGGAACACAACCGTCGCCCGAATGCGGCTGAACTGGTGTTACGTGCTTTTCCACAATGGTTAGCCCAAGAAAGGCCTGGCCAAGCGGGGCGCTACCTCTTACGCCAGGGACGCGGGGCCGTCCTTTCGCCCCAAGACCCACTGCGGGGAAGTGCTGCCCTTGCTGTGGCGCGAGTGGATACAGGAGGGCGCGACACCTTGATTCAGCTCGCGATTCCCCTCGATCCCTCCCTGCTTGAAGACATCGGGGAGCGTGAGGGCACCTGGATCGACAGTGTGAGCTGGGATACGTCTCGACAACAAGTCAAAGCAGAACGATTGCTCAAACTTGGAGACCTTGTCTTGCGCCGGACACCCCAGAGCGCACCAAGCCCTGAACAATGCCAAGCCTTGCTGTTGAAGGCTTTACAAGCAGCAGGCAGTCTCGAAGCGCTGCCATGGACTGCGTTCAATCAACAGCTGAGACAACGGCTCAGCTGGATGCACCGCCATTACGGCCAGCCCTGGCCAGCACGAGACACGGACACCCTGCTCCATGACACCGCTTGGCTCGAAGCGTCCCTGCTGGGCTGCCAAAGCTGGCGCGATGTTTCTTCAGCGATGTTGGACGAGGCCTTGTGGGGAGACCTGAGCTGGCCTGAGCGACAACGTCTCGATCAGCTTCTACCGCAACGCATTGCGATTCCCTCCGGACGGCAAGCCATGTTGCGTTACGACGATGAGGAGGTTGTTCTCCCCGTGAAATTGCAAGAGATGTTTGGCGGAAAGCAAGGCCCTCACGTGCTGGAAGGGGAGGTTCCCGTCACCCTCGAATTGCTCTCCCCTGCAGGGCGACCACTGCAA